>JAUNMP010000125.1 GCA_030537465.1 bacterium
ACCAGCTCTGCACCGACGACTTCGCGGGACACCTCGCCCACAACGCGAACCTCGCCGTCAAGACCGTCATGGGCCTCGCCTCCTACGCGAAGATGGCCGAGATGCGCGGTGAGACCGAGGTCGCCGCGAAGTACAATGCGCTCGCCAGGGATATGGTTCCGAAGTGGATCGAGGCTGCGAAGGGCGGTCGCGAAGGAAGCTACCGTCTCGCCTACGATCAACCCGATTCGTGGAGCATGAAGTACAATCTCGTGTGGGACCGCATCCTCGGCTTCAACCTCTTCCCGCCGGAGGTCGCCGAAGCGGAGATGAAGGCCTATCGTGCGCTCATCCAACCGTATGGTCTTCCTCTCGATAGCCGCAAGACCTGGACGAAAACGGACTGGGAAATCTGGTCCGCGACGCTCCGCAACCGCAAGGAGGACGTCGCGTTCGTCAGCGCCGCCATCTGTCGATTCCTCGACAAGACGCCGGACCGCATCCCGTTCAGCGACTGGTACTGGGCGGACTCCGGAAGATTCCGCGGCTTCATCGCCCGCAGCGTCATCGGCGGCGTCTTCATTCCCGCGCTTTCTGATCCGGAGATGTGGAAGAAGTACTCTTCCCGCGATACATCGACGACTCGACTCTATGCGCCGTTGAAGGATTTATCCGTCCTTCGCACGAAGTCCGTTGTCCCCGAGGGACGCACCTCCGCCAACATTCAGTGGCGGTACACGCTTGAGGAACCGTCCGAGGGCTGGGAGCAGCCGGATTTCGACGACTCCGCCTGGAAGGTTGGCCCAGGTGGCTTTGGTGGCGGTGGCGCGCCGGGCACCACCATCCGAACGCCGTGGAAGACCTCGAAGATCTGGCTTCGCCGTCATGTGAATCTTGCGCAGGTTCCTGTCGAGGCGTTCCTCTCGATGCATCACGACGAGAATACGTCGGTCTGGTTCAATGGTGTTCTCGCCGGAACCTACGCCGGCTATACGACGGATTACGAGATCTACGGAGTCACGAAGGAGGCCGCAGCTGCCCTGAAGACGGGAGACAATCTGCTCGCAAGCGTGACGACCCAGACAATCGGTGGACAGTACATTGACATCGGTCTCTCCGCAGCGACGGAGGAGGAGGCGTTCAATCTTGCGACGTTCAACATCCGCTGTCCTCACGACAAGGCGGAAAACGCCTGGTCGAATCGCCTGCCGCGTGTCGTCAAGGTCGTCAAGGACCACGATTTCGCGATCATGGGACTGCAGGAGGCGACGTGTGGTCAACGGAACGATCTGCTGGCCGCGCTGCCGGACTGGGCGATGATCGGCGAAGGCCGTGACAACGATGGCAAGGGCGAGGCGAGTTGCATTTTCTATCGCAAGGACCGTTTCGAGTGTCTGGCGACGGACACGTTCTGGCTCTCCGAGACGCCGCGCGTACCGGCCTCGAAGTCCTGGAACACAGCCTGCACGCGTGTCTGCACGTGGGGGCTCTTCAAGGACCGCGTCACAGGAAAGACCTTCCGCTATTTCAATACGCATCTTGACCACATCAGTTCGCAGGCGCGCGTGGAGGGAATGAAGATGATCCTCCATGAGATGGGGTTGATCGCGCAGGGCGAGACGGTGTTCCTTACGGGTGATCTCAACGACAGCTTCGAGCGGATTCCCGTGGATGAACAGGAGAAGCTGCTGAAGGGATGTGGGCCGCAGATCTCGAAGTCGATCTCGTTCGAGCATCCGATCTTCGCGGCGTCGCTCGCACTTTACGACACGTTCCTGCGTACGGAGAAGCCGCACGAAGGGCCAGTTCGTACATTCCATGCCTACCAGCCGGAACCGATGTGCCGTCTCGACTATGTGTTCGCGACGGGTAACGTGCGGGTGCTGCGCCACGTCACGTGCAACGAGCGTCCGGACGGCAAGTTCCCGAGCGATCACGACGCGGTCTTCGCGCGAATCCAGATTCGTTAGTGGCCGGCGTGCCAATGTCGGAATTTGTCCGTCTGTTAGGTAGGGAGAAAAGATATGGATTTGACGGTCAGATTTGACGAGAAGTGGCTTGAGGAGAAGCGCGCCACGGGAGTGCGGGTCATCCGTGTCGTCGAGAAGTGGATCGGTGGGCAGGGGGACGTCAAACTCAAGGCCAGTACGCGTTCCTCGGTGACGGTGACGATTGGCGCCCTGTCGAGGCCGACGTTTGTGAGTGGACTGGAGAAACTGGTCAGGGATGAATTGCATGTGTCCAACCCCGGGACGGTGATCTCCTACGGGGACGAAGGTTCTGGACAGACTGCCGAGGCTGAGGTGTCGCCCGCACCTTCGCAGGAGGCGCCGCCGCCGGGGCGAACCGAGGATGTTCAGGCGAAGGCGTGCAAGGCGCCGACGAAGGCCGATCCGGAGAAGGTGCTGGAGGAACTGCTGCAGACGGTGCCGATTCGGCATAGTCGGGAGCTGACGGCGTTCTTCAAGGAGACGGCTACGGTCGCGCCGGTGCTCAGGCAGATGGACGCTCTGGAAAGCTTCTGGGGACAATGCCTCCTCGTCTCCATTGATTCAGGATATGGGTTGTCGGAATTCCTCGGCGCGCTCTCAAAGCTGTACATCGCCCTTGGTTTGGTCAAGGACGGAGGAGACAAGGCCGTCAGGGAGATCCTGGTCGAACGTCCTGCCGATGCGCAGAGGGCCCTTATGGGATGGGAGACCGCAGTCGAGACGGCAGGCGATATGGAGCGCGCGAACAAAAAGAATGGTGCGGGTCGGTCGATCCTGTGCCTGGATATCGGCGCGTGGCAGGGAAGTCTGGCGAAGGCGGAGATCAAGGCCCAGCTTCGGAAACTGAATGTCCAGAGCCGCACGTTCACGCTGGTGTTCCGCGTGCCGTGTGTCGATGCGCGGACGTTGGTCCAGACGGAAGAGGCGTTGGCTGACATCTTCAACGTCCGCACGTTGATTGCGCCTCCTCTTGAACTCGCGAGTCTCGTCGACTATGCGCGTGGGGAGCTGGCGAAGCGCTCCTTCTCGCTTGAGGCGGGAACCGAAGACGTCCTCGAGCGGTGGATTCTGGAGGAGAAGCGCGACGACAGCTTCTTCGGGTATCGGACGATGGACAAACTGGTCGACCGGATGATCTACGCGAAAGCTCTGGGCAACTGCAGGTCCGGCGAGATCGACCGGACGATTCGGGCTGTCGACATCGCGGACGGTCAGCCCTCGCTTCCCCCTGCCGAGGAGGATCCCCAGGAAGAACTCGACCGCCTCATTGGCCTGGCTGCGGTGAAGAAGAAGGTCCTCGAGATCATTGCCCAGATCAAGGCCCAGCGAAAGCTTTCGGCCATGGGGCGGAAGGTGAAGCGTCCGACGATCCATATGCTCTTCTCGGGGAATCCCGGAACCGGCAAGACGACGGTGGCCCGCATCGTCGCGAGACTCCTCAAGAAGGAGGGTGTTCTCCGCAAGGGGCACCTCCTCGAGGTGAAGGGACGCGACCTCTGTGGCGAGTACGTCGGGCAGACGGCTCCGAAGACCAGCGCCATCTGCCGCGACGCCTATGGGTCCGTGCTCTTCATCGACGAGGCCTATTCGCTGTTTCGCGGGGATGACAACGATCGTGACTATGGACGTGAGGCCCTGGACACGCTGATCGCCGAAATGGAGAATCACCGTGACGACCTCTGCGTGATCATGGCAGGCTACGCCGAGGACATGGAGACGATGCTCGGCGGAAACGAGGGTCTTCGCAGTCGAATTCCGTATACCATCGAATTCCCGGACTACAGCCGCGAGGAGCTGTGCCGGATCTTCTTCTCGATGATGCGGAACACCTTCGACTACGAGGAGGGGCTGGAAGAGGAAGTCGAGAAGTTCTTCGACGCGATTCCGGACGAGGTCCTGAGGTCGAAGGGTTTTGCGAATGCGCGGCTGGTCCGTAATCTCTATGAGCGGACCTGGGGCAAGGCCGCCTATAGAAGCCGTCTCGAGGACGGCGAGATCCGCGTCCTCGCCTCCGACCTCGCCGGCGCGACGGAGGAGCGTGAATTCAGGCAGCTCATGGTTCGGAAGACGTCGCGTCGTCCGATTGGTTTCGGAAACTGATTATCGAAGAAGGGACGAACGATGGAGACGGAAGCTTTGATTGATGCCGTACGGGACTACCTGGACGACGAAGGCTATCGCTATGATTACGATGCGGCAGATCAGTCCCTCGAGCTTCGGTTCAATGTCAAATGCAAACTGAAGAGTGTCCGGATCTACTGGACCTTCAAGAAGGCGGGGTACATCGTCTACGCGATTGCGCCGATCAATGCCGACAAGGACGATCTGGGCGAGATGCTCCGCTACGTCGCGATGGCGAACTGGGGCCTCTATCGGGGGAACTTCGAGGTTGACTGCCGCGACGGAGAGGTGCGTTACAAGTGCCATGTCAGCGCAGAGGGCCTCGAAAGCCTCTCCCGGGAAGTCATCGACATCAGCCTTGATGTGTGCATCTCCATGTTCAACCGCTACGGGGATGGCATTGCCGCGCTTGCGATGGGCTTCTCCGACGCCGAGACCGAGATCAAGAAGGCCGAGTCGGACGAGTCTTGAAGCGTGCCGCGCGTTGCGGTAAACTGTGGGCATGAAATCTTTTATGACCACAGTCCTGTGCGCACTGGCGGCGTGTGCCGCCGTTGCGCTTGAGCTTCCCAATGGCAAAGTCGTCCGGACCGTCGAAACGAACGGGGTGACGGCGATCTACTTCGAATTGTCGCCCGAGGAGACGTCCTTGATCCGTGGCGTCGTCGCCCTGCCGCCATCCGAGAAGTGGAACGGACGACTCAAGGGCTTTGGCGGTGGTGGTCCGGCAAACTCACTGAACGACAGGGGCCCGATCGGTGCGGCGATGCAGGGGTGGGCCGCGGTCTATTCCGACCTCGGCAGTTCCCGTGGCGTTTCCACGCCGGCGCAGATCCGCGACTATGGTCATCGCGCGACTCATCTCGCCTGTGCGACGGCCAGGGCGTTCATTCAGGAGAAGTACGGCAGGTCCGCCCACCACGCCTATTTCGTGGGTGGCTCGACGGGTGGCGGACAAGGCTTCCACGAGGTTCTTCGTTATCCAGACGATTACGATGGCGTCATCTCGATGGTCCCAGCGAACACGCGCCTTCCCCTGCACGTCTACTTTGCCTGGAACCTTCGGCTGATGACCGATGCCGCTGGCAAGTCCGTCTTCACCGACGCCGAACTCGCCGCCGTGGAGGAGGCTGCGATCGACGTCTTCCGTGATCGCGATGAGCCCTGGGCACGGGGAAGGTTCCTGACGGATTCCCGCTATGATCCCGAGACGGAGAAGGCCATCGTCGTCCGTGCCGTCGCGCGCATGCCATCGCTGAACAAGCCCGATCTGCTGGATCGGCTCCACAAGATGTTCACGGGTCCGATGCTGGACGGGAAGCGAATCCACGCGGGCGTTCCGTTCTCGGGGTCCTTCCGCAAGGCCGCCGGGAACCAGTGGATGCTGCAGTGGTTTCTGCCGAAGGGGCGTCCGCTCCACTCGGTGACGGATGCAGAGTTGTGTGAGTGGCTGAAGACGTGGGGGTCCGACTGCAACGCCTGCGATCCCGACATCTCCGCCTTCGCGGCGCGGGGTGGCAAGCTGCTCGTCTGGGCGGGGCTCGAGGATTCGATCTGTCCCTATCCCGCGTTGATGGAGTGGTACGACGCGGCGGAGCGAAAAGTAGGGCACGAAACTTTGGACGCCTGCTGCCGCATGTATCTGCTGCCGGGGCTCGCGCATGGGCGCGGCCGCGGACTGGGCGGCGTGGACGACGCGGAGCGGATTATCGTCGACTGGGTCGAGAAGGGGATTCGCCCCGAGATCGTGCAGGGGTCTCTCCGGGATGGCACGAAGATCGACCTCAAGCCGTATCCCGCCTGCTTCGAGAAGGTTCGTCCGGAACGGGTGAAGGTGCTCTTCGACACGGACATGAAGACTGACTACGACGACATTGGCGCGCTCGCGATGCTGCACGCTCTCGCGGATGCGGGCGAATGCGAGCTGATCTCCGTCGTGCAGAGCTCGCGCGGCAACGCCGGTCTCGCCGTCATTGAAATCGTGAACAAGTATTACGGACGCGCCGACATCCCCATGGGCGCGATGCATGACGGCGGTGTGGTGCATCCCGGTGACGCGCATGCGTTTGGACTTCTCGAAAAGTACGCGGGCGACTACCGTTATCGCGACAGTGCAAAGGCCCCGGCCGCGGTGGACGTGATGCGGCAGACGCTGGCGGCGCAGCCGGACGGGAGCGTCGTCGTCTGCGCCGTCGGCTTCATGACGAACCTCCGCGATCTCCTGCGGTCGAAGGGTGATCGGCATTCACCCCTCGACGGAAAGGCCCTCGTCGCGCAGAAGGTGAAGAAGGCCGTGATCATGGCGTGTTCGTATCCGAACGGCAGCGAACACAATTCGAAGGGCGACTGGGAGGCTTCGAAGGTGACCTTCGAGGAATGGCCCACGCCGATCGTGTTCACAGACTACCAGTACGGACGGCATATCTACGCGGGTCGCGCGGTCTCCGAATTGTCCGATACGCGCAACCCCGTGCGGGATGCCTTTCGATTCAAATTGCCGCCCCGTGACAAAGTGAACGACAAGACCTACGATCGCCTGGCGGGACATCCGAGTTGGGACGAGACGGCGGTGCTCGCCGCGGTGCGTCCGATCGGGACGTACTTCAACATCGAGCGCGGTACCTACAAGATGGTCGGTACGAAGGGCGACAACGTCTGGATCGCCGATCCGAAGAGTCCGAACTGCCGTCTCGTCGACAAGGCGGCCAAGGAGGAGGTCGGTCGCGCGATGGACGAGCTCATGTGCCGTCCGCCGCGTCGGACGGCGACGCTTCGGCGGCCTAAAATGTGATAATCGCGGCAATTCATTTTGTGGTATAATGAGTGTGCTATGAGTTATCAGGTTATTATCCATGATGCCGAAGAAGGTGGTTATTGGGCGGAAGTGACCGGGATGCCTGGATGCTATTCGCAGGGCGCGACGATTGCAGAAGTCAAAGCCAATATCCACGAGGCTGCCATGGCTTGGGTGGAGTCTCAGTTGGCCATGGCTGTCCGCAAGGCTTATCGTGATCGCACGCCCGTGACTCGTCGGAATCGCAAACCCGAGCTTGTGCGTGCATGAAACCTCTTACTGCAAAGCAGGTGGAAGAGTATTTGAAGCGATATGGATATCGCCTTGACCGCGTTCGGGGCAGCCATCATGTTTGGGTTAATGATGCGGTTGGTCGATCAATTTCGGTTCCGCATCATGGAAACGAACCTCTTAAGCAGGGTCTTCTGAACGGTATCTTCAATGATGCCGGAATTCCGAAGCCCGTGCGTTGATCTTTCATATACCGCTCGACTGTGAATCGGGTGGACGGCCGGCACCGCGTAGGCGGGAGATCGACATGACCGACGGCCTCGGGTGAGGCCGAACGGTCAAAACAACTTAGCGTTCGCGCTATGTTGGCTCGGAAGAAACTTAGGAACTTTCTGAAATGAGTCTGACATGGTAAGCGGATGCGCACGCTGTGGCGCATTCTCTTCGTGTTCTCATTTCAGGCATCCTAAGGCCTCTTCCGAGACACCGACGGGAATTGCGCCCTTTCTTTTCCCGTAAGGTGAACCATAACCGAGAAAGTAAACGCAGGAAGGAAATAACAATGGGAATCTTCTCATCATTGTTTGGAGGTTCAGATCTTACTAATTCATCAAGTAATATGAAAAATCCTCTAGGATATAGTAAGTGTCGTGAGCTATGTGAAATCTATGATAATTGGGGTGGATACAAAACCCCTTTGAAACTGTTAATTGGTACACCGACGGGACCGGGCATGGAATTGTATGAAATCTTCAAAAAACCTAATGGACGGCAATTGTTTCGGGGTGTGATTTTCGCCAGCAAGTATGAAAACGGTAGACCAGTTGTTGAACCTCGGGTATTTTCGTACGAGGATCTGGGAGATGGTGGATGCCCGTGTTTCGAGTTGATAGATGTTTTGGTACATGTCGAAGAGGACCTTTATAGGACCCAGAAGAGGTTTACGACCTATATAAACGGCAAGAGAATGAACACGACGGGAGAGCTGAATTGGAATATTCGTTCTAATGAGTTTGCCTATCGTGAGATTTATACTCCCGCAGAATGAAGGCTGTAATTACGAAAAGGAGTTTGGACATGATTGACAAAGAGCGTGATGCAGTCAAGATGATGGTCTTGATGAATGCAGTTGAGTTTTTGGGCGCAGGATATCCTCCGAACAATGATGAACTGCAGCTTGATTTTGTTTCTGCGATGATGGATATGAAATCATTGCTTGAATCGAATGATCCAAAGGCAATTTGTGCTGGCGGCATAGCAGGGTATTATACTGACTCCTTGGAATCGGGAACTCCTGCGGCGCGAGCAAAATATGATTATCCCGACCTGTACAGAAGCCTTGAGGAAAAGTTTCTGGGCAATTCATGCATAGCGAATTTCTTGTCTGCAGTAGCCGATTGCTATCGAAGTGATGGTGAATCGATAATCTATGACAGATTAGTGGACAAAAATGCGTATGTGACATCAAGCCCAGGAAAAGAGCGTGCGCGGCGGAGTTTAAGTAATACGCCGCGCAAACGTGGATTCTGGGGTTCTCTGTTTGGATGTATAATAGTTGTGTTATGCTTTATCAATTTCGGTTGTGGCCCAAGTGAGCCGTCAAATCAGGAGATTGCACAAGGAATGATGCGATCATTTGTTGAAGAGACTGGTGCGTGTCCAACTGACTTGTCGGCAAAGGCGAAGAAAATCGGCAATGGCAGATGGGCAGTGAAATTAAGAGCCTATCGTAATGGCGAGCAACGTACTTTAGACGCAACGGCCGTTATGGACAAAAATGGAGATGTTCATTTTTACACAGATTAAGGAAGTGGAATCTGTTGTTTTGCAGCATCATCGGGCATATGGGGCGTTTGGTTGGCAATTGCCGGAGCGCTTGCGTTGTTCTTGAGACAGGCGCTAATTCCTGTCGGAATTATTGATGAACCAGAAGTTCACGCCCGGGCGTGGGATTCTGGGTCAAGCAGCCGGAACCACTTGCGGGTGGTTTCGATTCTGCCTGCCTGCACGAGCTTTCCGATCTCGGTCGAGAGTGCCGCACGGTCGACGTTCAGGTAGTCCGCGAGCTGCTGACGGGTGAAGGGGATCTCGAACGCGGCGCTTCCGGCGTCCTCTGCCTGCAGGGCAAGATAGGAGAGCAGCTTCTCCGCCGTCGTGTGCTGGGTGAGGCATTCGATCTTTCGGGCGAGCAGGGTGTTCCGGTGCGCGATGGTCTCCAGAAGATGGGTGAGCAGCTGGATGTGGGCGGGGCAGCGGACCGAACAGGGGTGGAGGACCTTGTCGCCGCGCAGCAGAAGCACGGTCGTCGGTTCGGTTGCGACGATGCTGGCGAAGTACTGGCTTTCGCCTCCGAGGATGAAGGACGTCCCGAACACCTCGCCGGGGGTGAGGTGCGAGAGGACCTTCTCGCGTCCGTCCAGGCTGTAGCGCACGACGTTGACGGCACCCGAGAGAACGAGGCCGAAGTGGTCCGCTCGCTCCCCCTCGTGGAAGAGGTGTTCGCCTGTGGAGTAGGTTTTCCGCCGCGTCCCCAGGCAGTCCCGCATCGTGCCCAGATCGAGCTCGTCGAAGAAACTGGAAGATTTCTGCATTGTTGGAATTACAACATATTTTCCGCGGCGGGTCAAGTATACTATCCGTCCAACATTCAACCTAAAACCTTCAACATTCAACTGACCATGGCGGACTGTTCATCGATTCGCTCCTTCAAGGATGCGGCGGACTACACGAAGAACTTCATCATCCAGACTGAGATCGACAAGTACCTTCCCGGCGGAAAGCACTTCATCGACGAGGGGCTGATCAATCGACTGATCGAGGAGATCGATGCGCGACCGGCGGACCCCGTGCGTGTGCGAGAGATCATCGCGAAGAGCGAGTCCACCTGCGAGACGCTGCTCCCCGAGGAGACGGCGGAGCTGATGCGCGTGACGGACCCCGCGCTCTTCGAGGAGATGCGCGCGGCGGCGGCCCGCATCAAGCTGAAGGTGTACGACAACCGCATCGTGATGTTCGCGCCGCTCTACATGTCGAACCTCTGCGTCAATGGCTGCAGGTACTGCGGCTTCCGCGAGGGCAATGAACTGCAGAAGCGCCGCGTGCTGACGATGGACGAACTCAAGCAGGAGGTTGACGTCCTCGCGGGCCGCATCGGTCACAAGCGCCTCATCGCGGTGTACGGCGAACATCCCACGACATCCACGGAATACATCGCCGAGACGATCGAGACCTGCTACAACCGCAAGGTCCCCGCGCCGAAGACTGGCGCGCTGAACGGCATCCGCCGGGTGAACGTGAACGCCGCGCCGCTGCCGGTCGCGGATCTGCGCGTGCTGCGGTCCGTCGGCATCGGCACCTTCCAGGTCTTCCAGGAGACGTACAACCGCAAGCTCTACGAGCAGATGCATCCGAGCTGGAGCGTGAAGGGCAACTACGACTGGCGCACCACCTGCTTCCACCGCTGTCTTGAGGCGGGGGTGGACGATGTCGGCTTCGGCGTGCTGTACGGACTCTGCGACTGGCGCTTCGAGCTGCTGGCGACGATCATGCACGCCCGTGACCTCGAGCGGTGGTTCAACATCGGTCCGCACACGCTCAGCTTCCCGCGCCTCGAGCCGGCGTCCGGCACGCGGGTGCCCGAGGAGTCCCCGTGGCTCATCGACGACGACACCTTCCGCCGCATCCTCGTGATCGCCCGCCTCTCGGTGCCGTACACGGGCATGATCGTGACGGCGCGCGAGAGCCCCGCGAGCCGCAACAAGGCGCTCGACTGCGGCATGACGCAGCTGGACTGCTCGTCCAACATCGCGATCAAGGGCTACAGCGACTTCGAGAACGAGGCGCACCAGGAGAAGGAGCGCCAGCAGTTCATGCTCGGCGACAACCGGTCCATCGAGGAGATGGTCCGCTATTTGGCGGACCGCGGCACGATCACGAGCTTCTGCACGGCGGGCTACCGCTGCGGCCGCACGGGCGGCTGCATCATGGACGCGCTCAAGACGGGCCGCGAGGGCAAGTTCTGCAAGATCAACGCGGTGCTCACGTTCCGCGAGTGGCTGGACGACTTCGCGAAGGATCCCGCGACGATGGCCGCCGGCGAGGCGCTCATCCAGAAGGAGCTCGCGGGCATCAAGGACTGGGTGCCGAAGTTCTACCCGTCCGTGATGAAGCAGTACGAGGCAACCTGCAGGGGCGAACGCGACCTCTTCTTCTAATTTGAAGCGGAGGCTTGAGCAGATGAGGGACAACAGAGTATAATTCTGTTGTCCCTTTTCTTTTGATTGTTCCCTCAACACTCAAAACTCAACACTTAACATTCAAACTTGACATTCAACCCCCATCTGGCCATGGCAATTCCGCAAGACATCCTGAACGAATACTTCGAGCTTCTGAAATTCGAGACGGTCGGCGCCGATCCCGTCAAGCTGCGGGACTGCCTCGTCTGCGCAACCTGGATCCAGAAGTGGCTTAGCCCGCTTGGATTCAAGGCGGAACTGATGCAGGCGCCGGGACTGCTCGGCACGCCGCCGGTGGTGTTCGCCGAGCGGAAGGGCGACGAGGGCGCGCCGACGATTCTCTTCTACGGGCATTACGACGTGCAGCCGGCGGATCCGCTGAACGAGTGGAAGACGCCTCCGTTCGAGCCGACGCTGAAGGACGACGGGCGCGTCTACTGCCGCGGTGCGCAAGACGACAAGGGTCAGTGGTTCTCGTGCCTCTGCGGCATGCGGGAGTTCCTGAAGACGCGCGAAGGGAAGACCACGCCCACGCTCAAGATCGTCCTCGAGGGACAGGAGGAGAGTGGGTCCGTGGCGCTTGCGAAGCTGGCGCCCACGATCAAGGACCGCCTGCGGGCGGACGTGCTGCTCGTCTGCGACACGAGCGCGGCGGCGGATCTGCGTCCCGCGATCGTGGCGGGCCTGCGCGGCGTGAGCCACTTCACGGTGCGGCTCGAGGCGGCAGACCACGATCTGCACTCGGGCGAGTTCGGCGGCATCGCGCCGAATCCAGCGCAGGGCATGGCGGAATTGCTCGCCTCGCTGCACAATCCCGACGGCTCGATCGCCGTGCGGGGATTCTGCGATGGCATCGTGGAGCCGACGGACGACGAACGCGCCGCGGCGGAGTCCGCCGCGATGAGCGACGAGCGCTACGAGAAGGAGATGGGCTGTCCACCGGTCGGCGGCGAAGCTGGTCTCACGTCCACGGAGCGGAACTCGTTCCGTCCGACGATCGAGGTGAATGGCATCCACTCGGGTTATGGCGGACCAGGTTCGAAGACGGTGATTCCGGCCTCCGCGCTGGGCAAGTTGTCGATGCGTCTCGTGCCAGGACAGAATCCGGACGAGGCGATGGCCTGCGTGGAGCGTCATCTGAAGCAGCACACGCCGCGCGGGATGAAGCTCTTCATCGAGGACCTCACGGGTGAGGCGGAGGGATTCCGTCTGCCGCTCGCCTCTCCGGTGTTCCGCCTGGCGACGACGGTGCTGGAGGAGATGGACGCGCGCGGTCCGGTGTTCCAGTGGGACGGGGCGTCGATTCCCGTCGTCTCCACGCTCAAGACCTGCAGCGGCGCCGCGCCGCTGCTCGTCGGCTGGGGTCAGCCGCAGGACCGCATCCACTCTCCGAACGAATCCTTCGGACTCGACCAGTTCGCCCTTTCGATGGTGTGGGGCGAGAAGATTCTCTCCGCCCTGGTGGACTGAGAGAATCCTCTTTGGCCATTACTTCACCTTCAGCTCGGTCGTCACCGGGTTGGTCTGTTTGTTGGCGTTCACGTCCTCGCCGGTGGCGTCCGCCGCCTGCGTGGATTGCGTGATCACCGCGATGCTGGGGATGCCGAGCGCGTAGACGCCCATTGTCTGCGTCTTGTTGTTCGGCGTCATCGAGGAGCATCCCGTCGAGATGCCCCCGCTTCCTGCCTCACCAACTCACCAGCCCCCGCTTCGCCCGAAGACTTTTTCGTTTGTCCACGCGACTTTTCCGTTTGCCCACGGGACTTTTTCGTCCGGTCCACGGGACTTTTCCGCTACGCCCCCTCGACCGCGACGGTCGTCTCGGGCTCCTTCTCGACGAAGCGCACGTAGACGACGCGACGCCCCTCGGAGTTCTCGCGGATCTCCCAGCTCTTCACCTTCATGCCCTTGAGGGCCTGCGCGAGCGTCTTCCTCATCACAGCGCCTCCACCTTGAGGTGCTTCGCGTTCTCGGTGAAGCGCAGGCCGAACGCCTCGACGCCGGCGCGTTTCGCCTTGCTGCCGCCGAAGGCCGCCTTGATCGCCTTGGCGTCGTAGGTCGTGATCACGAACTCGGCCATCTCGGGGTCGGTCCGGAGCTTGGCCACGACGTCCTCGCGGTCCAGGTGGCTCTGGATCCTCAGCGACGGCGCGTCGGCCTCCATGGAGAAGGAGAACCTCTCGGTCTGCCCGTTGGCCTCCTCGGGGTTCGCCTCCGCCCAGGCCTCGAAAAGGTCCTTGAGGGTCTTGTTCCGCCGCTGCAGCGCTTCGATCTGCGCCAGGTTGTCGCCCAGGAGGTCGATTGCGGC
>JAUNMP010000390.1 GCA_030537465.1 bacterium
TACGTCATGGCCCTCATGAACGGCGCCCGCGTCGGCATCTCCGCGCAGGGCACGGGCATCGGCGAGGCCAGCTATCGCGCCGCTCGCGACTACGCCGCGGCCCGTAAGCAGTTCGGCGTGACGATCGACACGTTCCCCGCCCTCCGCGAGCTGATGGTGGATATGAACGTCGATCTGCAGGCCGCGCGTCTACTGGCCTACTATGGTTCGAAGTCGGTCGACCTCGAGAACGGTCTCACGAAGAAGTTCGAGTCGCTCAAGGGCACCCCCGACGCGATGGCCGTGCGTGGCCGCATGAAGAAGTATGCTGGTTTCAACAAGATGCTCACCCCGCTGGCGAAGTACTACGCCTCCGAGATGTCCATGCGCACCTCGAACGGCGCGGTCGCCGTACTCGGTGGTTCGGGCTTCATGAAGGACTACCCGGTCGAGCGTTACCTGCGTGACGCCCGCATCACAACCATCTACGAGGGCACCTCGCAGCTCCAGGTGGTTGCCGCGATCGCCGGTGTGATGGCGGGGCTCTACAAGGACGTCGTCGCCGACGTCTACGAGGGCATCGACACCTCCGCGTTCGAGGCCGAGAAGGCGGAAATCGCCAAGCTCGTCTCCGAGTTGGACGTCGCCGTCGAGTACGTGAAGAATCACCCGGAAGGCAAGGCCTATCACGACCTGCACGCCCGCCAGCTCGTCGATGCCACCATCGCGGTGATCGTCGGCGCGCTCTTCGTTCGCAAGGCCGCGAAGTTCGCCGAGTACAAGCCGGCCCTCGCCTACTGGCTGGCCACGAAGTACCCGACGGCCCGTGCCGAGCTCGCGAAGGCCCAGAGCGGCTATATCGCCTCCGTGACGGACTTCGAGGCCCTCGCCCCGGCCGTCACCCTGGCCGACTGATCAATCCGATCAGATGGAAACGAAGATCCCCCGCGTCATCGCGGGGGATCTTTGTTTATCCAGCTGTTAGACGCACAGATCGACCGTCCCAGTAGACGCGACGGCTCGTCGCGTCATGATGTGTTGGCCCCGAAGACTTTTCGGTTTGTCCACAAGACTTTTTTAAAGGTCTCCAAGACTTTTTCGTCCGACCCCAGCGACTTTTCAGTTTCCCCCGCCGACTTCCCCAGGTGTCCCTTTGTACGGGGCGACTGTGGCGAGGGGGCTTGCCCGATCGCTCTGTCGGGCAGGCCCGTCTGGTCATCCAGGCAGGCCCGTCTGCCGAACAGCCAGGCGGCACGGAGACCGTCCTTCTCGGCTGGTCTTGTGCGCTGTGGACGCTGTACTGTCCATGTGTTTCACAGCCCCCCCTCTGCACGGAAAAGGACGCTTTGGAGAATGTGGTGGGGTCTGTGTGAAAGATAATGGATATAAGAGTGATAATATATATATTATTGTTGTACTTTACTCATTTTATTGCATTTAACACCCTTGAATCTTTCACAAAATCTTTCACAAATCGTTCACAGAATGTCCATATTTCCCCAGTCCAACACCGTTTCCGACACCATTCCGCACAAAATTGTTTACGGTCGTGTGAAGGATTTGTGAATGATTCGGGAAACTGCCTATTAAACATTCTCCCGTTGTGCTATAATTCGCCCGTCAAGCGGGCGCGTGTCCGCGAGACGATAGTTCTTTGATATCGGCGGCAGGGCGCTTCGCGCAATTCTGCCGCCACCATCAAATGTGCGTAAGCGCATTTTTTGCTTCGGTTGAAAACCGCTAATTTGAGACAGGAAGTAAAGGATGTGGCTGCGCAGGCCTGCACACACATGGGTGTTTTGCACCCATGCCTTATTGTGTGCCCGTTCTGCGTGCCCGTTCTTGGTATTTCCTGTCGGGCTCTTAGCGGTGCCTCAACCGAGATATCTCGAACGAGGCACGCTTTCCTTCTGCCGCTGGACTGCGTCGCCGTGAAACGTGCGGCAGGGAGTGTACGGCGCAGGTGACGGCGAAGGAACAGAAGAAGGCGGCGGCGGAGTTCGCGGCGAAGTGGCTCGGAAGGGGCTACGAGAAGGGCGAGTGCCAGAAGTTCTGGCGCGGGCTCCTGCACGATGTCTTCGGGATCGCGGATCCGGACGACTGGCTGCAGTACGAGATTCCCGTCGCGACGGGCTACGTCGACGCCTACATCTCCCGCACGAAGGTGCTGATCGAGCAGAAGGGCTTCGAACACGGCCTCGCCGACAAGGCGGCCATGAAACAGGCGATGATGTACGTCGGCGCGATGCCCGACACGATGCCCGTGCGCTACATCGTCCTCTCCAACTTCCAGGAGTTCTGGATCTACGATAAGCACGCGCCGGAGATGAAGCCGGTGAAAGTCGCCTTGAAGGACTTGCCGAAGAAGCTTCGCCTCCTGTCGTTCCTCACGGAACTCCAGCGGCAGGTCACGATCGTCCGGGACGTGGCGGTTGTGGACAGGAAGGCGGGCGAGCTCGTCGGACGGCTCTATTCGGCCCTGCTGAAGAGCTATGTC
>JAUNMP010000126.1 GCA_030537465.1 bacterium
TCACGTATCTGCTGACACCGAATAACTCGACCTTTCGTCAAAATGTTGTCGGCAAGATACCGCCTGATTTCGCCAAAGCGCGAAAGATCATAAAGCGACGTTTTCGTCGCTCCGTCATCGAAATACCGCTCAAAGAACGAAGCGACAGCCGAGTTGTTCCTCGCGCGACTGAAAAACGCCGCCTGCGCGTGAACGGGAATAATTGTGACATTATGTCCCTTCACGGCCTCCCGGATTCGAGTGACGTGTCCGGATTGTTTGTCCAGGGTGACAGACTTGTCTTTACGGCGCAGAAGAAATGCCTTGTAGTCCGTCAAGTCGGCCTTGACATTCAGAAGTACCAAAACATTTTTTCCTCGGCGAACGACATCATTCAGGTAGTCGAGTTCGGCAGTTTCGATGTTGTCGCTCGCAAACATGAAGATCGCGACATCCGCCTCCTGCAACAGCTCAAGTGCCTTCGACTCCTCATCGCCAATACCGGACGGGCCCCGATTCGTATCATTTGTCGAAAGGATTCCTGGCGTGTCATAGACTTTAAGATTCTGCCATTCATACCATTGCACCTCCTTTGTCGTACTCTGTCGCCCCTTGCCGATTGTCTCACCAGAACCTTGCGTCAATGCCTCTCGCACCGTACTCTTGCCAGCCTTGGTACGACCGAAAAGAACAACCTTGAAGCTCTTCAAGTCTTCCCCAAGCTTGTCTACTTTTTCGTTTATCTTCGTTACGCTTCCGTCAAGAAGGCCTGCAAAATCGTAGAGTTGGCTTCGCGTCTCTTCTATACCCTTTTCCGTCTGATCCGCTATATCTTCCTCTCCATCCACTAAAGGCATCCTAACGGACGGTATGCGATCCCTCAATCTCGCGATCTCTCCCCGGATTTCACCCAGACCATTGAGTTCACTCTTAACGAAGCAATACTCCTCTTCTGCTGTCTTGCAGCAACTGACGAGGGCCTTGAGAAATTCACACTGCTCACGGATCGCCCCAGCGCAATCAAAAGGGACAATCGTTGGCATCGGATATTTCACCGCCAAACCGCGGACAACATCCCGTGCGCACTTTATGCGTTCACACAAACCTTCCATAGCCATGTTCCCTTATCGTTTCTGGAACTCGGCAATCGAATCGCCCAATCGCACGATCTCCTTGCCCAACTCAGAAACGTTTGAACCGTACGCCTTGACCTTCTCGTTGACCGAGTCAAGATGTTCTTGCGTCACCCTTCGCAGTTCCTCAACCTTCTTGCCAATGGCTTCTTGATAGGATTCCATTTCACCTGAAAGCTTTTCAAGTTCCGACTTCTCACCTACGATTCGATCTGCCACGCTATCCGCTATTCGCCTGAACTCGTCGACACTCTTTTTGAAACGCTCGACTTCGGCATCTGCTTCCGCTTTCACCTTCTTGAGGCTTTCAAGCGTCTTCACCGATTCTACTTTGAACTCATCCATCTGTGTCGAGACGTTCTTCATCTTCATTTCAAACGCCACCATGGCATCATCTTGTTGCGTCAACTTGGAAAGAACCTTAATCCACTTGAACATTTTGATTTCTCCCTTCCTTAAACATCTTTACTTCCCAGTTTTTCCCCGTAACATCACCTTCAGAAATCACTTCTGATACACGGCGGCGACATTCGATCCGACCATCTCCTTTATGACCTCGTAATCCGGGTTGATCGTCGCCAGATCGTGACCAGCTATGGCCGCAGCCGCAACCGCACCCGTACCCAATGTCGCGAACGACAACGCTGCGACAGCCCACCCCCGATTCGCCATGCGAACGCGGCAACTCAACCCTGCGTCCTCGATCGCCTTCTCAATGATGTCCACAACTGTGGATTGTTTCCCGAAATCAACGTTTAACACACTGAAGGACTGTCGGGTGGCTACGCAACTTCTAACCTGATTCTGGACCGATTCAACACCTTCCGCGTAATCAATGATTTTCTGTTCCGCCATCGCCATTTCCTCGCTTATCGTGCACCAATTTTGATGACATGAAAAGGGGCGCACAATCCCTTCTCCATGTACTCAAATGAAGCCCTGGTCAGGCCTGAGAAAGAATACATGGATACGAGATGGCGCCCCGAAGGGACGCACAACTCGCAAGCATGCCGTTCTTCCTCACAAAATATGACCAGTATTTCATTTGAACGTCGTGTTTGCCGTTACGCAAAGCTATCTGTGCGATCGCGGGGTGGGGCACGGGACTGCGGCGACAAGAACGCCGTTCCCCATGACCAGTTCCCGATCTATATGGTCGTCCAGTCGCCCAGACGACACTTGTAGTATACCACATTTCACTCATCCTCGACTCCCCGATTTTCCGACGGAGACGCCATGATGATACCACAAAACCGGTCAAGATCAATGATGCTTTTCAATTCATTTCGACTATATATTACTGTCTCTTCGGACATAAGTGTGGGTCTGTTCAGGTACTCGGAGCGCCCGATTGGGCACGCAGATGGTACGCTGATGCCGCGCATCTGCGTACTTCATGGGGCCTTGGACGGCGAAAGGAAAACCACACTTACGCCTGAAGCCCTGAAAAATCGCGTTTAAGCCCAAGCCCGCGTGTGTTTTTCGCCTGTGGGCTTAATAATCTCCCTCTGCCACAGAGAGCGCCCGGAAGACGGCGTTGAGGCAGGGGCACGGCCCTGCTGCACCATCCCGAGTGCCCCCCGGTCCGCGTCGGATGCCGGGGGAACCGTCCGTACGTCACGTCACGGGAGGGGCGTTCCGCTTGTCTCCGCCGCACAGGCACGGAGACCGAGGCGGGATCCGGTCGCAATTCAATGAACAGGCCGAATCAAGGTGCGAAGCGCCCGGGACGGGGCGGTCACGAGGCGCAGGGGCGCGCGGAAAGCAGCGCGCGGGCGGACCCGCGGATTCGCCCCGGAGCCGACGGTGCCGCCCCGTCCCGGGACACTCGACCGTGCACGTGCGGCGGATCCCGGGGCCGTTGCGCCGAATGGGGCGAGTTGTCAATGTCTGCGTCTGGTGGCGGGTGGGCACTTGATACGGGGGGCGGTCACTCCGTGACCGACAAGGGCTGTTCTAGAACGGTCCATTGCCGGCCACGGAGTGACCGGCCCCCGGTCGGAAGGCCGTCGATCCGCAGTCCAACGGCGAAAGCATCTCGCGCGGAGATATCGGCTCGGCGCGAGGAGTCCGCGTTGCGGCAACCGCCTTTCCCAGGGGGAATTATAGGAAACAGTTTCAGCCTTCGGAGATTGGAGAAACGAGGGCGCTCTGGCCGTCCCCGTTCAGCGGGACTGGTCGCCGTCGAGGCCCGGCATGTCGCGGGCGCCGAGCGGACCGCCGTCCGTCGCGAGGTTCGTGCCGAAGGTGCCGGGCTTGAGGCGGTAGTCGCGCTTCGCCTCGTTGACGAACTGCGGCTCACCGTAGACGCTGCCCTGGTCGAGGTTGAACTCGGCCTGGTAGCGCCTAAACTCGGCCTCGCCCGCGCCCCACTTGCCGGGCTCGAGGCGGATCGGCAGCTTCTGCCTGCGCTCGCGCCCGTTCACGTGGTACTCGCACACCATGTTCTCGGGAATCCAGTAGAGGTTGTGGTTCATCTCGAGACCGTCCTTCGCGGCGGGATTCTTCACGCGCCAGTCGTTGAAGAAGCGCGTGGAGCGGTCCGTCGTGCGGACGAAGAGGTTGTTGCGGACGACGAAGTTCGTCGTGGGCGCCGCGTTGTCGTACATCATCAGGTGCGCGCCGTTCGGGTTCGGACGGTGCGTGTGGCTCCAGCAGTACCCCGCGTCGATGCAGGTGTTGTGTTCGAAGAGGATGTTGCCGGTGAAGCTGCGGGGATCATGATTCCAGTACTCGAAGGAGTATTCGGCCTGCCAGATCACGTTGTCGCGCCAGACCACGTCCGTCTCCCAGCGGGGATCGTCCTTCGTCTGGTTCGTGAGCGCGGCGTCGTAGATCTGCCACAGGCGGTTGCGCTCGACGAGGTTGTTGTGGCACTCGCCCCAGAACTCAATGCCGTTGCCGAAGCGGACGGGATACCTGGGCAGACCGGTCTTCTCGTCCTTCTTCCAGAACTGGAGTCCACCACCGATCCAGTAGATGTCGCAGTTCCGGATCACGAGGTTCCGCGTACCGCCACCGCCGAAGCCGTGCGCCGCGCCGTAGCGCACGCAGAGTCCATCGTAGACGACATCGTGGCAACCGCCCTCGCTCACGATGTGGCGTGTCAGCGCGAGCTCGATGGAGGAGAACGCCAGTCCGGGATTGCGCGGATAACGCACCTCCACGCGCTCCTCCTCGGGAATGTAGCGGAACTCGAGATCGCCCATCAGGTTCGTGGAGTTCGCCCAAGGCTGCGGCCAATCGGGCTTGTGCCATTTCTTGCGTCCCCAGAACTGCCCGTGGTTGCAGATGAAGATGCCCACGTCGGCGGGAATGGTCACCTCGAGCTTCTCCTCCATGCGCCAGAGTCCCAGGGGGATGAAGTCGAAGACCGCGCCCTCCGGCATCACGTCGCCGATGGAGAAGTGGAAGTGAGCGGACCTCAGCTCGCTCACCCGACGCATCGGAATCTCGACGATACGCCATTCGGAGCCGATCTCGACGGCGGGCGGCAGACCCGACAGCGCCGCCGTCCAGGGATAGACGTTAAGGGAAAGGCCCATTCGGTTTCCGAACGCGAAGGGCTTCGTCGAACGCACCTTGAGGCGAAGCATCGCCGCATCCGGGAGATTCTCTACCTTCGGCCCCCAGAGCTGCAGAAGATTCGGAGCCGCACGGACCTTCTTCTCGAGCGTCACGCGGACGAAGCGCTCGCCGTTCTCCTCCACGATCCGCGTGCGGCCGCGGTTGCCTTCCTGGTAGGAGGCCCCCCACGACCCGCGGACGGCGGAACCATCCCAGAACTGCTCCTTCATGACCGGCGGCGTACGCTTCTTCGTCGACCAGAGGTTCTCGCCGACCTGCTCCCAGTCTTCGGGACGGCTCCGGTCCACGCTCTGCTGCAAGATGGGCTTCTCCCCCGTGCCGTACGAGCTGTAGGTCACGGGATTGCCGGGCGTACCGCTCTTGGGGTAGAGCGTGCCGCGCCAGAGTCCTCCCCGGCGAAAGAGCACCTTGTCGCCCGGCTTGACGGCGAGCTTGTTCGCCCGCTCGAGCGAACGGACAGCAGTCGCCTCGCTTGTGCCGGCGGCGGCGTCGTCGCCATGCGCACTGTCCACAAACCAAGTCTCCGCGACGGCAGTGGCCGCCACGGAGACGCTGAGAAGAATTGCCACAGTTTTCATGTGGCTATTATAGCACACTTCAGCCCTTGAGGACCTTGTTGTAGTCGAAGCCGTAACGGGCGAGTTCGACGCAGAGGTCGTACTGTCCGCGCGAGAACGGCGTCATGAGCTTCCTGGCCTCGGGGCAGCAGGTATCCTCCTTCTCCGCACACCACTTGACCGTCGCGCCGTCCTTCTTGCCACGGCCGAGCTCCATGCACATCTGGCCGAGACAGCACGCGGTGGAGGAGCGCTGCGCCTCCTCGGCGTTCGTGACGGTCATCGTTGGATCGCCGGCGCGGATCGCCTCGAGCCAGTTGCGCCAGTGGTCCGGAGACGTGTGGCACTTGATGGTCGGATTCGCGATCGGCTCGAGCAGGCGGTTCTTCGACGCCATGAGCGGCTGCATCTTGCCGTTCGACGGCACGTCGGGATCGCTCGGCGTGACCTTCACGGCACCGCGCATGCAGTAGAGCCAGTCGCCCTTCTCGCCAATGAACTTCACGCCCATCGGGAACTTGTCGCACACATGGACTTCGGTCTTGCCGCCATTGTAGGAATAGTGGAGGTCGTAGTTGGTGTGGACGTTCCAGAGCTTGCCGCCCGTGGTGTCCATCCAGTTGCACGTGCCGGACACGCTCTCGGGACCCGAGTTGTCCTTATTGAGGCCCCACTGCGCGATGTCGATGTGGTGCGCGCCCCAGTTCGTGATCATGCCCCAGCCATACGGCGCCATCTGGATCCAGCCCGGGCGAGCCGCAATCTTCTTGAGGTCCTGCTGATGGACGCGCGTCCAGTTGTAGGGCGTCACGTCCGCACCTGGGGTCGGCCCGAGCCACATGTCGTAGTTGAGGTTCGCGGGGACTGGTTCGACGGCCGAGCTTCCACCCGCCTTGTCGCAGCCAATGCCAACCTCGACGCGTTTGATGTCGCCGATGCGGCCGTTCGCCACGAGCTCGCACACGAGGTGGAACTGCGGCTTGCTGCGCTGCCAGGAACCGACCTGCACCACGCGGTTCTGCATCTTCGCGAGATTCGCGATGATGCGGCCCTCAGTGATCGTCTGGGCGAACGGCTTCTGCAGCCAGATGTGCTTGCCCGCGGCGAGCGCCGCGCACGCGACGAGGGCGTGCCAGTGGTCGGGGATGCAGATCTCGACGGCGTCGATGGATGGGTCAAGCAGCATGTCATGGTAGTCGGCGTAGGTCTTGACGGCGTAGTTCGGATCCTCCTTGTAGAGGTTCTTCACGAACTCGACACCATGCGCGAGACGCTTCGAATCGAGATCGCAGACCGCCGTGATGCGGCAGAGATCCCTGTGCTTGGCGGCGAGCGGCATATCCATCGTCGTGGAGATGCGGCCGATGCCGATGACGCCGATGTTGACTTTCTCGTTCGCGGCGAACTTGCGCACGCTGCCGGCGCAGCCGGAGAAGATGAACGGAACCGCGAACGCCGTGGAGGCGCCGAGGAACTGACGACGACTGAGTTTCATATACTGCTCCTTGATGATTAAATTGTCCGCGGGATATAATCTCAAATCCCCGCCGAGTTGTCCACAGGAAATGCTATACTGTCGCCATGGCGGAAATCCCCAAAACCTCAATCACGCTCCTGAAGGCGCTCGCAGGCGACAGCACCAGCTCGCGCTGGACCGAATTCTGCCGCACCTACGAGGCGCCCATGCGGGGATTTCTGCGGGCCAACTACCCATCCGTCGAGCCCGAGGACGTCATCCAGGAAACGCTCCTCGTCCTTGTGAAGAAGCTTCCCGACTACCACTACACGCCCGACGAGCACGGACATTTCCGCTGCTATCTCATGGGCATCCTCAAGCACAAGGCCGTGGACTTCCTGCGGAAGCGCATGCGCGAGCAGAAATACATCGACGAGACCAGACAGGCCTCGGAGGGCGAATATCGGCCGTCCGACGACAAATCCTGGCAGGTGGCAGTCCTCGAAACCGCCGTCGCGCAGATGCTGGCAGATGCCACCATCCCCGCCCGCGACCGCACCATCTTCAGGGAAGTCGCCCTTGATCACCTGCCCCCCGCCGAAGTCGCCGCCCGTTTTGGCATCACACGCAACAACGTCGACCAGATCAAGCTGCGCCTCACCAGACGCCTCAGCGCGATTGTCGCCAAGTTGACGTCCGGTCTCTAGCGCCCTTCAAGCAGCTTCAGCGCCCTCTTGTTGCCCTGGCGCGCCGCGCTCTGCAGCCAGACTTCGGCTCGGACGCTGTTCGTCTCCGTGCCACGACCGTCGAGATAGCACTCTGCGACCATCACCTGGGCCGCGGGATGCCCCCGCTCCGCGGCCTTCAGTGCCCATCGAAACCCCTCCTCGGGCTCCTTGACGACTCCGAACCCATGCATATAGCAATACGCGAGGTCGCTCATCGCCGCGAGATTCCCCCCTGCAGCAGCCTTGAGATACCAGTCGACGGCCTCGTCATAGTCCTTCGCGCAGCCCCAGCCATGGAAGGCGCAGAGTCCAAGCGATGCCTGGGCGCTGGCCACCTCGTGCGCGGCGGCGCGACGATACCAGGCAACGGCCTTTTCGTGATTCGTCTCTGTGCCGCGTCCATAGAAATAGGCTTCCGCCACCAACAGCTGCGCGGCCACGTTTTCGTTTTCGGCCAACGGCAGCAGTCGGGCAAGATGTTCCTCTGAGCTTTCGTTCGGCTGCTGCGAAATCGGAATCGGCTCGACCGAAGGCGCTAGTTCGTTCACGTTACCGACATCGTTGGCCGGTGCGGGCGACATCGACCGAACTACCGGCAGAGGGATGACCAGCAGCAAAGCCGCCAAAAGCGCGGACGCAGTGACCGCCAGCCCATATGGCAGGTTCCTCCAGCGCACCGCCCGCGCAAATTCCGCAGCGGTCTGGTAGCGGTCTTCGGGCGCCTCCTGCGTTGCTCGGCGGATGACCACGCGCCATGCATGGGACGGCTTCTCGGGGAAGCACTCGCGCAGCAGCTTCCCCAACGAGAACACATCGCCCCGAACGGAGGCTTCGCCCTTCAGCAGCTGCTCGGGGGCGGCATAGTCAATCGTCCCCACGCCGACGGGACGTCCATCCACCAAGGAAAGGGGCGACGGCGGCATCACCTCGCCCTCATGCCCATCCACCTTCTTGATCAGCCCGAGGTCGATCAGCACCGGGGTGCCATCGCGGCGGCGCAGCACGTTGCCCGGCTTGAGGTCGCGGTGGACGAATCCCATCTCATGCAGAGACTGCACCGATTCGGCGACGGAGACGATGAACGCAGGCACCTCTGCGGGAGGCAGCGGCAGCAGCAGTGGCTGAAGATACTCCATCACGAAATAGGGACGCCCCCGGAACGTTCCATTTCCGTAGAAGGTCGGCAGGCAGGAGAGATGGAGGAATCGCATTGCATCCATCTCCTCCGTGAAGCGCGCCCCCAGCCCCTTCGACTGGTCGACGAGCAGCTTGAGCGCTCCATCGCGCCCCGTGCGGGTGTTCACGACGCGGTAGACCTCCGCGGAGATCCCCGCGCCGAGATAGGCTTCGACTCGCCACTCGCCGACCTGTTCGCCCAGCGGAAGCCGCCCATGCGACACCACCGCCCCCACCGGCCGCGCAGCCAACCAGTTCTCGAGGAACTCAGTACTGCAGATGTCGGACATGGCGCGGGGCAGTCGTCAGAAAGAGGATCAGAAGAGCCCGTGCACGTGACCGGTCTCGACGTCCACGTCGATGCGGCGGTACGCCGGCGAAGCGGAGGTCCCCGGCATAAGCTTGATCTCGCCCGCGACGGGGACGATGAGGCCCGCGCCCTGATAGATCAGCACGTCCTTCACCGGCATGCGCCAGCCCTTCGGGCGGCCCAGCAGGTTCGGGTCGTGCGAGAGCGAGTACTGCGTCTTCGCGATGCAGATCGGCAGCTTCGCCGTCTCGGGATTCGCCTGGAACTGGGCGAGCTTCTCGAGCGCGAGCGGTTCGAAGTCCACGCCGTCACCGCCGTACACCTCCTTCACCTGCTTCTCGATGCGGTCCTTGAGCGGGTCGTTGAGATCGCAGAGGAAGTCGAAATTGTTCGGTTCGGCGCAGGATGCAATCACGGCCTTCGCGAGATCCAGCGCACCCTCGCCGCCCTTGAGCCAGTGATCGGAGACCGCGAAACGGGCGCCGGCCTTCTCGGCGATCGACTTGACAAGGTCGCGTTCGGCCTGCGTATCGGTGTAGAACGCGTTGAGACACACCACAGGCTGGACGCCCGAACGGCGGATGATGTCGATGTGGGCGAGCAGATTGTCGCAGCCCTTCTCGAGCAGCTCGAGGTTCTCGCTCGTGTAGACGGGATCAAGAGGCAGGCCGGCCTTCACCTTCGGCGCACCACCGTGGGCCTTGAGGGCGCGCACGGTCGCGACGAGCACCACGGCGTCCGGCTTGAGGCCCGAGCAGCGGCACTTGATGTTCCAGAACTTCTCGAAGCCCATGTCGCTCGCGAAGCCGCTCTCCGTGACGACGTAGTCGCCGAGGGCGCAGGCGAGGCGGTCGGCCACGACCGAGTTCTGTCCAATGGCGATGTTGGCGAACGGACCCGCGTGCACGAACATCGGCTGTCCCTCGAGGGACTGCATGAGCGTGGGCTGGATCGCGTTCACGAGGAGCGCGCACATCGCGCCGTCCACCTCGAGGTCGTGCGTCGTCACCGGCGCGCCGCTCTTCGAATAGGCGACGATGATCTTGCCGAGACGGGCGCGAAGGTCCTTGAGATCCGCCGCCATTGCGAGGATCGCCATCACCTCCGAGGCGACTGTGATGTAGAAGCCGGAGTTGCAGGTGAAGCCGTCGAGCTTGCCGCCGCGGCCGATCTCGATGTCGCGCAGGCCCTGGGCGCAGAAGTCCATCGCCCAGCGGAACTGGATGCGGTTCGGGTCGATGTCGAGGCGCTTGAGTCCACGCTCCGCGAGCCACGCGTCGTCGTGGTTGCGCTCGTGCTGCATGCGGCTGTTGAGCGCGACCATCGCGAGGTTGTTCGCGTTCGTGATCGCGTCGATGTCGCCCGTGAGACCGAGCGAGAGCGCCGTGAGCGGCACCACCTGGGCGAGACCGCCGCCGGCGGCGCTGCCCTTGATGTTGAAGGTCGGTCCGCCGGACGGCTGGCGCACGCAGCCGATCACCTTCTTGCCGAGGCGTCCGAGCCCCTCCACGAGCCCGAGCGTCGTCGTCGTCTTGCCCTCTCCGAGGGCCGTGGGCGTGATGGCCGTCACGTCGATGTACTTGCCGCGCTTCTTTTCGCCGAGGCGCTTCAGCACCTTCGTCACGTCGACCTTCGCCAGCACCTTCCCATAGGGGGTCCACTCGTCTTCGTTCAGACCGAGCTCCGCGGCCAGATCCTTCGCGGGGCGCAGGTTCGCCTCAGCCGCCTCCGCAATCTGCCAGTCCTTCATCTTCGTCGGGTCAAGATTCATCGTCATCCTCCTTCTATTTTATTTTCCGTCATAGGGCTTTCCGTCGCGTCACTGCCACAGAAAGCGCGCGACAGAAAGGGGGATCAGGCCTTGCCGCCGATCCAGGGGCGCTTCCGGTTCGGGAAGCCCTTGTCAAAAGCATCGTTCGCGAGATTCGCGTCCTCCACGACCTGGAAGTCGAACATGCCCATGCACGCCGCGTCCGCCCCGCCGTTGAACACGAACGGAATGGCCTGCCGCGGGTGCACCGCGCCGGCCGCCATCGTCTTGAAGGCGATCCAGGGCTCGGGGCGGTTCAGGAACCAGTCCGAGAGCGCCTGCGGATCGCGGCACCAGTTGTTGTCGTGCCAGCCGAGCTTGTTGCTGCCGGGTTCGCCTTCACCGGCGTCCTTCGCAGTCTTCTGCGCGCTCCAGTAGCCGCCGGGATGGAAGGTCTTCATCCAGAAGTCGGGAATGAGATCGTGTTCCACGCAGAACTTGAGCGTGCCGAACGCGTGCGCGCCAATGCCCACCGGCACGCCGAGCTTGCGCATCTCCTTGAGCGCCTTCTCCATCGTCTTCCAGTCGCCGTCGCAGGCCCACTTGTCGGCTCCGAAACCGTGGATGTAGATGAGCGAGGCACCGGCGTCGACGCTCTTCTTCGCGCCAACCACGATGCCGAGCTCGCCGCCTTCGTCCTTGTGTCCGCAGTCCGACACGAACTGCATCTTGCCCCCCTCCTCCTTCCAGTAGGTGGTGATGAAGTTCATGAGCGCGGGGTTCGTGGAGATCGTGTTGATGCCGCAGGCCTCGGCGAGGTGCATCGTGTCGTAGATGCGGCGCGGCGTATTGTAGGCCTTCATCAGTGTGGCGACATAGCCGAGGTCGCGCGAATGCGACCAGCCGCCGATGAGGTTGCCGCCGAGCGTGATGCGGCTCATCTTCACGCCCTTGATGTCCAGCTGGTGCGCGAACTTCTTCTTGAGGTCCGGAAGCCCCTGGTATTTGAATCGGTACGAGGCGTTGGTCACGGCCTCGGCCGGACCCTTGCCCTGCGACTTCCCGAACGGATTCGCCCCGTGCTTCGCGGCGAACGCGCCAGCGAACATCACGGCGACGGGGAGCGCGCCCAGACCGGCGATCACCTCACGGCGTTCGGGCATCGCCACCGTCGGCTCTGCGGCTCCCTCCGCCGCAGGGGACTTGCCCCCCTTCGCCGCACGGGCCTTCGCGTAGGCGGCCTTCGCGACCTCCCAGAGTCCCGCGCCGGGAAAGCAGACAACTGCCGCAAGCGCGATCATTTCGAGGACGTTGTAGTCGAAGAGCAGGAAATGGTGCGCGCCGCCCACCGTGAGGAACGGCGGCTGCGCGACATAGAAGAACGCGAGCATGAGGGCTCCGGCCACTGCCGCGGCGCGCGCGAGCACGCCAGACATCAGGCCGAGACCAATCAGGACAAGTCCCCACATGGTCAGCTGGTCACAGGCCTTGAGGACCGCCGGGTTCTCGGCGATCCACTGGAAGAGCGGCGCGCCGACCCAGCGGCTCAGCCGCAGATAGTCGACCGCGCTCCAGCTCGCCTGCGTGAACTTCCACAGGCCCTCGTAGAGGAAATGCCACCCCACGGCCATGCGGAGCATCGTCATGCCCCAGAGGACGGCCGTCGACGTCTTCTTGTCCGTTTCCATATGCCCGCGTCTTTCCCCTTACCGTGCACCGAAGAAGTAGCGGTTCGCGTTGTTGTACGAAATGTCCTGCACGATGCCGCCGATCCAGGCGATGTCGTTCGGGATCTCGCCGTTCTCGATCTCCTCGCCGAGCTTGCCGCAGAGGATGCGGCGGAAGTACTCGTGACGAGTATAGCTGAGGAAGCTGCGGCTGTCGGTGAGCATGCCGACGAAGTTACCGAGGCAGCCGAGCGCCGAAAGGGCCTCGATCTGCTTCTTCATGCCGTCCTTCTGGTCAAGGAACCACCACGCGGCGCCAAGCTGGATCTTGCCGCGGTCTGGCCCCTTCTGGAAGCAGCCCATCAGCGTCGCGAGCATCTCGTTGTCCTTCGGATTGAGGGAGTAGAGAATCGTGCGCGGGAGCGTGCCGTTCGTCTCGAGACGGTCGAAGAGGCGGGAGAGGGACTCCGTGACGCTCCAGTCGCCGATGCAGTCGAAACCGGTGTCAGGACCCAGCTTCTTGAACATCGTCGTGTTGTTGTCGCGCAGACAGCAGTAGTGAAGCTGAGTCGACCAGTTCGCGCGTGCGTCCGCGGAGAGTCCCTCGTAGAGCCAGGCGCTCTTGAACTTGAGCGCCTCCGCAGGCGTCGCGACTCCACCTTCGCGGACCTTCTTGAAGATGGCGCGGACCTCGGCCTCGGTGTAGGGCGCGGCGAAGATCTCTGTGATGCCGTAGTCGGAGATCACGCAACCGCGGCTTTCGAAGAACGCGTGCCGCTTGTCCATCGCGTCGAGGAAGTCGTCCCACGTCTTCACGGACGTGCCCGCCGCTTCCGCGAGCTTGTCCATCCAGGCATTCCAGACCGCGGGATTGTCGATCTTGCTCGCCTTGTCGCTGCGCCAGGCGGGCAGCACCTTCACCTCGAAGCCGGAGTCGGCCACGGCCTTGTGGTGCTCGAGCGAGTCAACGGGATCGTCCGTCGTGCAGACCGCCTTCACGTTCGAACGCACCATGAGTCCGCGCGCGGAGAAGCCATCCTCGCCCATCTTGGCGTTGCAGCGCTCCCAGATGGACTCCGCCGTCGCACGGCAGAGACGGTCCGTCACGCCGAAGTAGCGCGCGAGTTCAAGATGGCTCCAGTCGAAGAGCGGGTTCTTGAGCAGCACCTCCATCGTCTCGGCGAACTTGACGAACTTGTCGTGCCAGCTCGCGTCGCCCGTGACGAACTTCTCGTCCAC
>JAUNMP010000391.1 GCA_030537465.1 bacterium
CCGCATGGTGAGTGACGAGGAAATGGTGGTCGCGCTGCAGCGGGGAATTCCGCTGAGCACGCGTCCGTTCGAGGCGCTTTCACGGGAGCTGGGTTGCACGGAGGATGATCTCCTGGCCTGTCTGGCGCGGCTGCGCGAAGGGAACACCGTGCGCCGGTTCGGGGCCGTGTTCGATACGCGGCGCCTGGGTTATCGGTCCGCGCTCTGCGCGGTTGCGGTCCCCAAGGACGAGCTCGACGAAATGGCGGTACGGTTGACGCCGCTCACTGGCGTGACGCACTGCTACGTCCGCGAACCCTCCCACCCCTCTTCCCCCTCTCAACCTTCCCACCCATCTCAACCCTCCCTCCCCTCTCTCTGGTTCACCCTCAGCTATCCGGCGGACGTGTTTCCGGCCATGGCGGACGAGGTGGCCACGCGCCTGAAGCCCCACGCCGTCCATGTGCTGCCGGCGACGAAGCGGTACAAGGTCGATGTGGTCTTTGGCGCGGCGACGCGGGCCCGGGAGGAGCAGGTCGAGGACGATCTTCCCCCGGTGACGGCCCGTGAGCGGGCGGTGATCGGCGCCCTCCAGGGCGACACCGAGGTGCGGGCCGACTATTTCGCCGCCGTCGCCGAGCGGTTGGGGATGAAGGAGTGGGATCTGCTCTCGACCCTCGAGATCTGGCGGCGGAAGGGACGGCTCAAGCGCATTGGCCTGCTGCTGCACCATCGGAACGCGGGCTGGGCCGCGAACGGGATGTGCTGCTGGAAGGTCGAGGGCGATACCACCGAGGTGGGGCGCGCGCTGGCGGCCCGTGGCGAGGTGACGCACTGCTACGAGCGCCCCGAGGCGCCGAATTTCCCCTACAATCTCTTCGCGATGGTGCACGCCCGCACGGTCGAAGACGCCCAGGCGCAGTTCGCGTCGCTGGTCGAGGAGGTGGCGCGCGTGACGACGGCCGAGGTGCCGTCCGTGATGCTCCTCTCCACGCGGGAGTACAAGAAGACGTCCATGACCTTCTTCGCGTGACGGTTTCTTTTCCGTTGCCTTGCGGGAGGGGTTGATTTCCACCGCCGACTTTGATAGACTATTGCTTTCAAACAACGGAGAAAGTGTAGATTATGGCAATTGTTCTCGGTCTGCCGAAGGGTAGCCTCCAGGAATCGACCTTCGCGCTCTTCAAACGCGCGGGGTTCAATGTCTCGTGCTCGTCCCGTTCCTACTACCCCAGCATCGACGATGAGGAAATCAAGTGCCGCCTGCTTCGTCCGCAGGAAATGAGCCGCTATGTCGAGCTCGGTCTGCTCGATGCCGGCATCTGTGGCTACGACTGGGTCTACGAGAATGGCTCCGACGTCGTGGACGTCTGCGAGCTCAACTACTCCAAGGCGACGTCGAACCCGGTCCGCTGGGTGCTCGCGGTCCCGAACGACTCCAAGATCAAGACGGTCAAGGACCTCAAGGGCAAGCGCATCTCCACCGAGGCGCTCGGCATCGTCAACCGCTATCTCAAGGCGAACGGCGTGAAGGCCGACGTCGAGTTCAGTTGGGGCGCCACCGAGGTGAAGGCCCCCGAGCTCGTGGACGCCATCGTCGACCTCACGGAGACGGGCAGCTCGCTCCGCGCGAACAACCTCCGCATCGTCGACACGATTCTCACGTCCACCACGCGCCTCATCGCGAACAAGAAGGCGTGGAAGGACAAGGCGAAGCGCGCGAAGATCGAGCAGCTCAAGATGCTGCTCACGGCGGCGCTCGACGCCCAGAAGCGCGTGCTCATCAAGCTCAACGCCCCCGCGAAGAAGCTCGAGAAGATCACGGCGGCGCTTCCCGCGCTGCACGCCCCCACGGTCAACAAGCTCAACGACTCCGACTGGTTCGCCGTCGAGAGCGTGGTCGAGGAGCGCCAGGTGCGCGACCTCGTCCCCGTCCTCAAGGCCGCCGGAGCCACGGGTATCATCGAGCTCCCGCTCAACAAGATCATTTTCTAAGTTCAAAGTTCGAGGTTCAAAGTTCTAGGTGGGAACCGAGAACGGAGAACTCAAATCTCAAAAGGAGGTCCAAGATGGGATCCATCAAGAAGAAGCGCCGGAAAAAAATGTCGAAGCATAAGTACGACAAGCGCATGAAGGCGCAGCGCCACAAGAACAAGTAAGCCCTCGTGGCTGTTACAGGGACCCCGGGTCGAAAGATCCGGGGTTTCCTGTTTTTTGACTATCCAACTGTTTAACTGCTCAACTGTTTAACTGCCAAACCGTCCCATACGGGGGCGGTCACTCCGTGACCGAGCCGTCCCGGAGCCGAATCGGCAGGAGTCGACAGGAGTCGAGTTGCGTGCCGAGCCTCCTCAGGGCCGAGTCGGAGCGTTGAGGAATGGTACGGAGTGGACCATTCCGTTCTGTAGGTGCATTTGCGCGGCGGATCCGTCCTGGACTATCCCCAAATCTGAGTCGGTCGGCAGTTCTGGAACCTGCAAACTGA
>JAUNMP010000127.1 GCA_030537465.1 bacterium
TGTCGCCCTGACGCGGGCGAAGTACAAGCTCTATCTGCCCTGGTCGAAGCGGATGGAAGACGATTCGTTCAAGGGGAATACGGCTCTCGGCTCGGTGCTGGGGGCCGGCATCCGCAAGTTGTTCACGGAGGTCTACGAGAAGGCTCCAAACGCCTGCGTGCTGGGTACAGATTCCATGCCTGAGAAGGTGGAGACAAGTACGCCGGTCGGAAGTGGTCGCACCGAGCCTGCTGCGAATACGTGCAAATGCCCTGAGCTGCCGCCTTCCCGCGGCATGAAGGGGTGGCGGTTCAAGTGGGATTCGTTCTCGTCGATGAATCATCATGCGGCTCCTCAGGAGGAAGTTGTTGTTGAGGGGGCGAAGACTGTCGATGACGAAGTCAGGGACGAAACCGAAAAGCCCGAGTCTCTGGTGCCGAAGGGGGCGCTGTCGGGAACGGTGTTCCATGAGGTGATGGAGATTCTCTGCAACAATGATTCGGAAAAGGGCGAGGTGGACTTCTCCGTCGGGAAGGACGAATTTTCCAAAGTTGTCGCGGAATCCGATGAGAAGAAGTCGCCGCTCTTGGAGATCGTCCGCCGTCGGATGAATGCGAACGGGCTCATAAACCGCGTGGGCAAGACGGAAGGCGAATCCACGGCGGTTTCGATCGCGCGGATGGCGTGGAACGCGTTGCGGACCGAACTGTGCGTCGGCGGCGACACGTTCAAGCTTTGCGAGGTCCTACACAAGGACCGCAAGGCGGAAGTGAACTTCGTCCTGGACGAGGGAGAGGTCGTGGGAGACGGCTCTTCGCGCGAGGGCGCGCTGAACGGGTCGATCGACCTGATCGTTCGCCTGTCGGATGATCGTTACTGCATCATCGACTGGAAGACGAATACGCTGGAAAGCTATGACACCGAGTCCGTGAAGACCGCCATGGATGAGGCGGGGTATCATCTTCAGTACAAGCTCTACTCGTATGCTGCGGAGAAGTGGCTGGGTGGATCTGTCGTCAAGGGCGCGACCTACCTGTTCGTGCGCGGCGGCGAGTTCGAGCCCGATAACCCGAGCGGCGTATTCGGCTATGACCGATGGGCGGAGGAGCGCGCGAGCTTCGCTCAAAAGATTGCGGACCGCCTTGCCGAATGCGATGCGGCCGAGGCGGAAAGCGAGAAGGAGGATCTGTGATGACGAGCTGCGAGAAGAACGATTCGGTCCTGCGGGCCTTCGGAATTCCTGCCGGCGACGATGCCGCAGCGGACGGGGTCCGTGCGGTCCTCTCCCGTCTCCTGTCCGCCCGTGCCCTTCGCCTTGCCGACCTTCAGACGGCACGCGACATTGCCGAGCGTGCCGGGGTGACGGCTCCCGAAGCGTACCTGTTCCTTGCCGCGATGTTCGTTTCGTCCGGGAAGGGCAACGCATTCATGAAGGACTCGTCCGTCGAGGCCCTGCTCGTCGCCGGCGGATATCTGGACGAGCCGGAGAAACTCGGCTTCTCCGAGTCGAACGGTGCGTACGGCACAAGGTTGAACGCGCTCTGCCGGGCACTGTCCGGTGCGGCGTGGAAGGCGACGCTGGAGAACGATGTCCTGGAGCGGGACGGCGAGCGCTGGTACTTCCAGAGGGACAGGGTCGCCGTCGGTGATCTGAACGCGGTGCTGAAGGCGTTCGCGTCCGCTGAGAAGCTCGGTGCCATCACGAAGGAGCAGCTCGATCAGGCGGCGACGTTCAGCTTCGAGCTGAACGCCGCGCAGAAGGCGGCGCTGGCAACGGCGGCGACGCAGCGGTTCACGGTGATCACCGGCGGCCCCGGAACCGGCAAGACGACGACCGTGTGCGCCATCCTGCGCGCGTTGCTGGCGGTGAATCCGGATTGGACTGAGAAGGACATTGCGCTCGCAGCGCCGACGGGACGTGCTGCGCAGCGCATGCAGGAGGCGATTCTCGACCAGAGCAAGGGGCTTGGCGAGGACGAGCGGATCAAGACACTGGCCAGACATCTGGAAGGTTCGACCGTGCATCGGCTCCTGGGCGGCTATGCGCCGAACTGGAAGCATGACGAGAAGCATCCCCTGGAGAAAAAGGTGGTCATCGTCGATGAAACGTCGATGGTCGACCTGTACCTGATGCAGGCCCTGCTGAAGGCGCTCCCGAAAGACGCACGCCTCATCCTTCTGGGAGATGCCGATCAGCTGCCGTCGGTCGATACCGGCGCCGTGCTGGGAGACCTGACGGGCTTCGGCATGGGAACGGACATCGTCAAGCGCCTTGAAACCTGCGAACGGGCGAAGGGCGAGATCTATGACGTGTCGAAGTCCGTCAATGAATCCGACGGCACGCCTGAGGCTGCGTGCAATCTGATGCGCGGATGGCGGACTCTTGAGGTTAAGGACCTGCCTTGCCGGCCGGGATCGATTGAGGACGGCAAGAGCGAGTTCCTCTGGCTCCAGCCGTCCGCCGATATCAGGAAGGCGGACATCATGGACTTCTATGCCAAGTGGATGTCAGGGAACAGCCTGGCCGAACTGGCCCGTGGGATTCCGAGAGACAACGCGTGCCTGCTCGGGCAGAAGACGCCGGAATCGGAGGCGCTGTTCAAGGAACTGAACTGCCGTCGCATCCTGACGCTGGTGCGCGAGGGCTGGTACGGCGTAAAGGAGGCGAACTCCTTTCTTCTCAAGGACGCCAAGCGTAAGGCGGAGAAGCCGTATGCCGATTATCTTTCGCTTGTCGGTGTTCCGGTCATGGTGACGAAGAACACGCCCGAGCGCAGGCTCTTCAACGGCGACGTCGGCGTGACCGTGAAGGGACCGAACGGCATGGTCGTGCTGTTCCCGCGCGGCGAGAAGACGATCGCCTGTCCCGTGGCGCTGTTGCCGGAGCACGAGCTTGCCTATGCGATGACCGTGCACAAGAGCCAGGGATCGGAATTCGAGAACGTCATGGTCATGTTGCCGAACGACGAGAAGCATCCGCTTCTGACGCGTCAGATCGTCTACACGGGCATCACGCGCGCAAAGAAGCGCGCGGTCGTCGTCGGGTCCGAGGCCGCGCTGACGGCCGCCATCTCCCGCAAGCTCGACCGCGACACAGGCATCAGTCTGTCCGCTCAGGCGTAAAACAGGAGAACTGTCAATGAACTGGCTTGTATTGGATGATGCGAACAAGCCCGAATGGGAGGCGGAGGCTTCTCGCCTGGCGTCGGAGACGCTGGGCAGGCGAATTATCGTTCACCTGGATCTGCCGACGGCGGAGGCGGCGAAAAAGGCGTTCGCATCGAATGAAGACCTCTATGGACGTATTGCCTGGGGCGAGAATGATCAAGAGGATTACCAGGTTTTCGAGGTTCTGCCGTATCACGGCGTATTCGTCCTGCATAACGAGGACGGACGACAGGCGAAGCTGGCCGTGTGGCAGTCCTCTGTCGAGAAACCCGTAAAGGATGGTGATCAGGAAGTGCCTGACGTCACCGATCTGGCAACGCGCACCATTATGACGTTTCCGCGGCGATTGCTTCGAGGTCTGGTCAAGCGACTCAAGGATGCGGATGAAAAAGGCAAATTGTCGGAGCCGGACTATTGGGATCGTGTCTGTCTTGTTCCGGTGCGGACTTGGCTTGCACCGCAATTCGGACTCGCCCAGTTCGTTCGCCCGAACAACGCCTCCGATCTCCTGGCGCAGATCTGCAGCGTCCGGCGTTACCTGGTCTCGCGTGCCGGGGCGATGGGATTTGGCCCGGAACGGCGGAGCAACCATCTCTCCTTCGATGGACGCATCTGTCCCGTCGATACGCCGGAAAGCGAGATGGTCGGCATCTCCCTCCAGCTTGCGCGCGGGGCGACGGTTGACGCGGACGGACACGTGAAGGCGACGGACAGCGCTGCGGCGATCGACCGCATCAGCTGGGGCGCGTCGCTCATTCCGTTCTCGCATCAGAACGACGGCGTACGCGACATGATGGGCGCGAAGAACTTGCGTCAGGCGACGCCCGTGCTTGGACGCGAAGCCCCGTGTGTGCGGACGGGAAGCGAGGAGGAGCTTGCGAAGCGGATGAAGCCGCTCTTCGAGGCGGGAATCTGTCCCGAAAGTCGCGACACCGACAAGTCGCTCATCGCAATGGGCTGTGATCTGCTGACGGCCTATCTCCCCTGGAACGGATGGAATCTCGATGACGCGATCGTCGTGAGCGAAGCCGTCGTCAATCGGATGGCCGTCATTGAACGTCAGTCGTTCTCCCGTGAGATCAAGCCCGAGTATAAGCTGGTCGATCTTGCTTCGCCGAAGGAGCTGGCCTGTGGTGCAGTCATCGCGCGGTTCCGGAATGGCGGCGGTAAGGAGATTGTCGTCCGCTACAACGATCCCACGCCGGCGCAGTTGACGGAAATCAACTTAGGCGAAGGTGAGCAGGTGTCGGTGGAGAACGAGTCTGCGTCCTTGCGCCTCACCTATGAGATCGAGAAGAGGATTCCCCTCGGACACGGTGACAAGCTGATGGCCCGTCATGGCAACAAGGGTGTCGTCGGACGTGTCGTGCCGGCGGACGAGATGCCGCGCCTGCCCGACGATCCGAAGCTACCCGCGTCCGTTCGCGGCAGGCCGATCGAGATTCTCGTCAATCCGCATGGCGTCCTTTCGCGCATGAATCCGGGACAGCTCCTCGAGACGCATCTCGGCTGGCTGTTCCGCGCGGCGGGAAAGAAGGAGTCGGATGTTCGTGCCAAGGGGAAGTCCGAGACGATTGGCGCGCCCGTGATCGGGCAGGTCGACGAGGGAAGGGTGCAAGATCTGCTGGTGGCCTCGGGCCTCGACCGCAACGGCAAGATCAAGCTGCTGTTGCCGGACGGAACGGAGACGCAGAATCCGGTTGTCGTCGGATATGAGCATTTCGTGCGTCTCCATCACATTCCCGAGCTGAAGGCACAGGCACGCGCAGGTGGAGAGGACTGCGCCTACGACAGCGTCACATGTCAGCCGGTGGGCGGGCGCAAACGGGGTGGCGGACAGCGTCTCGGCGAGATGGAGGTCTGGGCGCTTTGCGCGCATCGGGCGGACAAGGTTCTTGCGGAGATGCTGGGGGAGAAGTCCGACCGGAACTGGGAGGCAGGTGGGGGCTTTGAGCACTTGATGCGGGACTGGTTGCGGGCGATGTGCATTGACATGAAGTGTGAAAAAAAGACGGCCACGTTCAGGTTCCTGAAGGCCGAGAAAGAGTTGATCGATCGGCTGGGTGGCGATTCACATCTGATCACGTCGACTGCTGCCTGCCGTCAGGTCGTGTCGGGCGTCTTCTCCTGTACCTTCAAGAACAAGTCTACACCCAAGAACAAGACTTGTGGCTGGACCCTGCCAGGGACTTATCGGCTTCCGGCCGATGCGCGCAAGGGCAGAAAACTGCAGTTCGGTGCGGTTCTCGAGAAGCTGGGTTTCGGTACGGGCACGGAACCCCTGGAGAAGCTGTCTGAAGGGCGCTATCGCCTGCCGCTCGTGAAGAATGACAAGCCGGCCGGTTCTCTCGTCGTCGCATTGGAAGGATATAAAGCCGAGGCCGTGACACTGAACGTGATTGTGTCGCCGTCGCCTTCGGACCCTCCCGCGGCTTGGCCGGGGGAAAAGGAATTCAAGGAACTTCATTTGCGCGCCAAGGTAACGGTGAACAAGGAAGAGCGGAAGAAATATAATCTTGAGGAAACTGTCAAGGATCTCAAGGCGGAATACTTGCTCGATGCCCTGACATGTCCGGAGCCCACGCGAAGCCTGGGCGAGGACTTTTATGTTGTCTGTCCTCGTCACACGACGAGCTATCTGCATGTCGGTCCTCCCTACGAAACGGAAATGACGGCCGGCGAGGGTGGGGTCTTTGATCGGAAGATTTTTGCCGGTCGCGATTCGTGGGGATTCATCAAGCTTCCCGTTGACGTCGAGCATCCGCTGGTTAAGATTAAGAAGAAAAACAGGACAGCGAAGAAGGTGATGCTGTCGGTTATTCCTGTGTTGCCGCTTCACTATCGTCCGATCACAGGGGCTGTTGATTCCATCCTGGATACAGACGAGCTGTCCCAGGCCTATGTGGAGATTGTTCGAAGCTGTAAGGCTTACGAGGCTGAAGAGAAGAAAAAGGCTGAAGTGAAGAAAGCGGCTGAAGTGAAGAAAGACGAGGCGGCGAAGGCGTTGCAGCAGGCCGTCGACAGTCTCTTCAAGTTGCTTGAGAAGCGACTGGTGCGGAAGCGCGGTTTTCTGCGGCATGACGGTTTGGGACGCCGGGTCGACCGTTCCTTCCGCCTTGTCATTGCACCGAATCCCGAATTGAACTGGGATCAGGCCGCCGTGCCGTGTTCGGTGCTGTGGGAGCTTCTGGGCGATCTCGTTCTGGAGGCGGAGGAACGCGAGGCCGAACGCGAGCAGGCATATGACGGACGCGTGCGCGTTCACAAGGCCGGATGGACCTGGCAGCGGACAGAACAGCCGGATGATGCGCAGGAACGGTTGGAGGCCTATCTCAAGGACCATCCCGATCTCGTCGTGTTGCTCAACCGTCAGCCGTCGTTGCACCGCGACAACATCCAGGCCTTTCATCCCATTGTCGCGCCTGCTTCGGAGGGGGATGTGCTGCAGCTCTCGCCGCTTTGCTGCAAGGGCTTTGCCGCAGACTTCGACGGTGACGAGATGGCGGGTCATCTGCCGCTCTCCGAAGCGGCGCAGAATGATGCGCGAATCCTGTTGCCAAGCCGGAACATGCGGTCGATTGCAACGGGCGAAAGCCTCGTGCATCTGGACCGCGACCTGGTGACGGGCCTGGAGCTCATCTATCGGAATCGGGATCGCTATCGTCAGGTGATCGCGGAAGAGTTCGCCCGTGCGAATGTCACTTTCGACGAAGAGGCGGAGAAGTCGTTGTCGAAAGATGACCTCGAGCCTAGTGCATTTGGCGAGCAGGTGATAGGCCGCTGGTGTCAGGTCGGCGGGGAGGAAGCCGTTGCAAAGATCAGTGCGCTCGCGCGCGTCGCGTTCCGGGCCTGTACGACGGAAGGCGTGTCCTTTGGCTACTTCGATCTCAAGGATCTGGCGGCTTCAGGGAAGCTTGTCGCGAAGCCGGAGTCGGACAAGTGGGCCGTTATGGATGCCTTGTCTCCGCTTGCGACAATGGTCAACGCGGGTGCAAACGGCAGCAAGCAGATCGGACAGGTTGTCCTGCGACGCGGCAAGCTGGCGGCAGCCGGGAAGGACGTCGAGGTGAAATCTTCGCTGATCGGCGGCATGCCGTGGGAGGATTTCTTCACTGCGTCGCAGAATGCGCGCTATTCGATGAGTCAGAAGAAGATCGGTACGCAGAAGGCGGGGCACCTGACGCGACAGCTTGTGCTCGGACTCTGGCCGTGGACGATTGTCGAAGACGACTGCGGGTGCGCGGGCGAACGGTCCGTGCTGACATGCCGGTCTGAGGGTGGCGTCTGCGCGAAGTGCTTCGGTCGCCTGCCGAATGGAGAGGAACCCTCCGTCGGCTTCCCGATCGGACTCGTGGCCGCGCAGTCCCTGGGCGAACGTGGCACCCAGCTGTCGATGCAGGTCTTCCACACGGGCACGGCGTCCGTGGACATCGCGTACGTCTCGAAGCTGATGACGGGCGGTGAATGGATTGACGATGCGGAGCGTTTTGTCAAGGAGTTGCGGCAGGGGGCGTACGAAAAGATCAACGAGCGCTATTTCCAGTTGTTGTGGCGGGTTCTCAAGGTTTCGCCCGAACATAAGTTATCGGCGTCGCGGAATGATCCGTGGGTGCCGCTTGTGCGCGGCAAGCAGAAGAAAGCCCTTCTTGACTTGTTGGAGACCGGTGCGAGTTTGTCCCTCGAATCGCCGATTGCGAAGATTCTCTTCAATCTGTTCGATAAGGTTGAAACGGAGGTGGACCGATGAATGTCAGAACGGACGTGTCTCTGAGGGCCAAGGTTTCTGCTCGTCAGAGCATTGATCAGAAGACGGAGATTGGCCTGGTTGCCGAAGCTTCGCTGACATGCCTGACGGCGCTTCGTGAACGATTGCTCGCGTCACAGGACATTGTACTTGAGGACAATCCGATGCTGGAGGATGCGGACGACAGCGATGATGCTGACGACTGCGAGTTCGACCTGGGGGACGAGGATGTTCCGGAGGAGGAAGACGAGGCGGTGGGAGTCTCGGATCAGGAGATCGGTCCGAGTTGGACGCGTGACGAGGGATTTGCGTTACGCGTCACGCCCGATCCAGACGCCAAGGGGCAGTGGCTGGTGGACGTGCCGCAATGTGGTTGGGAGGGGCTTGTCGGCCAGACGCGGCGGGGCAAGGCGTGTGTCCATGCCGTCTCCATGAGGCGGCTTGTCTATCTTCGTCTAGCTTCCTGGTTGGCGGAACGGCATCAGGAGGACGTGCTGAAGAAAGGTCCGTTCGCTCCCGTCAGCCCGTTGAAGGGGCAAAGGGACCTGCTGAGGAAAGTCTTTGATAAAGGCGACGTAACCGCGTCGAATCTCAGTCGTTACCTCAAGAACGTCGACCTCTCCTGGCCGCAGGGGTCGATTCCGCTGCGCAAGCTGTTCGCGGACTAGTCCTCGATCCGCGACAGCTTGCCGTGTGCGAAGCGGATTCTGAACTTCTTCTCGAGATAGCGGCCGAGTTGCCCTGGCGTGAACTTGCCGTAGATCTTCTTGGCCAGCTCCTTCTGGGTCGACAGGCGGTCGTTTTCGACGGTTTTGACAATCAGATCGAATTCGGCGCGTTCGAGCAGAGGAAGCTTTTCGTATCCGCCTTCGCCGAGCAGCTCGGCGCGGCGAGGGTTGGTGTTGCCGGGTTGGCTGGCGGATGGTAGAATCTGTGTGACGATGGGTATCTTGTCGTTTGGAAATTCGGCCGTTGGCGCTTGTGAAACCGATTTTGCTCGTGCGGCTTTATCCGCGTAACGTTCTTTGGCACGCGCGATTTCCTCTTCGACGATTTCGGGCGTGATGCTCATCTTGTCGGAGAGGATGGCCATGCGGTTCAGCATGGCGTTGAGTTCGCGGAAATTTCCGTCCCAGGTAATCGTCTCGTCGTGAGCGAAGTCGAGAAACGTCTTCTTGGCGTCTTCGTTAAAGGTAAGATTGTTGATGCCGCAGGCCTTGCCGATGACCTCGTGGATGTACTTGGGTGTGACATTGAGTTCAATGTCGCCGCGGCGCTCGCGTAAGGGTGGAATCGAGAAATGCCACATGTTGATGCGATTGTAGAGGTCGCGGCGGAACTGTCCGCTTTCGACCAATTCATCCATCGGACGGTTGGTTCCGCAGACGAGCTGAAAGGAACTCTTGATCGTCTTGGTGGAATCGCCGAAGGGTGTGAACTCCCCGCTGTCGAGCGCGGTCAGAAGCATGGCCTGCATCTCAAGCGAGAGTTCGCCGACCTCGTCCAGAAAGAGAACGCCGCCGTCGGCCATTTTCAAAGCACCATCTTTTGCTTCGACATTGGCGACTTTGCCGACGGCGCCGAAGAGTTCGATACGTTGGATGTTGGGATCGGCACCGCGAATCGTGGCGCAGTTGAGTGAGAAGAAAGGAAGCTGCGCCCCCGTCTTTGGAGAGAAGGCGTCTCTCATGTTTTGGGCAAGTTGTGTTTTGCCGACACCCGTTTCGCCTGTGATGAGAATGGATTGTTTTCGCCGACAGGCTTTGTCTGGAATGCTTCTGATGGCGTCGACCACGCGAGCGATCTTTTCGATCAGGGATGTGTCTGTTAGCGTGAAGTTCTTGCTGAGAATTCCGCTTGTCGTTTTCTGTTCCGTTGCACCGATCTCGGCGTAGGCCTTGCCGAACTCTTTGGGGTCTTCAAGAGTATACGATCCTGTGATGGATCGTCGTCCGTCCTGGAGATATCCATTCTCCGGATCCTTTGGTTTCCCTCTTTGGCGATGGTTGACCCAGGGTGTTGGCGAAATGCGAACGGCATTGATGTGTCCGATCTGCGTGAGCAGGAAGAGGCAGTTTCGCATCGCCGTCGTGCCGCTCGTGCAGTTGACGTAGTACTCGGTCTTCGGATCCTGGAATTCCGGCTTCTGCAGATAGAGGAAGAGCGTTTGGTAGACGAACTTGGTGTCGAAGGCCTTTTTGATGTTGAGGTTTTCCAGATGGACAGAAGGATGCTCCGCGGCTGCCTCGATATCGGCTTTGACTTGGAGGGGGAGGTCCTTGTGCTTGTCATTGCCGTCCCACAGGAGGTAGTAGTCGTCAAACCTGAGCGGGGCGTATGTCTTGTCCTCCAGGTTTGTCAGTTGAGCGAGCGCAACAGAAGGACGCCAGATCTCGTGACGGTCTTTCGGCAATGTGGTGTCCGTCGGGCCTTTCCTGAAGGATTGCATGAATGAGACATCGTTACACTTGGCGTCCCAGCTGTCCTGGTCCAGGCTGACGAACGAAATCAGTACTTTGCGCGCCTTCTGTTCGATTGCCGACTTCGTCGTCTTTATCAGTTTCCCACCTCTCGACATTGCTAAACCTCCTTGAGACCTAATATTGTACCATGGTGTATGATAATCATCAATGCAAATGATGAAAATCATATATCGTCCGAAGAGTCTGTGCTTATGGATGATTTTCGTATTGCTATATACATTGTGGAATACACTAATAAAGGAGTCTAGGCAATGAGCGAATGCAATCGGGAAAGGTTTGACGCGTTCTGGCAGGAGTTCACGAAGACATGGGGCATCATCGGTGAAGAAGAGACGGTGACGTTGCGCAGGGATGGGAGCAGCTACAAACTCAGGTGCGTCTATAATGAGGGTACGGTGCTTGTCGCGATGATTTCGCCCTGGATCAAGGAATGGGATTATGCGCAGGTGTATCGCGGAATGTTCGGATGGGGGGAGGTCGGGAAAGGCTTTAATGCCAAAAAGACGCGCACTCAGGTGCTCAAGCTTCTTCTGGACGAGATCGTCAGACGAAACGGATGGTTGAAGGCGAATCCGGCAGCAGTGGCACAACGCGATCGCGAACTGGCTGAAGCGCCGGCGACGGGGCGCGCGCTCTGGTTCGAGAAGTACCGCTGGGTCCGCAATAAGATGGCGGATGTCGGCGAGGGGGATATGCGGTTGTATGTCCCTGGCATTAATAGGCTTTTCAGTGTGCCGATCCACTGTGAGTGGGCTCTGAACGATCAGGACTGAAGAAATTCAGAAAAAGGGAAAGGTGATATGATCAGAATAGTCGGTAAGCGTGGGAAGGGCTCATTCGAGTCGCAGCTGGATGAAGCGGCGAAGGGGCGTGCGTTCACGGTTGTGGACTGTACATCCGGTAATCCCGATTCGGTTATGCGCGAGGGGCTGTCCCCGTTCTATCTCGGCCCGGTTGAATGCTATGACGGCCTCGTCTCCGAGACATTCGAGCGCGCCTGGCAGTGTGCGAAGGTGTATCCTTGGATGGTTGGCGCGGACGGTAATCCTGACGCGCGCTATTTCGCGTGGCGCGACATGATGTGGGCGACGAAGGGGTTTGAGTCGAAGTCAGACATCCGTTTCCCTGCTGGTAAAGGAAACACGAAGAAGTGTCTCTATTGCTGGTGGAAGGTTGGCGGCGAATTCCGCAGACTCGGCTATGTCGACGCCCGCAAGGAAGTCTATCTGCGCCTCTACGCGAAGGCCGTCGTGAAGACAGAGGCGTATCGCCGCCTCGTCGCGATGCGTGACGCCGGACAGGATCTCCTTCTGGTCGACTTCGATGGTTATAACATCCATCATCCGAAGTACGGATTCACCTATCGTGACGCCATTCACTGTCCGGTTCTGAAGATGGGGCACGGTTTCGTTCTCGCGATGCTCCTCGAAGGACTCATTGCGGTCGAGAACGACGAGGTGGTGTTCGCGCCTGGGCTCATGGATGATCCACATAAAATCTATTCGTCCGATCTACGCAGACTTCCCGACGCGGTGAAGCTTCAGCGCAACGCGGCGGCACTCGGCGTGACGGAAGATGAATATGCGATGCTGGACGCCTCGACACGTAAATGGCTGCGTGCGGCGGCGAAGAAGGAGGCCGTCTATGCGCGTGGCCTGACGAAAGCGGCCTGGAAGCGTCTGCCGCTTGCCGAGAAGCTGGCATGTCGAAATGTCTGATAGGCTTGGGCGGATCTGTTCACTCTGCCACAGGAAGCGCATTGCAAAGATCGACACCGTCCGAAGACTTCGGCAAAAGCTTTATGAGCGAGAAAAAATGTCGGATTCCCCGTAAGATATGCATGGCCCTCGTCGAGTATGTCCTCGCGGATCATTTATTCTTGTCAAGGCTCCTCTGGACAGAGGTGTGCCCTATCCCACATGTCAACGCAGTAGAAAGGAGAGTCGGAATGAAAAAGCCCCAGAACGCCATCATGAACATGGATCTCTTCGCAACCACGCTTCCATCTGAGCACAAGGCGATTGTGGATACCTGGTATTCGGAGGTCGTGCAGAATGTCGCTCACCGCATTGGGAGAAAGTGCGGGATAGACCAGGCCGATGCCCGAGACCTCGCAGTAGCCTCATCGCTATACGCCCTGCGTTCCTACATCAACGGAAAACGGCCGTGGCCGCAGACCCTGGCGGACTGGGCCAACCTGGCAATGTGGAAAGCAACCAATCTTGCCCGGGATCTCATAGCCCGAATGAAGCGCATGCCGACTTCATTTCTGGACGAGGACTCAATCACGGACGAGGGTGAAACCCTCATTGATTCGCCTGTGATGGCCCAGGCCTCCCTCCAGGTCTGGCGTGACCGCCAGGCGGCAGTGGCGCGCAGGTACCGTTGCGCGGCGGTCCGTTACGCTGTACCAAAGGTCGTCCATGACATGCACACCCAAAATGAACTTCGCACCCTGAAGGTGGTTGAGTTGGTGTATTTCCATCAACTTCCCATTTCGGAGGTCTGCCAGCGTTTGGGGGGATTGAACCGCAATCACGTCTATCAGATACTCTTCCGCTTTCGTGACTGCTTTGCAGCGGAGGGGCTCCACTATATGGACGAATTCCTGGACCGCTATTCGGATTTCGTCCGCATGGCCGCGTAAGATTTTCGCAAGAATGGCGTGTTGTTGACAGAGAGAGAAGAATTGGACGGATAATCGTTCGTGGTGACGAAGATCAGTTTCGACAATAACGTAAGGCATTAAGCATAAAGGAAGGGGTAAAGAATGAATCTGCAATTTCTGGGAGGAGCTCAGCATTCGCTGGAGGAGACGGCCCGTTATCTAGGTGTTTCTCGTGAACGTGTTCGTCAGATCGAGAAACGGGCGCTGGAGAAGCTGCGTGTCCAGTTGGAGAAACGTTATGGCATCACCTGCGTG
>JAUNMP010000128.1 GCA_030537465.1 bacterium
CGATGGAGGACCGGGCATGAACGCGGATCTCAGCGAGGCCTTCGGCAGCGAGCTGGTTCTCCTTGGTGCGGCGGATGACGCGGCGCTCGCGGATGCGGCGGATCGCCTCGTGCGGTTTCTCGACCAGGCTCCTGGCGTGCCGCTTCGGGATGTGGCCTTTACCTGCGCGAAGATCTTCCCTGCGAACAACAGGGCAGTGCTTGCGCTGGTCGTGAAGTCCGTGGCTGATCTGCGGGGACGGCTGGTCGCCGCCGCCAACCGTATCCGTGGCGGGGCGGCACGTATCCGCGACAAAAGCGGAACCTACTATTTTCGGCGGCATCTGCTCGGTGAGGGTGTCGAGGGGAAGTTGGCCTTCGTCTTCCCCGGCGCGGCGTCCTTCTATCCGGATATGCTCCGTGACCTCGCGGTGCGCTTCCGCGAATGCCGTCTTCCGTTCGACGAACTCGAGGCCGCGCTGGCGGGCACGGGTCTCTTCCAGCCTTCGGCCTTCATCTTCCCGCCGGCGCCGTACTATCGCCATGACGCGGACGTGTTCACTGCCGGTGGCTATGCGGAGGCGGTTGTCTCGACCTATTCGGCGAACGCGGCCTTGGCGCGAATCCTCGAGGTGATGGGTATCCGTCCGGACGGGACGGTGGGATTCGCGGGTGGCGATCTGAACGCCCTGATTGCGGGAGGCCTGCTGGGGCGGAAGTTCGACCGCAAGCGCCGTCTGGAATTCCTGCGCGAAACCTACAAGGTCGTGAACAACGCAGTTTCCCACGCTGGTCTGCCGAAGTGCGTGCTGGTGACCGTCGTCGCGCCGAGGGCCGAGGCCCTGGAGGAGGTGCTGGCGACCTTTCCGCCGGAGAAGGTCCAGCGGGCATGTTCGTTTTCGGCGAAGCAGCTGACGCTCGCGATTGCGCCGGAGGCAGTGGATGAGGTCCAGCACGCATTGGCGGCCGTCGGCATACGCGGTATGCGTCTGCAAGTGGATCGTCCCTTCAATACGCCGTGGTGCAAGAAGATTCTCCCGCTGTTTCACAAGCTTGCGAGCCATTGGGTGGACGAGCCGCCCCAGATTCCCGTCTATTCGTGCGGAAGCGCCGGGCCGTTGCCACAGAGGACGCGGAAGGCGCGCGACGAGGCGGCTGACCAGTGGGTAGTTCCGGTTCGGTTTGGCGAAACGATTCGTCGCATGCACGAAGACGGGTTCCGGGTCTTCCTCGAGGTGGGACCGCGCGGGGTGATGACGGGTGTCGTCGGTGATGTGCTCAAGGGCATGGAGCACGTGGCGCTGGCGGTGGATTCCATTCACCGCGCGGGTCTTCTTCAGCTGCAGCATACGCTGGGGGCTCTGGCCGCGCTCGGTGCCCCTGTCGAAGCGGCCACGGCGTTGTTTGCGCATCGCCGACCGCGTATGCTCGATTTCGACGCTCCGTTGACTCTGGAGGTCCGCGCCGAGCGGGAGATGCCGCTTTCGCGTGAGTTCCCGCGCCTGACGCTCTTCTCCGACACGTTGAACGCGGGCGCGTCGATGGTGGATTCCTCGTCGAGCACGCCGGGACGGCGCAACAAGGTCGTCGAGCGTGCGGCGGCGGCGGCGGCCCGGGCGCGCCGCAAGAAGCAGTTCGAGTTCGGCGCGATGCTGCCGCTCATTTCCAATGCGGACGTGGTCGACGATCAACCGGGAATCCGCGAGATCGCCAAGACGTTCTCCTTCCGCGAGGAACCGTTCCTGGCCGACTTCGCGATCGGCTCCTCGCAGCTGGAGCATCAGAATGGGCGCTTCGCCGGTGACCAGGGGGGGCTGCATGCGCTTGTGCTGCTGCATCCGGTGGCGGGAGCGGAGATCATGGCCGAGGTGGCGCAGTCGCTGATGCCCAATCGGCGCGTTGTGGCCGCCGAAGATCTGCAGAGTCGCCGCCGTGTGGCATTCAAGAGCGGTCGGCTTCGCCTCTTCGTCCGCGCCGAGCGCATGTCGAGCGAGAACCCTTCACAGGTGGCGATTCGCGTGCAGTTGCGGGAGGACGCGCCCGACTCGGCCTGGACGTGGCCCGTCCAGGAGGGGACGTTCCTCCTTTCGGCGGAGCCCGACGCCCCCGCGGGATTCGTCCCCCCCTCCCTCAACAAGCCGCGCGATGTGCATTGGACGGCCAGCGACATCTATCCGGATCGTCTTTTCTCCGGTTCCCGGCTGCAGGGAATCCGCGCGGCCGACCGCTGGAGCGAGGTCGGCCTCGACTACGAGGTCGAGGTGCCGTCCAGTGCCGATGCGGTCACACATACGAAGATGCCCGTCTGGACGCTCAATCCGCAGCTGCTTGCCGCGGTGGCGGATGGTTTCGCGCTCTGGCGCAGCCATGAGCGCTTCCCCGGGGCCTTCTCCTTCCCGTTCCGTGTGCGGAAGGTCGTGCTGCACACACAGCCGATGGAGGGGACGCATCTGCACTGCTATCTGCGCAATACGGGCGTGACTCCGAATTCGCTGATCGTGGATGTGCTCGTCTCCGACGGCAATGGCAAGCTCGTGCTCGAGCTGCGTGGCTACGAGGAGCTGACCGAACGCGTGCCGGACGAATACCGGCAGCTGCTTCTTTCGCCGGTGACGACCTATCTGACGCGGCCGCTTCCGGTCGAGCTTCTCGGTTCGCCGGCGACGCGTGTCGCCTCGGCCATGATCACCGACGTCCCCTACAGGATCTTCGAGCGGAACGAGGAAATCTGGCTCAAGACGTTGTCGCACGTGGTGCTGAACAAGACCGAGCGCGGCGATTTCTCGGACCTTTCGGGATCGACCGGCCGCCGTACGGAGTGGTTGTTCGGTCGCATTGCCGCAAAGGAGGCCGTCCGTCGTTTCCTGCAGGAGAACTACCAGGCGCGGTGGTGCCCCGCCGATGTGCAGATCTGGCGCGACGATAGCGGCAAGCCCCACCCAATCGGCAGCTGGAAGGACGACCATCTGACCTCGTCGATTGATCTTGCAATCGCGCATACGGCGCAGTTCGTCGTCGCCGTGGTCGCCGCAAATGCCCGTGTCGGGGTGGATGTGGAATCGCGCGACCGTGACCTTTCGGAAGAGTTCACGCATGGTGTGTTCACGCCGGACGAGCTTGAGTTGGCGATTCGCGCGGTCAATGCGCCGAGCGCGGTGATTCGCTTCTGGTGCGCGAAGGAGGCCGTTTCGAAGGCGTTGGGCACGGGCATCCGCTATTCGCCACGCGAGCTGATCGTCGATTCCTTCCAGCCCGACACGGGGGAGATGGAGGTCAAGCTCACGGGGCAGTGGCTGGAACCATTCAAACAGTTCACTGGAAGGTCCATCTCCGTCTCGTCGACGGTGGTGAAGGGGCATGTCCTCGCAAGCTGTTTTATTCCCGAAAGCATGTTCGACTGACGGTCTCCCCTCGCTTTTTCGGTGTTTTTTTGATAGACTGTCCCGCAACCGAAAACCAAGGAGTCTCGTTATGGCGTTGAACATCGTGAAGGACATTGATTCGCGCGTGGCCGTCAAGCACGTGTTGATGAGCGTATCTGACAAAACCGGCCTGGAAACGTTCGTTCCGGCACTTGTCAAGGCTTGCCCGGGTGTGAAGATCTATTCGACGGGTGGCACCTACACGAAGGTCAAGGAGATCCTCGGCGACGCGGCGAAGGATACGCTCGTCGCGGTGAGCGACTATACGGGCCAGCCGGAGATGCAGGGCGGCCTCGTGAAGACCCTCGACTTCAAGATCTACCTCGGCCTTCTGAGCGAGACGTACAACGACGCGCACCAGGCGGATCTGAAGCGCCTCTCCGCCCAGCCGATCGACATGGTGGTGGTGAATCTCTATCCGTTCCAGCAGACGGTCGCCAAGGAGGGCGTGACGCCCGAGATGGCCCGCACGAACATTGACATCGGTGGCCCGTGCATGGTCCGCGCCTCGGCGAAGAACTACCTGCGCGTCGCCTCCGTCACGGATCCGCTCGACTACGCGAGCCTCGCAACCGAGCTCGCCGACCATGGCGGCACGATCGGCCTCGACACGCGCTTCAAGCTGATGAAGAAGGCCTTCACGCATACCGCCCAGTACGACAAGGCGATTTCCGAGTTCTTCACGACCCGTCCCTGGGACGAGGTCAACGGAACCTATACGCAGCACTGAGAGGGCAGGGTCGATGAAGAGCCAGCTCAATCTCCTCAACCAGCTTCAGGAGCTCGTCCTCACCCGCGACGAGCACCACCAGACCGGTGATGGGTCGCATATGGACGCGCTTGATGCCTCGATCGACGCACTCGTCGACAAGCTCGAGCCTCAGCCCAAAGCCCTTTATCAGCGCCTCTACAAGAAGGACCACGTGGTGATGGCGCCGATGGTGAATGGATGCTGTGCGGTCTGCGGAATGAAGCTGCCGATCTCCCAGGTGCAGCAGGTCCGGATCGCCAAGACGCTCCAGACGTGCTCCAGCTGCGGCCGCATGATCTACGAGGGGGACGAGGATGCTCCCCGCTCCGTCGCCGAGAAGCCCACGCGCGGCGAACCGCGCAAGACGGGCATCAGCCGCTTCAGCGCCGAGACGCTCATGGTCGAACTCAAGGCCGAGAAGCCCGAGGACGCGGTGCGCGAGCTTGCAGACGCGATGGCCGAGAACAAGTTCGTCTCCAACCCGGCCGCGCTCGTCGCCGCCGCGATGGAGCGTGAGAGTGTGCTCTCCACGGCGATGGGCGAAGGCCTGGCGTTCCCGCATGTGCGCGGTGTCGAGGGCGGCGGACTCACGCTCGCGCTCGGCGTCTCGAAGAAGGGCATTACGTGGGATGCGTCCGGTGAAATCGTGCATCTCGTGTTCTTCAGCGTGATCCCCGTGGCCGTGAGCGCGTTCTATCTGCGCCTCATGGCTGGACTCACCGAAGCGTTCTCCAAACAGGACAACCGGGAGATGCTGCTCTCCGCCGAGTCGCCCGCCGACCTCTGGAAGGCGTTCATGAAGGCAACGCGCTACACCATCCGCTGAGTTCTCCCAAAGTCGTTTTTACAAGTCTTTTACACCACTTTTACCACGCCGTGACAACTCGTCACGGCGTGTTTAGTATACTGTCGATGTTCCAAGTTCCAAGTCTAATGTTAAAAGTTTCGGATTCAGAGGGCAATATCAACGTTGAAGGCAGGACAGGGACTTTGAACTTTGAACCAGGAACTTTGAACTCGATACCCGCGAAAGTACAGGCAAAAGAAATGAACAATGAAAAGAGAAATGGTGCCGGAGGAGGGACTCGAACCCTCACGTACTCACGTACGGCAGATTTTGAGTCTGCTGCGGCTGCCATTACGCCACTCCGGCAAAAGTGGAGCGGGCGAAGGGAATCGAACCCTCGTAATCGGCTTGGAAGGCCGACGCTCTGCCATTGAGCTACGCCCGCGTGAGAAAGTGCATAAAGTATAGCAGAAGCGTTTCCGTTCGTCAATTCCCCCTTCAACCCGTTTTTATGGTATAATTTCCAACCATGGCAGAGACATCTAGATTGGCGCTGAATGTGCTCAAGGCGACGGGCCTCTATTCGGATGAGGCTCTGGCGCGAATCGTTGACGGGCGCGCAAAGAACCCCGAGATGGGCCTCGTCGAGGCGACTGTCAAGTTCGGTGGCGCGAAGGAGGCGGATTTCCTCCGGAAAACAGGCGAATCCCTGGGTTTTGAATATATCGAACTCGAGAAGGTCCAGCCGCGTCCGGATGTTCTGCAGAAGCTTCCCGCAAGCGCCGTCTACCAGTACAACGTGCTGCCGATCAAGTTCGTGGACGGCGTGCTCACCGTCGTCTCGAGCGATCCGTTCTCGACCGTCGCAGGGGACGGACTCCGCCTTGCCGCGGGCTGCCCCGTGAAGATCGCCCTGGCTCCGCGCGAGGAGATCGACAAGGCCGTGAAGAAGTTCTACGGCGTGGGCGCGGATGCGATCGAGAAGATGATCGAGGACGGCCGCTACGCCGTGGACGACGACGAGGGTTCGATTTCGAAGATCGACGTCGGCGCCGAGGGCGAGGAGGCGAGCATCGTCAAGTTCGTGAACCGGATCATCTCGGAAGCTGACCGCCAGGGGGCGACGGATATCCACATCGAGCCGCAGGAGACCGAGCTCCGCATCCGCTACCGCATCGACGGCATGCTGCACAAGGTGGACGTGCCGCCGCAGCTGAACCGTCTCAAGAGCGCCATCATCTCCCGTATCAAGGTCATGTCGAACCTTGACATCGCCGAGAAGCGCCTCCCGATGGATGGCCGCATTGGCATCCGCCTTGGTGGCGAGGACATTGACATCCGTGTGTCGACGATGCCGGGCGCGTGGGGCGAATCCATCTCCCTGCGTCTGCTCGCCAAGAGCGGCAGCTTCGTGAAGATGGCTGACCTCGGCTTCAACGAGCGCGACTTCCGGGTGGTGGACAAAATCATCCGCCGTCCGAACGGCATCTTCCTGGTGACGGGTCCGACGGGTTCCGGTAAGTCCACGTCGCTCTACTCCTTCCTCCACGAGGTGAACACGATGGACGTGCGCATCCTCACGGCGGAGGACCCGATCGAATACCAGATGGACGGCATCATCCAGGTGCAGATGAACAAGGACATCGGCCTCGACTTCGCCCGTACGCTGCGCGCCTTCCTGCGTCAGGATCCGGACAAGATCATGGTCGGCGAAATCCGCGACCGTGAAACGGCCGAGATTGCCATCAATGCTTCCTTGACGGGCCATATGGTGTTCTCCACGCTGCACACGAACACGGCCGCGGGCGCATTTCCGCGTATGATCGACATGGGCGTGGAGCCGTTCCTCATCGCTTCCGCCGTCGCGGGCGTGATGGGCCAGCGTCTCTGCCGCCGTCTCTGCCCGACCTGCCGCAAGGCTGTTCCCCTCAACCAGAAGTGGTACGACCTCTCTTATCCGCCAGAGAGTGACACGGTCTACGAGCCGGCCGAGGGCGGGTGCGACGCCTGTAGCCGCACGGGCTACAAGGGCCGCCGTGCGCTCTTCGAGGTGCTGGAGGTCGACGAGGATATTGAGAGCGCCATCATCAAGCGCGAGAACGCCACCCAGATCCAGCACATCTCCCTCTCGAAGGGAATGAAGACGCTGCGCGAGGACGGCTGGGCGAAGGTCTTCAAGGGCGTCACGAGCGTGGCGGAGATCCGCCGCGTGACCGAGGACCAGTGATTTCAATTTCCTTACGATAAACTCTAAACAAGGAAAGAAAGGTAACAAGGAAATGTACAAGTACGCATGCCTCAACCCCATCGCTGCGGTGGGACTCAACAACCTGACGGACGCCTATGAGCGCACCGAGGACTTCGCGGCGGCCGACGCCGCCTTCGTCCGGAGCGCCAAGATGGCCGAACTCGTGCCCGGCGAGAATCTGCTCGCGGTGGCGCGCGCCGGCGCCGGCGTCAACAACATCCCCCACGCGGACTACGCGAAGAAGGGCATTGTCGTGTTCAACACGCCCGGCGCGAACGCGAATGGCGTGAAGGAGCTCGTGCTCGCCGCGATGCTGCTCGCGAGCCGCGACATCATCGGCGGCATCGACTGGGTGAAGGCGAACGCGTCCGACGCGGACATCGCGAAGACGGCCGAGAAGGCGAAGAAGGCGTTCGCGGGCACGGAGATCCAGGGCAAGAAGCTGGGCGTCATCGGCCTCGGCGCGATTGGACAGAAGGTGGCGAACGCCGCCGTCGCGCTCGGAATGGAAGTGTATGGCTACGACCCCTATCTCTCGGTCGACGCGGCCTGGAACCTCAGCCGCAGCGTGAAGCACTGCAAGAACGTGGAGGCGATCTACCAGAACTGCGACTTCATCACGGTCCACGTGCCGGCGCTTGAGTCCACGAAGGGCATGATCAACGCCGAGACGATCGCCATGATGAAGACGGGCGTGATCATCATCAACGCGGCGCGCGACGCGCTCGTGAACGAGCAGGACATGCTCGCCGCGCTCGAGAGCGGCAAGGTCCGCAAGTACGTGAGCGACTTCCCGAACGCGACGACGGCCGGCAAGAAGGGCTGCATCGTGATCCCGCACCTAGGCGCCTCGACGGAGGAGGCCGAGGACAACTGCGCGGTGATGGCCGTCAAGGAGATGCGCGACTTCCTCGAGAACGGGAACATCGTCAATTCCGTCAACTACCCGACGTGTTCGCTCGGCCCGGTCAACAAGGCCGGCCGCATCGCGATCTGCCACAAGAACGAGGCGAACATGATCGGCACCTTCACGTCGATCCTCGGCAACGCGAAGATCAACATCGACGCGATCGCCAACAAGTCGCGCGGCGACATCGCCTATACGCTCATCGATGTAGATTCGCCGGTTCCGACGATGGTCATCGACGCGCTCAAGCAGAGCGACGCGGTGATCCGCGTCCGCGTGATCAAGTAAGATTCGCATTGAAAAGGAAGTTTCCGCATGGCGGCATACAGCTACAAGGCGATGACCAAGGACGGTCGGCGAGTGGACGGAACGGTCCAGGCGTCGAATCGTCGTGACGCGCTCCTTGCCGTGCGGAAGCTCGGTCACACACCGCTCTCGGTTTCCGAAGCCGGGGGCGGTGGCGCGACTGCGAAGAAATCCGCAAAGAAGGGCGGCGGTAGCATCTGGAACATGAAGATCGGCGGTCAGGTGGATGCGATGACATCGGCCGAGGTACTGCTCTTCACCAGCGAGCTCGCCGATCTGCTCGAGGCCGGAATGACGCTTGGGCAGGCTCTCGGCTGTCTCGCCAACCAGGGCGAGGAGGGGAGCGCGCAGCGCACGGTGGCGCAGGACCTCTGCCAGCGCATCGTGAACGGCGAGTCCTTCTCCGATGCCATCACGCACCATCCCAAATCGTTCCGTCCGCTCTATGCGAACATGATCCGCGCAGGTGAAGCCTCAGGGGCGATGGTTGATGTGCTTCATCGTCTGGTGGAGCACTACGAGCGGACGGATTCCATGATGGGCAAAATCAAGGGTGCGATGACCTACCCGCTCTTCGTGCTGGTCTTCGGCATTGGCGCGGTCATCATCGCGATGACTTTCATCATCCCCCGCTTCAAGAAAGTGTTCGACGGCATGCACGGCACGCTGCCGCCCGCCACGAAGCTGCTGATGGACCTCAGCAACCTGATGGTTCAGTACGGCTGGATCATGGCTCTCGTGGCCGCCGTGGGCGTTATTTTGTTCGCCCGTTGGAAGAAGACCGCCGCGGGCCGCCTGAAGGTTGACGGCTGGAAACTGAAGGCGCCGCTGGTGAGCGGCATCGTTGCGGCCGGAGCCTATTCGTCGCTCGCCTATACGTTGCAGACCCTGCTCACGAATGGTGTCAACGTGCTGCAGGCGCTCAAGATCGCCGAGGACACCTGTGAGAACGCCGTCATCGGGCAGGCTCTCTCCACGGCGCGCAAGCGCGTGACGGACGGCACTTCGATTTCGGGACCGCTTGCGGCCTCTGGGGCGTTCCCCCGAATGATGACGGACATGCTCGCCGTCGGCGAACAGGCGGGTAGCCTCACGAGCTCTCTTGGTCACATCGGCCTCCGCTATCAAAAGGACATGGACCGAAACATCGCCCGCTTCACGAATGCGCTCGGCCCGCTCATGATTGGCCTTATTTCCATCGGCGTCGGATTCATCGCCTATGCGATCGTCTCGGCGGTCTTCGGCATGACCAGCCAGATCAGTGCGAGGTAAGCGCGTTCGCCGCGCACATCGCAATGGACATTGGGCATGCCTGGCCATCAGGAATTTAAGTCAAAGGAGAAAAACATGAATCAGCAGAACATCACCGAGAAGGCCGCAAAGGCGGGCTTCACGCTCATTGAAATCATCATCGCCATCTCGATCGTCGGTATCATGGCCGCCGTTGCGGTCCCGAACATCAACAAGTATCTCAAGAACGCCCGCATCAACGCGGCCCGCCAGCTGATTGACACGGCGAAGAACGCCACGATCCAGTACCAGAACGAGCACAAGGGCAAGGTTCCGGATTCCCAGGACGCCTGGATTGAGGGGCTCACGAGCGGTGACGAGCCCTACATCGAGGGCGGCGCCGACGCGCTCACGGATCCGTGGGGCGAACCCCTCCGCTACGAGAAGAAGGGCAAGGGCGGTCGCTTCAACATCTACTCGAACGGTCCCGACGGCGAGCAGGGTGGCGATGACGACCTCTCTGCGTTCGAGGATAAGCGCTAAAGCCAATTACTCGAGACCCCTCTCGTGAAGAGCGGCTTCACACTGATCGAGATTCTGGTCGCGCTCGTGATCGTGGGCATCCTCGTGGGGACGGCTGCGGTCAGTCTGGGCGCGGGTGTGAAGTCCGCCCAGATGGCGGACGCCACGCGTGCCGTTCAGCAGTATGCCGGGCATGCGCGGGCGATTGCGCTTCTCAAGCAGCGCCCCGTCGTTCTCACGATCGAGGAGATTGTCGAGGATGGCGTCTTCGTGAAGAGTCGTCTCTCCACCAGCTACTCGCAGGATGCTTCGTCCGAGAGCGGCAACGTCTCGCATGGCGCGGGTTTCGGCGCGGCGGGTGGAGGCGGCCGCACGCTCACGCTTTCGGGGCAACCCGTCGACGATGTCGAAGAGGGTGGTGAGACCGTGGAGGACGCGAACGACCCCCTCTCGCCCGAGCCGCGCGACTTCGAAGGCATTCACATCAAGGGCGCGCTGAAGGAGGATCTCGGGAGGCAGCGTTCGCGCATCTCCGTGTTCAGCACGGCCGATCTGCTGCTGCGTCAGAACCGTGAACAGCAGGAGAAGTCCCGCACGAAGGCTGAAGAGGGGGGCGTCTCCGCGGACGGAAAGGCGACCGAGACGGAAATGGCGCAGGAGACGGAGTCCGATTTCTCCATCGTCTACGAACCGAACGGACGCTGCGACCCCTATGTCGTGAAAATCTGGAAGGACGGCACGGACGAAGACAAGGCCATCACGCTTGAGGTTGGCCGTTTCGGAAAGGTCGTCGAGGATGAGGACGTGAGGTAATCGCCATGAAGAAGGGCTTCACGCTCATCGAGGTGCTGGTTGCCTCCGTTATTCTCACGCTGGGCATTGTCGCGGTTCTGGGACTTTTCCTCCAGAGCTACAAGCTGATGACATCCTCCTTCCGCTTTGAAACGGCCCAGCGCGTGCTTAACTACTTCGAGATGGTCCATCCGATCCCTGTTCCCGACCAGGTGACGGATGATCCACAGAAGGACGATCTGTTGAACATCTCGGAGGAGAAGGCCGAAGACCTCGCAGAGGACCTTGAATTGGAGCTCTCCCATTCCGATCGTGAAGATCTCGCGGGCTATAGCGTCGAGCGTGTCGTCGACGAGATCGAAGACGAGGAAATCGAGCGCAATGGAGGGCTCTACACGGTCCGCACGACGGTGCGGTGGGGAGGCGACAACTTCGGTGGCGAAAAGGAAAGCATGACGGTCGTGAAGCTCTGGTGGAAAGACCAGGCGGGGAATCCCGGGAGCCAGAAGTGATGAGACGAGCGGGATTCACATTGATCGAGCTCCTGGCGTCGATCCTGATCATGGCGATTATGACCATCGTGGTCGGCGTCACCTTCACGTCCGTGATCAACGGGTGGCATCGCGCCACCAAGCTGGCCGACCGCATGCAGACCGCGGACTACGCGCTCAACCAGATCGCCGCGGGACTCCGCAGCGCCTACTATCCCGCGGACGGCAACCAGAAGGACGAATGGGGACTGGCGCTCTACGACAACGGCGAGGGCCGGGACCCCGGCGAAAGCGACGTCATCGAATGGACCAAGTTGGGAGGCTCCATCATCGGCAACAAGTCCGTGCTCTCCGAGACCTCGCACCGCGTGCGGCTCTGGGTCGAGGAGCCACGCGCCAGAAACGAGCCGGGCGGACTCTGGGCGCGCGTGTGGAACCCGGACCTCTTCTCCGAGGAGGGAAACGAAAATTTCGACGAGGAGGACTACGGTGAGGAGTTCCTGCTCGTGGAGGACGTGGTCGGCTTCGACTGCGTGGTCCAGAAGGATTCCAAGGAAGTCGAGAGCGACGGAAGGCCCAAGTGGGCCGAGACCTGGGATACGTCGAACAGCATCCCCTGGCGCGTGAAGGTCACGTTCCGCATGAAACCGCCGGAGAAGGGGGACGACCCCTTGCCCATTCTCCGTGTGGTCGAGATCCCCGTCGCCCAGCTTTCCCAGAATCCGTTCTCGCTTGACGACAACGAGACGAACGCGGCGAAGGAGGATGCCCGTCGCCGCGGAGGGCACACGCCGACTACAGGAGGGGCGAACGGTGGTGGCCGTGGTCCGGGCGGCGGCATGCAGGGGGGCGGTGGAGGCCCTGGAGGAGGTGGCGAATGATGTCGGCCATGAAGAAGGGGTCCGCGCTCATCATGGTCATCTGGACCATCGCCGTACTTTCCGTCATTGTGATGAGCTTTGCGGTCGAGGCTAAACTGCAGTCCGCCGTGAACGTCTATGTGCGTGAGCGGGCGAGGATGGACCGTCTGGTCGACGCCGGAAAGGTGCTTGCTGAGATGGTAATCGCCAAGCATACGGACGCTCCGGAGTATTCCGAGGACGAAGATCTGGATGAGCTCCTCGAGGATGACCGCTGGCTTCTCGAAAAGCGCCAGCTCAAGCAGACCGGCGCCGCGGCGACGATCGGCCCCGTAGCCATTGACGAGCAGAATCCGGAGGACGGCAGCGTCACGGTTGAGATTGAGAGCGTGGGCGGCGGTGAGGGTGGAGGCCCGAAATTCAACATCAACACGCTCCACCCAACCGGCAATCCGCATTATGCGGAAATCTGGGAGAACATACTCTATTGGGCCGGAGTCCCCGAAGACGACCACGAATACTTCGTCAATGCCTGGGTTGACTGGCGCGACGAGGACGATGCGAAGAAGGGCGAATACGGCGACAACATTGATCGTGGCAGTGAGAAGGAATACTATGAGGAGATCTGCGAGAATGCGAAGGAGGAGGTCTACAAGCCGCGTAACGGCCCCATCCCCGACCTTAAGGAACTTGCCAAGATCGGACCCTTCAGAGCCCATCCGGGGCTGCTTACGGGTGGCGTGTACAATCCCGAGGCACGGGAGGAGGATCAGATTGTCGTTTCAAACATCACTGAAGTGCTCGCGGTCTTCGGTGGGAACAAGATCAACGTCAACACTGCCAGCAAGGCCGTGCTGATGTGCATCCCCGGCATCCGCAGCACCTCTGAGCCGGAGAATGCCGAGGACGCGGAGCTCATCTCGCAGGCCATTCTCGACTGGCGTCAAGGTTTTGACAAGGA
>JAUNMP010000129.1 GCA_030537465.1 bacterium
TTTATTTACAGGACTTCGCTACATTGAGCCCCTCAAAAAATGGGGTAATTCCAAGGAATGAATGGTCCTAGTATACAGAAAACAAACATCCCTCGCCACAAGGTATTTTGCGGATGCGGATGTGCTATAATGGTCGGCAACCGAGAGAGGGTGTGAGGAAATGGGACGATTCACTGATTGTACAGGAAGGTTGCTGGCGGCGGCGTTGGGGGTCGCTCTTGCGTGTCTGCCGACGCGAGGGGACGCGCCTCGGGCGGAGGAGCCGACGGCGAACCAGATAATCGCCGAATTGCGCGCCGAGAATGATGCGCTGCGGCGCGAGAACCAGCAGCTTCGTCGGGAGTTGGTGGCCAAGAACGCCGGGGTGCCGGGAACGGCGTTGCCCGTCCTGGCTCAGGATGCTCCGGAGAAGCCCCTGGAGTCCAAGGCCCCCGACACGGGATATTGGATTTCATCGAAGTCCCATATCCGTCATAATCCAAAATGCCGGAACTACCGGAAGGTGAAGGGGTATCCGTGCGGTCCCAACGACGGGAAGCCCTGCAAGGCCTGTGGAGGTTGAGGACGTGCTGCGGCGGATTGTCTTCGCGCTGCTCTGCGCGGCGCTCGTGTTCCCGTTGCCCGGCGATGTTATCGTCGTCACGTGGAACATGAAGTGGTTCCCGTCCGGCAAGGCCGATCTCCGCGCCGAGCCCGACTACGAGCGCGCGAACATCGCCCGTGCGGGGCGGACGCTTGCCGAGGCCGTCGGCGACCAGCGGCGGAGCCGGAAGGAGAAGTCTCCCTCCGGGTTGATCGTGTTCGCGCAGGAGATGCGCGACGCCGAGGTCTGTGGCCAGTACGTCCAGGAGTCGGGTGTCGAGGGGCTCAAGGTCGTCTCCGTGAGCAACTACAAGGACAATGGCGGAGTCCCCCTTTGGCAACAGATGGCGATCATGAGCACGCTCCCCGTTCTGGAGTCCGGATACACGCTCTGGTCGACGGGCGACGGCGTCTCGATTCCGCGTGGCTTCGCCTTCGCGCTTCTCGATGGTGGTGCGGAGGGGCATATCGCCTGCTTCAGTGTCCATCTGAAGAGCAATGTCAATAGAACGGGATCTGTGCAGGAGTCTCAGAAGAACATCTACAAGCGCGAGGCTGCGGCAGGGCAGATCCTCGCGGCGGTTCGTGAACTGCGCCGTCGTCGTCCCGGCGTCAAGCTTCGCATCCTTGTTGGCGGGGACTTCAACACAAACGAAGACGATCCCGCCTTCGTGAGCGAGGCGACCCTGCGGTCGTTCTACGGCGCGCACTACCGTAGCTGCTTCCGTGACTGGAAGAAGAGCCAGTGTGTCACTCACCCCGGTGACCGCAATTTCCCCGATGCGACCTTCGACTATATCCTCTATCATGGATTCGAGCGCATCGTCAGTCGTCGGATATTCCCCGGGGCCCCCGTCTCGGACCACAATCTCGTTGCTCTGCGACTGCGCTGAATGTGATATACTCGCGGGCATGAAGACCCGAATTCTTTCTGCTGCCCTGCTGTGCGCGTCCGCGTCGTTCGCGCTGACGCTTGAGAACTCCGCGCTGCGAATCTCCTTCGCGGAGGAGAAGGATGGCTTTGCCATCGAATCCGTCGAGAACAAGCTCGCCGGCAACGCGCGGTTCGTCAATCCCGACGGCAAGCGCGTCGCCGACTTCTGGGACGTGGCGTTCTGGCGGGACGGGACGGGAGGCGTCGGAAGCACCAACGTCGTTCGCCTGACGAATCGCTCGGACTGTCGCGCGAAGCGGATCGTCCGCACCGCGGATGGTGGTGCGACGTTCGTCTGGGAGGGACTCGATCTGCCGGGCGAGAAGGGGGCCGCGACCGTCCGCGCGACGATGCGGTTCGCGGCGGACGGCGCGAGCAAGTGGACGCTCGACGTGCAGAACGCCAGTACCGTCTGGGGCCTCGCCGAGACGAAGTACCCGATTCTTCGGCATGTGACGAAGAGCGGTGAGGCGGATGTGCTGCAGCCCCGCCCCGACCTTGGTGCGCGGTTGATTCGCGGCCGCAAGTGGGGCGGACGCTGGGCTTCCGCCGGCTGCATGGGCTACATGCCGATGATGATGGCGTTCCTCAAGGGCGAGGCGGGACTCTACGCGGCGGCCCATGACGGCGAGGCGCGCATCAAGACGCAGGGCCTTTCCCCCGAGCACGATTACGTCTTCACCACGTCGGTCGAGAACGCCGGCTGCGCGGGCAAGGCCGCGGAGGGACCGCGCTATGAGGTCACCGTCGCCGCCTTCAAGGGCGATTGGTGGGAGGCCGCGCGCCTCTACCGCGCCTGGGCGCTGACGACGAAGTGGACTGCCAAGGGGCGTATCCTCGATCGTGCGGACTACCCGCGCCGCATCGCCGAGATTCCGCTTTGGTTGAACATCCACGGTGGTCCCTCCGAGGTCTCGAACGTGATGACGCGTGCACACGCGATTTTCCCCAAGTTCGACTCGGGGATTCACTGGCATCTCTGGCAGCATTCGCCGCACGACGTGAACTACCCCGAGTACTTTCCCGCCCAGCCGGGGACGGAGGCTTGTCTGGCGTACTGCAGGTCGATCGGGCAGGAGGCGATGCCCTACACGAATGGTCGCCTCTGGAGCGAGACGCTGATGAGTTATCCCTACGTGAAGCCGTATGCGATCATGAAGCCGGATGGCACGCCGAAGACGGAGAAGTACGGCCCCGTCACGCCGCCGCTCTCGCCGATCTGCCCCTACACAAGTCAATGGGACGATACGCTCAACGACTTCTCGAAGCGGATTCTCGATCTGGGAGCGGGATCGCTCTTTCTCGACCAGATCGGCGCCTGCGCGGGTGCCGCGTGCTACGCATCTGGTCATGGACATCCCGTCGGTGGTGGAGCCTGGTATTTCGAGGGCTATCAGCGCCTGCTGGCCCGTACGCATGCCGTCTACTCGGCGACGAATGCGTTCCTCACCACAGAAGGCAGCGGCGAGCAGTGGATGAACGTGATCGATGGCTATTTGAACGTGACGCAGCGCCAGATGGATGACGTGCCGTTCTTCCACGCCGTCTACCATGGCTACACGACGTACTTCTGCAGTCCCGAGAATCACGAGGACGACGACGATTCGTTCCGCGCCGCGCAGACGCGCGAACTGCTGTGGGGACAGTCCCTCGGCTGGTATCATCCGCTGATTCTCGAAAAGTCCTCCAAGTGTGCGATCGTGCGCGAGCTTTGCGAGTTCCGCCAGGCCAATCTCGACTGCCTGGCCTATGGTACGCTCCTTGGAGAGGTGAAGTTCCTCGAGGAGATCCCCTCGTTGCCCATCACCTGGCTCGGCCGGAAGCCGTTCTGGGCCTGGAAAATGCCGGACTATCCGCTCTCGCCCACTTTGGCCGGGACGTTGCCTACACTGTACGGCTACGTGTGGAAGTCTGCGACGACGGGACGAGAGAAGGTGTTTCTTGCCAATCTCTCTTCGGAAGTGAAGACGGTCCATTTCGGGTGGCGTGGGCAGACGCGATCCGTAGATCTGACTGCATATGGTCTGGCCGTTGTCGAGCTGTGATTGGATGGCGTGTCATGAAAGGAGATTGATTATGGCAGATGAGAACGTGATCGAGGGGAATGCGGAGGAAGAGGGAATCATCCCTGCCGAGAAAATACAGGAAGCCCATGCGATCTGCATGCAGGACCCCAAACTGGCGACGTATTTCAACGAGGCACCTTATGGTGCCAAACAATACATCGCGCTGATGTTCTACTGCACGGTCTTCAGCGGAGAGGTAGACGATGATCTCTGCGCGAAGTACCAGCAGGAAGTCGAAGAGGACCTGACGCGCGACGACGCGCTCTACCTGGCGACGCGTGACACGAATCCCATTTCAAAGGCACATTTCCGCGAACTCTATCTGGAGTTGAAGAGGGCGGAGGAGGCTCCGGAGACGGCGCACCAGGAGAATGTGGTGGAGGTGTCTGCCCCAAACACCACCGTGGATGCCACATCTCTTGCGAGAGTGGAACAGGAACTGGTGGGGCTACGCGCTGAACTCCTGTTGCTTCGGAGATTTCTATCGAAGATGTTGGCATTAGGACTGGTTCTGGGAGTTCTGGGGCTCGTCGCGGTGTGGGTGGCGATTGTTCTCCGTTTTGCGGTCTAGTGTCTTTGAGGTTGTCCATGCCACCATATTTTGTGGTATAATACCGCCTGGATGTCTAGCTTCAGCACATTTTGTTGCTTTTTAGCCGCTGAAGGACCTGGATTGGCGACCGATTTCAAGTTGGTTGTCGGTCCGGGTTGGCGGTGTTTGCCGGTTTAATGGGAGGGACGTGTGAATATGGGTACAACTAACATGGCCTCACTGCGGGTCCTTGTCGTGGACGACGAGCAGTTGGTGACGAAGGTGTTGTCTGGGATATTCGAGGGGCTCGGCGTGCGGGATGTCCATGTGGCGTCGACGGGCGAGAAGGCTGCGGAGCTCCTGCAGACGAACGAGTACGACCTCGTGCTGTCGGACGTCCTCATGCCGGGGATGGGCGGACGCGGTCTCGTACGGTTCATCCGTGAGGCGCTGGGCAAGACGACTTTGCCCGTCTACGCCGTGACTGCGGACTCGACTGGGGTGGGGGAATTGCGTGAACTGGGCTTCTCCGCCGTGTTCGTGAAGCCGTTCACCCGGGACAATGTCTCCGCGCTTCTCCGTAAGATTCTCAGGGCAAAGGGGGCAGCACAGTGAAGCGTCGTGAATTTCTCCGTCTGGCGGCATTGGGAGTGCCGGCCTTCAATATTGGTTCCCTATATGCGGCGCCGCTCGCGAAACGGATTTCACAGGGACAGAAGATCCGCGTGGCTGTGATTGGCTGTGGTGGGCGAATGCAGCAGCTGGTGGAACCGATTATGGAGGAGCAGATCGTCGCCCTTGTCGATCCAGATCCCAAAATGCGCATGTCCACCCTCGGGAAGATGAAGAAGATTCCCACGGCAGGAGATCTCTCGAAAGTTCGGCAGTTCAACGACTACCATGAGCTCTATGCGAAGATGGGCGAGGAGATCGATGCCGTCTTCATCGGCACTCCCAATCATCACCATGCGCTCGCCGCCGTGCTCGCGATGCGCCTTGGCATCCATGTGTTCGTTGAGAAGCCGATGGCATCCACGGTCGAGGAAGCGCAGTTAATGGGGCGAGTTGCTCGTGAGACGGGCGTCGTCACGCAGGTGGGCAACTTCGGGCACTCCACCAAGGCGATGCGCATCTGCGTGGATTCGATCCAGAAAGGGCTCATTGGCGAAATTCGCGACGTGTGGTGTTATGATGACCGGCTCAATTCGATGATGCACCGTCCAAAGTCGGCTCCCGTGCCCGCAGGAATGGACTGGGACAGTTGGTGTGGACCTGCACCCGTCTGTGACTACTACGCGCCGAACGAAGACCACCAGGGACTCCATCCGCACGACTGGCATAGTTGGATTGGCTATGGCAACGGATCCATCGGCAATATGGGCACACACATTATGGACGCCGCGTTCTGGTCGCTCGAACTCGGCAAGGTGCACCCCGAGACGATTATCACGCATGAGGTGGAATTTGCCTGTCCAGGGGCATGGGCCTGGCGTGACACCATCGACTTCGAATTCCCCGCGCGTGGAAGCCTGCCGCCCGTCACGCTCCACTGGTATGATGGTGTCTGCCCAGGCATTCCCTATGACAAGTCGCACGTGGATAGGTACGGGCATGCCCTGAGGCGCGAGTGGCTGAATCTTCCCCCGATTCTCCTCGAAACAGAGAAGAAATGGGATATTTCCGACAAGGCTCCGTTCCTCAATATGGGGACTCTCTTCTGCGGGACGAGGGGAACCATCTGGTTCAGCCACCACAGCGCCATTCGCTTTTTCCCGAAGACGCTGGGACAGGAAATCAAGAAGGCCAAGAAGTTCACCTACAAGACGACTGAGCACACGCACGAGTTCTATGCGGCCATCCGAGAGAAGCGTCCCGCCAACACGGGCTTTGACTATTCGGTGCCGCTGGCGGAGACGCTGCTGCTCGCGAATGTCGCCGCGCGGACGGGCAAGGGTTCCGTCCTCAAATGGGACGGGAACACCATCACCAACAACTCCGCGGCCAACGCCTTCTTGAAGACGACGTACCGCCCGGGATGGGAGCTTCGGGCCTGATATGAAACACCTCCAGATTATTCTCCTTGGTCTCTGTCTCGTCGGTCTTGCTGGTTGTGGCGATGACGCATCTGTGCCCGCAATGCCGGCCCCCGCTGGCGCGAAGATCGTCAATGCCTGGACCGCTGTCACGAACGAGGCTGCGGCGAAGTCCGCGGTCCGAGTCGACAAGACGACTCCTCCCGTGCAGTTCATGGCCCCAGGTGTTGTTGTGATGCCGGCGGACTTCACGCAGGATCCGCCTCCTGCGCGGGCGAACTGGGACATCAAGCTGCCCTGCGATCTGCGTCTGTGGCCTGGCATCCAGTTTGACTTCTATTGCGACGATCTTGCGCAGTTCGGTTCCTTCAGCTGCTACTTCAGAAGTGGTGACGGCTGGTATCATGGCAGCTTCTCCCCCGAGGAAAACGGCGTTTGGCAACGCGTGACGGTGAGCAAGTCGCAGTGTGGCATCGAGGGCAAGCCAGAAGGGTGGGGCAAGATCTCCATGGTGCGGATCTCCGGCTGGCGCGCCAACACGGGGAAGGCGCGCTGTGCGATCGCGAATGTCGCGGTAATCGGCGGTGATCCGGACGTCGCGGTCATCTATGCGGACTCGCTGGCGTCGAAGGGCGGGTCTGAGGTGAAAAGCTACCTCAACTTCGCGGGAACCGTCAGCGCCTCTTTGAAGGCCATCGGCGTGGAGTCGGTGATCGTGGCGGATACGGACCTCACGGCCGACGCGCTCAAGGGCATGGCGGCCGTGGTGCTGCCGTACAACCCGTCGATCCCCGCGGACAAGATCGAACTTCTCCGCACCTACGTGGCCGGGGGTGGGCGTATCCTCGCCTGCTACTCCCAACCGCCTGAAATCACGGAGCTGCTTGGGGTCAAGATCTCGGGGGCGAAGCGTCCCGGCGATGATGGTGGCGCGGCCATCGCGGGCTTTCTCAGAATGGGATCTGGAATTGCCGGGCAGCCGACGTTCTCTCCTCAGGCTTCGTGGATGACCCGGATTCCGGTGCCGGCGCCCGATGTCGAAGTCGTGGCGGAATGGGCGGATGGCAAGCAGAACTCCATAGGCATTCCCGCGCTTGTCCGCACGAAGACCGGACTCTTCATGAGCCATGTCTGGTTGGGGGGCACGGAAGGTGTGCAGGCAGAGCTGATGCGTGCGATTGCCGGCGATTTGGCGCCGTCCCTGAAGTCCAAGATCGCCGCGCATGAAGCTGCCGCCCAGAAGAAGGCCGAGGAGGTGAAGGCCTGGCTCGCGGACCGTTCCTCGAAGCGCGGCGAGCACCGCGCGTTCTGGTGTCATAGCGCGCGTGGGCTCGGCGGCGATCGTGACTGGGATGCTTCGATTAAGTTTCTGAAGGACAACGGGTTCAACGTCATCGTTCCCAACCTCTGCTGGGGAGGTGTCGCGTTCTACCCCTCGAAGGTGCTTCCCGTTGCAGCCGACGTCATGACGAAGGGCGATGCGTTCGCGCAGTGCAAGGCGGCGTGCGCGCGGTATGGCGTGAAGATGCACGTCTGGAAAGTCTGCTGGAATATGGGCTCGTATACATCGAAGTCCTTCGAAGAGAAGATGGTCGCCGCCGGACGCACGCAGGTCGGCGTGAAGGGCAGGGCCCATCCGCGGTGGCTGTGTCCGTCACACCCCGAAAACCAGCAGCTCGAGATCGACGCGATGGTCGAACTCGCGAAGATGGGTCCCGATGGCATCCACTTCGACTACATCCGCTATCCGGGCAACGAGTATTGTTTCTGTGAAGGGTGCCGCGCGCGTTTCGAGGCGAAGCTCGGGCGCAAGGTCGAGAATTGGCCGGGAGACGTTTCCGGAGAAAAGGCGCCCCTCAAGAAGGAGTGGCGAGAGTTCCGCACGGGCAACATCACCAAGGTCGTCAAGACGGTTGCCGAGCGTGTGCGCAAGGAGGCTCCTGGCGTGCAGATTTCCGCGGCGCTCTTCCGCAACCCCATCAGCGATCCCGAAACTGTGGCGCAGGACTGGCCGTCCTGGTGCCGCGAGGGGTTGCTTGATTTCGCGTGCCATATGGACTATGTCGATTCCGCCGCGATGTTCCGCAGCCAGGTCAAGACCCAGATGGGCGTCGTTGGCAAGGTGAGGATGTATCCCGGTATCGGACTTTCCTGCTGGCAGAACGACGGGGCCGACGGCGTTAAGCTCGCCAAGCAGATCCAGGTCACGCGTGATCTAGGTCTAGGGGGCTTCACGGTCTTCAACTTCGACCGTCGGGCCGAGCGCGTCCTGCCGCTGATGCGGACGGGGGTCACGCGGGAGGATTGAGATTAAGGTTTCAGGTTCAAAGTTCAAAGTTCAAGGATTTGGAGAGAGATGAATATCAACAAGGTCAATCCCGCAACGTTGAAGATCACGGATGTCCGTTTCGCGGATATCGATGGAGCTCCTAAGCGCTGCACGCTCGTGAAGGTCTACACGAACCAGGGCATCGTCGGGTACGGTGAAGTCCGTGACGCTTCGAGCCGCACTTACGCGGCTATGCTGAAGAGCCGCATCCTCGGCGAGAACCCGTGCAACGTCGAGAAGGTCTTCCGCCGCATCAAGCAGTTCGGCGGCGACAGCCGTCAGGCCGGTGGCGTGTGCGCCATTGAGCTCGCGTGCTGGGACATCGCCGGCAAGGCATGGGGCGTGCCTGTGTGGCAACTGCTGGGTGGACGTTGGCGTGACCGTATCCGCTGCTACTGCGACACGGATTCCGAGGGTGGTGGTCGCGATATGGGCCAGGCTCTCAAGGATCGCATGGCGAAGGGCTTTACCTTCCTCAAGATGGACCTCGGCATCGAATTGATAATGGATGTTCCCGGTGCCCTGATTGCCCCGCTTGGCTATCTTGACTATATGAAGAAGATGAAGCATGTCGTCAAGACGCCGCACGGCTCCATTGATCCGCGCGCGATGCGCGGCGAGGCCTACGACCTCTTCAATACGGCGCATGGCTTCACAGGCATTCACGTCACCGAGAAGGGCCTCGACAGCCTCGAAAAGTACATGGCCGACGTGCGTGACGTGATTGGATGGGAAGTGCCGATTGCGATCGACCACATTGGGCACATCCCGTACGAGGACTGCGTGCAGCTGTTGCGTCGCCTTGAGAAGTACCACCTCTCCTGGGCCGAGGACGTGCTGCCGTGGCAGGACACGTCTGCGTGGCAGCGTCTGCACGCTGCGACGACGACACCGCTCGGGACCGGCGAGGATATCTACCTCAAAGAGAACTTCAAGCCGTTGCTCGAGAGCGGCGCGCTGGCCGTCGTCCATCCCGACCTGCTCACCGCGGGCGGCATTCTCGAGACGAAGAAGGTCGGAGACATGGCCGAGGACTACGGCGTGCAGATGAACCTGCACATGGCCGAGAGTCCGATCGCCTGTATGGCGGCCGTCCATGTGGCCGCGGCGACGCGCAACTTCATGTCCCTCGAGCTGCATTCCGTCGATGTGCCGTGGTGGGGCGATCTCGTGAAGCCCGCGCTCAGCTACGAGGGCGGTTTCATCGATGTGCCCACGAAACCCGGTCTCGGTATCGACGAACTCAACGAGAAGCTCATCAAGAAGCAGGCCTGTGCCGACTTCCCGCCGCCGTGGGCGCCCACGAAGGAGTGGGACAAGGAGTGGGCGAACGATCGTCGCTGGTCGTGAGGTGTCTGGCGCTTTTTTTGGTATAATTCTCCGCCGATTGAAAAGGAGTTCGAGAACGTGACGAATCGTAGAGAGTTTCTGGTCGCGGCCGCTGCGGGAGCGTTGGTGGCGGGCTGTTGTTCGGATGATGTGCAGGACGTGCAGCCCTCCTGTGCGGAAGGTTTTTCATTCCGCTATTCATTGAATCCCGCGACGATCCGCGACTTCAGGTGCTCGCTCAAGGAGCAGGTTCGCATGTGCATCGAGGCTGGCTACGAAGGCATTGAGCCCTGGCTGGCCGACATCCAGAAGGCCAAGGATACGGGAGAACTGCGCGATATCCGCAACATGTGCAAAGATGGTAATCTCGCCATCGTGAACGGTATCGGTTTCGCGCACTGGGCAATGCCCGATGAGACCGAACGCCGGAAGGGCATGGAGGAGATGAAGCGCGATATGGACCTCGTCGCCGAGCTGGGAGGCAAGTTCATCGCCGCGCCGCCGTTCGGCCTTCAGAAGCCCGGAAGTCCGAAGGTCTCCCTTGACGAGTTCGCCAGATGCTATCGTTCCGTTTTGGAGCTTGGTGGCCGTATGGGCGTGACGCCAATTCTGGAGTTCTGGGGACACTCCGTCAATCTGAGCAAACTGAACGAGGCACTCTATATCGCCTCCGCCAGCGGGCATGCTGAAGCGGCGGTTCTCGCCGATGTCTACCACATGTACCGCGGTGGCAGTCCGTATGAGGGCCTTCGCTTCTGCACGAAGAGCACGCTTCCGGTTCTCCACATGAACGACATTCCCGCCGAGCCTGCCCGCGAGAAGCTGATTGACGCCGATCGTGTGTGGCCGGGCGATGGCATTGCGCCCTGGCACCAGATCAAGGGAATCCTCCGTTCGTGCGGACTCAACCCCTGGCTCTCGATCGAGCTCTTCAACAAGTCCTACTGCGCGGAGACGCCGCTGGTAACCCTGAAGACAGGGCTGTCGAAGATGAAGGCAGTGATGGGGTGAGTTCCAGGTTCAAGGTTCCAGGTTTAAGGTTTAAATTTCAAGGTTTATAGAGAGGAAAGAAAAATGTCGTACAAGTGGAAATTCTTCAAGTCCGCCCGTTGTGTCCAGGTCAAGCTCGAGAATGGTGAGGATGTCGCTGCGCTCGCGGAGCTCGACCAGAAGCTCTGGACGGTTCTCTCGTCTTCGACGGATGGGCTTCGCTTCGATCCCACGACGCTCAAGCTGCTCGATGCCGACGGCGATGGCCGCATCCGTGTGCCCGAGGTTCTCGCCGCAATCAGCTGGCTCAAGGTCCGCTTCCGTAGCCTCGACTTTCTCTTCGCACGCAAGGACGAGATCAGCCTCTCCGATGTGAACGATGCGACCGACGAGGGCAAGGCGCTTCAGGCTTCCTTCAAGAGCATTCTCGCCCGCGAGGACCGCTCCAGCGCCGAGACCATCTCGCTCGCCGAAGTCCTGGGCGCGGCCAAGCTCTTCAACGCCCAGCCGTTCAACGGTGATGGCGTTGTGACCCCCAAGTCGACCTCTGATGCGACAGTTTCCGCCGTGATCGCCAAGATCGCCGCTTCCGAGGGGGCCGTCGCCGATCGGTGCGGCGACGAGGGCGTCGATCAGGCGAAGGCCGATGCGTTCTTCGCGGATGCCGCCGCCTACCTTGCCTGGAAGGCAGCCGCCCCCGCGGCTGCGACTCTGGGCGATAAGACCGCCGCGGCCTACGATGCGTTTACCGCGGTCGCCGCGAAGATCGACGAGTATTTCACGCCGCCGGCGGATCTGCCGCTTGTGGCTGAGGACCCCACGCCGTCCATTCCCCTGATGGCTGGCCTCAATCCACTCTGGGCAGGCAAGTTCCAGAGCTTCGCAAACAATGCAGCCGCCCCCGCGCTTGGGACCGAGGGCGTCGAATCCATCACGCGTGCCGAATGGGATGCCATTAAGGCCAAGCTCGCCCCTTATGGTGCGTGGCTCGCCGCGAAGGTCGGGGCCGCCGTCGAGGGCATTGGCGACGATGAGCTGGCGACGATCGTCAAGGACGGCAAGATGCAGAAGGCCGTCAACGACCTCATCGGTCGTGATCTGGCGCTCGCCGAGGAATATGCCAGGTTCGTGGACTGCGAGCGTGCGCTCCGCTACTCGGCCAATCTCGCCAACTGGCTCTGCAACTACGTCAACCAGGCGAATCTCTACGACACCAAGAGCGAGAGCGTCTTCCGCACCGGCGAGCTCTACATCGACGGCCGCGTCTGCCGCCTCTGCTTCCACGTCGCGAACGAGGGGGCTCACGCCGCCCTCGCCGAGAAGAGCAAGTGCTGCCTTCTCTACGTGAAGCTTTCGCGCAAGGCGACGGGCGAGGCCCGCGAGATTTGCGCGGTCGTCACCGCGGGCTCCACGGCGCCTCTCTATGCGGGTCGTAATGGCATGTTCTACGACTGCGACGGCAAGGACTGGGACGCGGTCGTCTCCAAGGTCGTCGAGGCGCAGGTCTCCCTCCGCGAGGCGTTCTGGGCACCCTGGGCGAAGATCGCCACGACGATCTCGGAACAGTGCAAGAAGTTCCTCTCGTCCAAGCAGGACGCAGCTGTCGCCAAGGTCGGCGACGGCGCGACTGCTGCCGCCGCGGCTCCGGCGGCCCCCGCGGCGCAGTCCGCGAACGGCGCGGCCCTCGCGTCGAGCGTCGCGGCGATCGGCATTGCCGTGGGCTTTGTCGGCGCCGCCTGTGGCGGACTGCTCTCGATCCTCACCAAGACGCCCGTCTGGCAGACGATGCTGGGCGTGCTGGCAATCATCCTGCTCGTCTCGCTGCCGAGCGTCGTGCTGGCATGGTTCAAGCTGCGCGCCCGCGATCTGGGGGCGATCCTCAACGCCGGCGGCTGGGCGGTGAACCGTCCGCTGTTCTTCTCGATGGGGCTTGCCCGCACGTTCACGCGTCGCGCGGCGCTTCCCGCGGGTGCGGCGGTCGCGCGTGATCCCTACGCTTCCCACACCTTGTTGAAGTGCGTGCTCGTGCTGCTGATTCTCGCACTCGCCGCCCTGGGCGTCTGCTGGAGGCTGCAGTATGGTCCGTTCGCGCCCAAGGCGCAGGAACCCGCGCCTGCCGCCACGGCCGAGGCCCAGCCTGCCGTCGCTCCGGCGGCGGCTCCTGCGGAGGCCAAGTGATGGCGGCTCCCCGCAACGCGGACTGCGACGACCTGAACCGGCGCTACGGCGCCCCCGGACGCATCGTGTTTCGTCCCTCGAAGCACGATGCGCCCATCGTGGTGCTCGCGAACCAGTACGGTTCGGCCGAGATCTCACTTCTGGGCGCGCAGACGATCTCCTATCGTCCCACGGGCAACCAGCCCGTCCTCTTCATGCCGCATCCCTACGACGAGACGCCGGCGGGCGA
>JAUNMP010000130.1 GCA_030537465.1 bacterium
GGTTGAGAGAGTTGAGAGGGTTGAGAGGGGAAGCATGAAAAAGGGAAAACGACGGGGATTGCGGAAGCGCGAGGCGCTGAAGATCGAGACGTACAGACAGGCGTTCAAGATCGCCGTCAGGCACGGCAGGAAGTACGGCGTGGCGGGCGACCGCGCAGAGGACATCGCCTCGGACGCCTACCTCGTCCAGGCGCGGGGCGCCCTGAAGCGACTCACCGCGAAGGATCCGAAGGCGCTTGCGAGGAGGGTCGCCTTCGGCGGCGTCGCGGACGGTCTGCGGCGACTCATGACGGAACGGGGCGGATTCGAGGCGGGGGAGGCGTTCGAGTATCTGGACGATCCCGCCGCTCCCTTCGACATCACCGACCTGGGGCGGTCCGCCGCCCGCTGTCGGCTCGTCTGCGACCACGGGCCGGATCCCGTGCCGCCGACGCCCCTCTGGCAGCGGATGGTGCGGGATGTCCTGGAGGACGCCTCACCGGAGATGCGGCGCGTCGCGCGGGCCTTCACGCAGTGCTGGAACGCCGAGGAGGCGCGGGGGAAAGTGAAGATGGGGCACGCCAAATTCTATCGCCTGCGAAAAAAGTTGAAATTTCTTCTGGCACCTTGTTTTGCTGCCTATCGTGAATGGTCAACCCGTCTCAGGCGACTTCGCGGGTGATACAAAAACGGGCTTCATCTCGACTATACATATGGGGCCGATGTATGTGGCGAAATGAGACCGTGTGGTCGAAGCGCCACACCCGGCCAACCCTTCGGGGAGAGGCGGGACCGTCGCGACGACAGGACCCGGCCTCTCCCGCGCGAAAGGAGCAACACGAGATGAAGCTGGCAATCAAGGACAGGGACGAGGCCGAGCGGGTCATCGACCAGTTCGGCGGCAACCAGCAGAAGATCAAGGCCCTGTACGAGGCCTGGGCGAACGAGAATCCCGGACTCGCCTTCGAGGGGAAGACGATGGAGGGCCAGACGGGGAAGTTCGCCTACGCGATGGCGGCGCGGAAGTCGCCCTTCGACAAGGTGTTGGACGGCGAGAAGCAGCCGCAGGCGACCTATATCCAGTGCCCGGAATGCGGCGCACGCATCAAGATCGCCGAGTCTTGAGCCCGCCTGGCGGTTGGGCGGACGGGCCGGCCCGGACAACCTGACGGGCGGGCCCGACGGAGCAGTCGGGCAGGCCCGACGAACGCCCCGGGCAGGCCCGGGCCAACGGACGGGCCGGCCCAAAACACGAAAGGAGGAACCCCGGATGGGTGAACGAATCCAATTCTCGCTGACGCCCATCTCGGGGCAGCTCGGCAGGAGCGGCGCCTACCAGGTGCAGGGGCGCGGCCGCGCCCGAGATCGACTCGGCAGGGCGCTGTGGGCCGCCATCAAGCCGATGCCGCTGGGCGCGACCGAGCTGAAGGTGAAGTGACGACTCAGGGGGTCAGCGGCTGACCGTGGAAGTTGAACGCGGGCCGCGGAAGGTCGGCGCGGCGAGGCGTCGCCGAGAAGGCGACGACCTTGCCGCCCTTCACCTCCATCGAGACGGAATAGCCGCCGGGGGCGGGGAGGCGGAAGGAGTAGTCGGTCCAGTCGGACGGCACACCGGCCGCCAGCTGGATGCCACCTTCCTGATCGGCGACGAAGAGCTGGCAGATCGCATAGAGCACATTGCCCGCCGCCGTCATGAACCACGGACGGTACTCCGACACGCCCGGCTCGTTGATCTCCCAGTACTCGCCCCAGCAGCCGCCGCTCCGCGCGGCCTCCTGCAGCCAGCGCACCGGCGGGAACTCCGCATTGCCCGCCCTCAGGGACGCCATCGCCATCGTGGCCGCATACCACGGGCAGATCCTCTTGCCCGTCGAATACATGTTGCCGAAGGCCTGGCCATTCTTGAGGAAGTGGGCAACCGCCGCAATCTGCTTCGCGTTCGAACGGTCGAAGGTGCGGAACGGATAGAAGCCCGCCAACGTGCCCATCGTCTCGTCCGTGCAGCCCGGATAGCCGATGTAGCGTCCATCGCGCTCCGGAAGGCTCGCGACCAGACGGTCCGCACACGCGCGGAAGTCCTTCACCAGATCGGCGTCCTTGCCGAGGATCTCCGCCGCGTCCGCCGCCGCGCGCAGCGTCGTGATCACGCCGCAGGTCGTCATGAAGGCGCGCTCGTGCCCGGGGCCCATGCGCTCGAGGTCCGTGCACTTCACCACGAAGGACGTCCCATCCGGCAGGTCCTGCACCTGCAGCCTGCGGAAGAAGAGCGCGCACTCGCGGATGACGTCGTAGCCCTTCTCCGCCAGGTAGTCGCGGTCGCCCGTGTAGCGGTAGTAGGTCCAGACCGTCTGCGCCACGGCGGCCTGCTGGAAGATGTGGTCCATCCAGTAGCCGAGCGGCGAGCATTCGACGTCGTTGCCTTCGGCGGCCTCCCAGACCCAGCGGGCGCCCACGTTGTAGAACGGCTTGGTCGGATTCTTGTTGCAGCGGATGCAGGCGTTCTTCAGCGTCGCCGCACGGAAGTCGGGCGCCACCTTCGCAGCCGCGAAGTGTCCCGCCGCGAGCAGTCCCTGCGCACCGTACATCTCGTCGAACGCGAAGATCTTGCCCTGCCAGTGGCTCTGCATCAACCCCACCGGAATCGACCACTCCGTGGAGACGCAGCGCAAATGGTAGCGCGCCATCTCGAAGAGTTCCTGGATGCGGACGTCCGGCACCTTGATCTCGCTCTCCGCCCCGAAGGCCGTCCAGTCCGCGACGTGTTCATCACGCAGCGCGGCATAGGTCGTGAGGGGCGTCCGGGGCATCGGGCAGGGCGTGACCTTCGGCAGCTTGGCGGCGAGGTCGTCGTCGAACTGGACGAACCACTCCGAGGTCCGGCTCTCGCCCGCCGCGAGCGTCACCGTGTGCTGCACCACGCCGGAGTCGCCGACGACCTTCGTCTCGGGGACGGCGGCGTCCAGACACCTCACCGCGATCGTCTCCTTCGTGACGAAGCGGCCGAAGCAGGTCATCCGCCAGGTCGCCACGCCCGGCTTCACGTCCCACGCGCCCTGGATGCGATCGTGCTTCGGCGCCGCGTATGCGAGGCCGACCGTCACCTTGCGCGGTTCGCCCGACGTGTTCGCGACCGTCTGGCGGACGGCGACGACGTTGCGCCGCTTCGCGACGAACGCCTCGCCCATCAGCTTGACGCCGCCGGCATATGTCCCCTCCGTGGTCGTGAGCGCCCGCCGCAGGTCAAGGGACTGCGTCCAGGCCGTCGGCGTGGACTGCTCCTTCCCGTCCACGACCAGCCGCGTGCGAAACGACCCCTGGGGAAGCAGCTGGTAGCCGAAGCGGCTCGCGACGCCATTGTTGTCCACCAGCCGCCGACCTTCCCAGAAGATGCCCGGCGACAGCTTCTTCTTCTCAAGGGACTTGCCGTCCGGCGCGATTCCCAGCCGATAGTCCATGAACACGTTGAGGCGGCCATTCGAGAGCATCGCCGGCACATAGTCTGTCGGCTCCGTGCCATCCTTCGACATGACGGTGCGCACCGTCGCATCCGCCCACACGCCCATCGCGACCGCGGCCACGGTCCACAGAACAACACGTCTCATCTTATCTCTCCTCCTAGAATCTTGGCAGCTTCTCGCGCGAGTCGTCCATGCCGCCGAGGCGGTTCCTCAGCTTCCACACCTGGTCGTGCTCCTCGCGCAGGAACCGCAGGCGCCGTTCGTCGCGGCGGTTGCACGCCGCGTCGACCAGATTCGCCATGTGGACGATCTCCTGCGCCCACACGTTCGGGAAGGCGCCGCTCGCGAAGTCCGACGCCGCGTGGCGGCAGCCCTCGGCGATCGACGAGATCTCCGCGAGCACGTGGTCCGTGAGGCCCGGGTGCCGCGAATAGCCGCGGTCGTTCGCGAGGATGCGGAAGAGTTCGCTTGCGTTCCCCCGCAGCGCGCCGCCGCGCAGGTAGAGCGTGCCCAGACGCAGCAGCGTGCCACCGAGCGGCACGCCCATGATGCCGTTGAGGGCGGACTCGATGTCCATCTTCGCGGCATGCGCGCCCTCCGTGGCGAGCAGTCCGCCGAAGACGAGGCCCGGAAGGGACGCGGCGAGCGGCTGCCAGTGTCCTCCGTCGCCCCAGTCCGTCACCATGAAGCCCTTCGCGCCATGCATCCGTCCCGCCTGTTCGGCGGCGATCATGTTCTCGCGCATGTTCTCCACGCGGCCCGCCAGCGAGTTCCAGGAACTCGTGCCGGGGCAGACGTAGAAGTCGAGTCCGGCGGCCTTGAACTTCTCCGCCTGCTCCATGAAAGGATGGTTCCCCTCGTAGCCCCAGTCGAGGGCGATGAGGTCCTTCGGCAGCTCGGGTACGAGTTCGGGATGCTTGAGGATGACGTCGCCCCAGAACATCGGACGCTTGCCGTGCTTCCGCGCGAGGTCGGCGACCTGCTTCAGGAACTCCAGGTAGACGCGGCCCTCGCCCTTCTCCTTCACCTGCGCGGCGCTGCGTCCCTCCCCCAGAAGGTCGAACGTCTCGTCGCAGCCGATGTTGAAGAGCTTCGACTCGAAGTTCGGCAGCAGTTCGTCGTAGAGGCCGTCCAGGAACTCGAGCGACTTCGGGTCCGTGGGGCACAGCGTGGTGGGGTCCTTCTTGAAGCCGCCCCACGGCAGCGGCGCGCCGCCCTGCGGCAGTTCGGCAAGGTGGTTGTACTCGGGTTTCGTCAACCAGCGCTCGAGGTGTCCGAACGAGTTCTGGTTCGCCACGAGCTCGATGCCGTTCATCGCGCAGTAGGCGTCGAGCGCGCGGATCTCCGAGGGCGTGAGAGGGGAGGCGTGTTCCCACACGCCCTTGTGCCGCGAATAGGCGAACGTGTGCTCGGTGTAGAGCTGGAACTGGTTGTAGTCGAACTTCGCCAGCAGATCCACGATCAGGCGGAGCGTGCCCATCGTCGGGACCTTGTCCCGACTGATGTCGAGCATGTACGAGCGAACGGCGAACATCGGCGCCTCCTCAGAACAGGGTCATCTGGCCGGGAAGGTCGCTGAGCTTCTTCCGCGGCTTGCGGACCACCTTCGGCGCGTTGACGTCGAGGTCGTTCGCCTCGAGGTTCCTGAGAATCTGGTCCGCGCGGTCGACGACGGCCTTCGGGAGACCCGCCATCGCGGCGACGTGGATGCCGAAGCTCTTCTCGGCGACGCCGGGGGCGATGCGCCGCAGGAACACGATCCGCTCGCCGTCCTGCTTCACGCGCACGGTGTAGTTGCGGATGCCGGGGAACTTCTCGGAGAGGTCGGTCAGCTCGTGGTAGTGGGTCGCGAAGAGGGTCTTGGCCTTCGTCTTCGGATTCTCGTGGAGGTACTCCGCCACGCTCCAGGCGATGGAGATGCCGTCGAAGGTGGAGGTGCCGCGGCCGATCTCGTCCAGCACGATGAGGGACTGCGGGGTGGCGTTGTTGAGGATGTTCGCCGCCTCCTGCATCTCGACGAGGAAGGTGGAACGCCCGCGCGAGAGGTCGTCACCCGCGCCGATGCGCGTGAAGACGCGGTCGAGCGCACCGAGGCGCATCCGCGCGGCGGGCACGAAACTGCCGGCCTGGGCCATCGCGGCGAGAGTCGCGACCTGGCGGATGTAGGTGGACTTGCCGGCCATGTTCGGACCGGTGATGAGCATGATCTGGTCGGTCGTACAGTTGAGCTTCGCCGAGTTCGGCACGAACGGCTCGGCGTCCGGCAGCTGTTCGATGATCGGGTGGCGTCCGTCGACGATCTCCAGCACATCCGAGTCGTCGACGACGGGGCGCACGTAGCCGAGCGCGAGCGCGCGGTCGGCGAAGGAGAGGATCGCGTCGAGCTCGCCCACGGCGCCGGCGGTCGTCTGGACCGCAGCCGTGCGCTCCGCGACCTGGCGGACGACGTCGCGGAAGAGGTCCTGCTCCAGCGCGAAGCTGCGGTCCTGCGCGCCCAGCACCTTCTGCTCGTATTCCTTGAGCTCGGGTGTGGTGAAGCGCTCCGCGTTCGTGAGCGTCTGACGGCGCTCGTACTCGGGCGGCGCGGAGACGGCCGCGGCCTTGGAGATCTCGATGTAGAAGCCGAAGACGCTGTTCCGGCGCACGCGCAGGGTCTTGATGCCCGTGCGCTCGACTTCCTTCGCCTGGTACTCGGCGATCCAGCGGTGACCCTCCGTCGCGATGTTGCGGAGTTCGTCGAGGTCGGCGTTGTAGCCCGGCGCGATGAGGTTGCCCTCCGTGAGCAGCACGTTGGGGTTCTCCGCGATCGCACGGTCGATCAAGTCGACGACGGCGTTCTCCGGGGAGAGACGCGCCTGGACCCCGCCCAGGACACTCCCGGGGGCGGACTGCAGCCCCTCGAGCGAGGCCTTGAGATCGGGCACCGGACGCAGCGACGCGGCGAGGGCCTTGAGGTCGCGCGCGTTGGCGCGTCCGGAATCGACCTTCGCGATGAGGCGCTCGAGGTCGCGCACGTCGGCGAGGCGGGCCTGGAGGGACGACAGGCGAAGGCGGTCCTTCACGAAGGTCTCCACCGCGTCGAGGCGCGCGTTGACGGCCTCGGGGCGACGCAGCGGCTGGCGGATCCAGCTCGCGACAAGACGGGAGCCCATCGGCGTGTGCGCCACGTTCAGGACGCCCAGCAGCGACGCCTCGCGCGAGACGCCGTCCACCGGCAGCAGCGCGAGATGGCGGATCGTCCCCGCATCGAGCGCGAGGGAGTCGGCGGATTCCCGCAGCCGCACGCTCCGCACGTGGTCGATCGGATGGCGGAGGGTGGTGTGGACGTAGAAAAGGAGGGCGCCGGCGGCGCAGATCAGGTCAGACTTCCCCTCGAGGCCGAAGCCGTCCAGCGCGGTGACGTTGAAGTGGCGCAGCAGCTCCTCGCGCGCCGCGTCCAGACTGAACGTCCAGGCGTCGGCGTAGGAGGTGTTGAGAGTTGAAAGTTGAGCGTTGAAGGTTGAAGGCTGGGCGTTGGTGTCGTCGTCGGGCTTGGGGAGCACGAGCTCCGCGGGGCGGTAGCGGGCGAGGGCGTCGTCCAGCTTCTCGCGCGTGGCGAACGGCTCCACGGCGAACTCGCCCGTGGAGAGGTCGAGCAGGGCGAGGCCCAGGCCCGCCATGGCGGCGATGTAGGTGTTGACGTTCTCGTCGAGGAGACCGTCCTCGGTGACGGTGCCGGGGGTGACGATGCGGGTGACCTCGCGGCGGACGATCTGCCCCTTCTTGACGAGGCGGGGGTCTTCCATCTGGTCGCAGATGGCGGCTGTCTTGCCGGCGCGGATGAGCTTCGCCAGGTACGCGTCGAGAGCGTGATACGGCACGCCGCAGAGAGGCGCGCCGCCGCGCTGCGTGAGCGTTGCGCCGAGAATCGGGGAGGCGATGACGGCGTCTTCGCCGAACATCTCGTAGAAGTCCCCGAGACGGAACATCAAAATGGAACCAGGCGGCAGCGTGTTCTTGATCGCACGGTACTGCCGCTGCATGGGTGTAAGTTCTTCAGACATGTCAGAAGGGATAATAGCACACACCCCCACCCCATGCAAGGGGGGAAATGCGAGGAGACGCCCCTCAGCGTGACGGCGTGACCGTTCCGACGACGGGACGGATGCGGATCTTTCGGGCGAGAATCGTCTTGCGCTTCACGCCCTGCGCGTCAGGCCAGTAGAAGTCGCCGTAGATCGCCAGGGCCGTATCCTCCGAGACGGGAACGAACGCCCCATTACCACATTCGCCATCCCAGTCATGGAAGGACGGATTCGCCTTCGGGCGGTTGGCGAGGGACGAGCGGTCGCCCGCCGTCAGCAGTTCGAGGGGTTCCGACCACTGGCGGCCACAGCCGTCCTCGCTCACGCGGACGAACAGGCCGGGACGTCCGTACATGACCGCGAGCGCGCCGTTCTTCAGACGAATGACGCGCGGGAACGTCCCGAGATCCGAGAACCGTTCGGGCATCGTCCAGGTACGGCCCATGTCCGTCGAACGCGTGACATACATCGGACTCTGCTCTTCACCGGTCGTCCCGTACCAGTTGGACCGCATGAACCAGATCATCGAGCCGTCGGGAAGGAACTCGAAGTCGTTGTCGGAGAATCCGCCCGAGGCATACGGATATGCCCGCCCGTCCGCAGGATACCCCATGTGCGACCGCCGCGTGAAGGTCCGTCCGCCGTCTTCGCTTCGGAATAACTCCGCGGCATAGTACGGCGAATACTGTCGCGTCTCGGGGTCGATATGCCCTTCGCCCGAAAAACACGAGACCCAGATCGCCCCGTCGGGACCAAGCTTCGCGTCCCCCTTCGGACAGATCGCCTTCAGCACGGGATTGGAGAACCCGTTATGCGCATGGACGACCCGCGTCAGCATCGGCCAGTCGACGGCGGCCCGTTCGTCCTCCGCCCGCGAGGCTCCCGCCCGCAGACGCCGCACGAGCCAGGATGCGGACCGGAACTCCTCCGGCAGGCGTTCAGCCAGATAGGCATAGGCCACAGAACCGAAGAGATCGCCACGCGCACCGTCCGGCACGGGGAAACGTTTCCCCTCGGCGGGCGCGCGCCACTTGCCGTCCGGCAGACGCTTCTCAAAGCCCGTGAACGTGTAGCCGGTCAGGACGGACGAATTCTCCAGCGGGAAGGAGACGACGTCACCATTCGCCAGACACACGCCGCACCGGTCGGCGACCTCGGGCGCAACTTCCCGCCACGTCTCCCCGCCGTCCCGCGTCTCGAACCAGCGGTAGGGATCGGCATAGTTCGTGATGGCATCCCGTGACACGTGGACGGAACAGACCACGTGACCGTCCTCGAGGACAAACGCGCGCGGGAACTGATACGGTCCCCACCCAGCCTTCTCCCATGTGGGGCCTTGGCACAACGGCACAGGTTCGCCAACACATTCACACACCCAGCCGGCGACGGACGTGGTCGCCCAGCCGATCAGACACACCGCAAGCACGATTCGTTTCATGGATACTCAGAATTGAAAGAAACAAATCCCCGCGGCGTGTGCCACGGGGATCTTTGGACCTGGCGCGCCGATCAGGCGTCGGGCCAGAGCTCGTGCGCCATCTCGCGCAGCTTGTACTTCTGGATCTTCTGCGAGGCGGTCATCGGGAAGATGTCCAGGAAGTGGACGTACTTCGGGATCTTGAACCAGCTGATCTTGTCGCGGCAGAAGTCGGCGACGTCCTCCTCCTTGATGTCGGCGCCGTCCGCGGGGATGATGAACGCCGCGGGCTGTTCGCCGTACTTCTTGGAGGGGCAGCCGACGACGGCGACGTCCTTGACGCCCGGCATCGTGCCGAGGAAGTCCTCGACCTCCTTGGGGGAGATGTTCTCGCCGCCGCGGATGATGAGGTCCTTCAGACGACCCGTGATGTAGTAGTAGCCGTCCGCGTCCATGCGGCCGATGTCGCCGGAGTGGAGCCAGCCCCTCTCGTCGATGCACTTCGCGGTCTGCTCGGGCATGTTGTAGTAGCCCTTCATGTTGTTGAAGCCACGGCAGCAGATCTCGCCGTCCTGACCGATCGGGGCGATCTCGCCCGACTCGGGGTCGATGATCGCGACCTCGACGCCCGGGAGGGCCTGGCCGATCGTCTGGCACTTGCGCTCGATGGACGGCTCGAAGTAGCGCGTCATCGTCATCACGGGGCCGGACTCGGTGAGGCCGTACGGGTTCGTGACCTCCTTCATGTACATGCGGTCGAACACCTGCTGCATGCGGTGCGTCGGGCAGGCCGAACCGGACATGATGCCCGTGCGGAGCGAACGGAAGTCGAACTTCGAGAAGAGCGGATGGTCGAGCATCGCGATGTACATCGTGGGCACGCCGTACGTCGCCGTGCACTTCTCCTTCTCGATGGACATCATCACCTGGATGGGGTCGAACTTCTCGAGGAAGACCATCGTCGAGCCGTGGTTGACGCAGCTCATCACGCCCAGCACGCAGCCGAAGCAGTGGAACAGCGGCACGGGGATGCAGACGCGGTCGCGCGAGGAGAGGTTCTGGCAGGCGCCGATCCAGAAGCCGTCGTTGCCGATGTTGCGGTGCGTGAGCTGCACGCCCTTCGGGAAGCCGGTGGTGCCCGAGGTGTACTGCATGTTCACGACGTCGTTCACATCGCACTCGGCCTGGCGCTTCAGGTAGTCCTCCCACGGCGTCTGGACCGCGAGCGCCAGCACCTCGTTGAGCGAGTACATGCCGCGGTGCTTCTCGCCGCCGAGGAACATCACGCGCTTGAGGTGCGGATACTTCTCGCACTTCAGCTCGCCGCGGGGCTGCTCGCGCAGCTCGGGGACGAGCGTGTAGATCACGTCCACGTACGAGCAGTCGCGGTAGCCCGAGATGATGAAGAGGTTCTCGGTGTCGGACTGCTTGAGCGCGAAGTCCATCTCGTGCTCTTTGTAGTTCGTGTTGAGCGGCAGCAGGATCGCGCCGATCTTCGCGGCCGCGAACATGAGCACAACCCAGTGCGGGACGTTCGTCGCCCAGAGGGCGATCTTCTCGCCCTTCTTCACGCCCAGCGCCATGAGACCGCGCGCGAGACGGTCGACCTCCTCGCCGAACTCGTACCAGGTGAGGCGGAAGTCGCGGTCGGCGTAGACGACGGCGTCGTTCTCGCCGCAGCGCGCGATCGTCTGGTCCAGAAGCTGGCCCAGCGTGTACTCGCGGGTGACGGGCAGGTTGTGCCACGGCACGCCCGTGGAGACGCTCTGCGTGAACGGCGCCTGCGACGGCGCTGTTCCAAAGGGATCGGTCAGTTTGAACATCTTCGCCTCTCGACTTTAGAAGGGCATGAACACAATGCCGTAGATGGAGGCCGGCTTGCCGCCGACGGCCTTGAGGCCGTGCTTCACGACGCTGTTGTAGTAGGCCGTGTCGCCGGGACCGAGAATCGTCTTCTCGCAGCCGTACGTCAGCTCGACCTGGCCGGCGATGCAGATGATGAGCTCCTCGCCCTCGTGGGACGATTCGGTGTCGACGCCGTCCGCCGGGAACTCGATGCGGAAGGGATCCATATGGCGGTCGGGCTTGCCGAGCGCAAGGGAATGGGAGGCGTAGCCGAGCACGTTCTTGCCCTCGGCGGCGACCTTCGCGGCCTCGATGTCCGCCGCGCGCGTGACGATCGGGTCCGGCTTGAACTGGTCGTCCATGAACGTGCCGAGACGCTGGCCAAGAGCGCGGGAAAGCTTCGTGAGAACGCCAAGGGCGGGAAGGACCTCGCCATCCTCGATCGAGGCAATCACCTCGACGGAGACGCCGCTCTTCGCGGAGAGCTCGCCCAACGTCATCTTCAGCTTGTCGCGGAACATCTTGATCCGCATTCCGACTTTCACTTCATTGGCCATTTTTCTCTCTTTTCCTTTAATAGCTGACACAAGGCCCAAAAAACAAGGTATATAGTTTACCTAATCTGGAGTCACAACTCAACGGAGAAGTGCGTATTCCGCGCAGACGCGCAGATGTATCTCCAGGGAGAAATAGTCCTCGGGCCAAGAAGTTTCATCACACTTCTAACCGAATGAACAAGTAAAACATCGCGTATATCAGATTATAAGTTGAATCCTTTACGAGAGGGAAACGGTTCACCGATAAACCTAAAATCGACAGTTCAACGGCGAAAGCATCTCGCGGAGGTGCGGAGACGCGCGGTTTGATGAATTTTCTGATGAAATCGGAATTTATGCGACATCGGCTCGGCGCGAGGAGTCCGTGCTGTGGAAACTGCTTGTTCCAGGATGAAGTTCTTTCTGCATCGTGGGCATCGACTGTCGTTCATCGGCCACGATATGCCCGCGAGAGGGCAATATAGTTCTCAATGGTCACGTCTGATGGACCATTGAGAACTATATCCAGGGGAGTCATCCTTCAAGGAATCCGCTTGATCGTCGCCGGAACATAATTCTCAATGGTCCGCAAACGGGTGACCATTGAGAACTATATGAAGGTACAGAAAATGAGCAGAACGGCATTGAAACAACAGAAAAACAGTCAGATTTAGTGAAATGATTCCATGTCAACCACCGGACTTCCCGCTCGACACATAATTCTCAATGGTCACGTCCGGCGTGACCATTGAGAACTATGGACAGGGGCACGTGCCTCTTACCCATACAGTAACTGGGGCACCCCGTCCCGGTTTGTGCGTCATGTCGCCCACACGTAGACGCGACGGCCCGTCGCGTCAGGCCCTCCCTCGTGCGCCCGTGCCCCTATCCGGGGCACCCCGTCCCGATTTGTGCGTCACGTCGTCCACATCGTAGACGCGACGGCCCGTCGCGTCAGGCCCTCCCTCGTGCGCCCGTGCCCGTATCCGGGGTACCCCGTCCCGGTTTGTGCGTCACGTCGTCCACATCGTAGACGCGACGGCCCGTCGCGTCAGGCCCTTCCTCGTGCGCCCGTGCCCGTATCCGGGGCGTCTCGCCCCGGATGTCCCGTGAGTGGAAGCAGAGCTTCCCCTACGGCATCTCAACCGAGATCTTTAAGAAGCGGTGGAGGGCATTCGTGGGGTACTGCCACTCGCCCGCATCCTCAAGCGACGCCTTGCCGAGCACCTTGTAAACACGTTCGTCTTTCAGATCCGGCGACGGCGTCACCACGGGTACGCCGTCGACCATCTCAATCCGCGCCTTGAATTCGGCAGAGGAATCTTCCGAAGGTTGACGGCGAGTGTCAGACACTCACCACCAGTTTATTCCCCCACTTGGAAGATTGTACTCCACCGAGAGATAGTTCTCAACTCTCAGGATGGACAACTTCCAGATTTCTATTGGACAAGGAGGCGCTTTGACTGCTAAAACTCAAGATACGCCCCGCCTCACACGCAGCCTGAAACGCCTGCGGATCAACGCCCTCTACGCGTCGGAGAAGACCCTGTCCACGAACAATGAGCGCCTTGTCATGGGTCAGCGCATAGGCGACCAATTGTCTCCAAAACGCTGTATGTACAAACTGTTCATAATCGTTCGTGTTTGTGAACTGGATTGAATGATAGGCCGCGTATTCGAGGTCAAAAATCTGAGTCGACGCAACCTGTACACGCTCTTCAACGGACGCGGCGTGGAATCGCGCCGACGGATCGCCGACGTTGCCACCCTCTTCCCGCCATCCCTTGAACAGTTTACTTCCGTACCAGTTATAACCTCCATGAAGCTTCTTCGTCTGTCGTACTGAGGTAATTGCAAAACCCCTCGGACACCCTGTCGCCGGCCCTGCCACCCGA
>JAUNMP010000131.1 GCA_030537465.1 bacterium
TCCATTGATTCCAGGAACGATGGCTGAAGACGTCTGGCACGCCTTGTCGCCCGACCGAAAGGCCAGCTTGCCGTTCCAACCAAACGCCAAGGTCCAGGCTTCCGTCGTATAGCCTTTTCCCTGAAGCATGACGAGCGGGCAGAAATTCCATCCAGCCGGGAATGTCTCAACGGGACGATAGATGACCTCGACTGTCATCTCAGAAAGATACAACGACGCCCCCGCGTCCGGCACGTACACCACGCTTCCGTGCCCATGCGCATCCGTCGATTTGCATGATTCCATGCCGAAATGGAGGGCCGTCAGACGTTCGGATCCCGTCCCCGTAACTGGATCGTAGACCCAGAGATTGGCTCCCGGCCCTTCCACGCCGCGTGGCATCCATTCACCGGTCTGACTCATCGGTAGAATAGCACCTGTGTTCTGGAGCGTATTCGACAAAATCGAATAACAACGGCCTTGGAGAACACCGGGATCGGCGACATTCTCGACAACCGTCTGATCCGTTGCCGTTTCACCAACCGCCAGTCCGTTTAACTGATACCACGCCACCGTTCGCGCCGACACGACGCCCGTGACGGACCAACAAGCCAGGAAGATATCTCGTGCTTTCAACATGTGCGAATCTCCAAAATGCAATTTCGTATATTCTAGCATACCCAATCCGCGCAAACAGTACTTTTGCGAACTTTCAAGCAATACTTTTACGATGTTCCCAAGCGGCGAAGAAAGACTGTCTCCCACTGATCATCCGCAAAAGTGGCATAAAAGCAATCTTGGATGGCGCAAAAGTGGCGCAAAAATGCAATCGAACCATCGCAAAAATGGCATATTGCAAATTCAATCGCATTATGCTAGAATTTTGGCGCATTCAAGAGGTGTTCAAATGATTCTCAAACGCAAGTTCTACAACACACTCCTTTCCTGGAAGAAAAAACACTCCAAGGAGTGTCTCCTCGTCAAGGGGGCGCGTCAGATTGGAAAAACATTCATTATCGACTCCTTTGGCAGAGGGAACTACAGCTCATACCTCTACATCAATTTTAAGACAAATCCCGAATATCGCGAAATATTCTCTGGCAGTCTTGAGGCAGCAGAGATTCTCCGCAAGATCAGCGGTATCTTCGCCAACTTCAAGGTCGTCACGGGAGACACATTGATTTTCCTTGATGAAATCCAAAACTGTCCGCGCGCCCGGACAGCTTTCAAACCGATTGCCATTGATGGCAGAGTTGATATCATTGCATCGGGTTCATTGCTTGGCATTTCCTTTCTCGACGATGGCGCGAAATTGAATGCCGAACGCCGTGAATCGTCTATTCCCGTCGGTTACGAGCGCCAGGTGACAATGTATTCGCTTGACTTCGAGGAATATCTCTGGGCAATTGGGTACGGAGAAGACGTGATCCATGAGATTCTATGGAAGGCATTCGACACTCTAAGTCCCCTTCCCGACATCGTCAACGAGAAGTTCCATCGTCTCTTCCGCGATTACATTGTCACGGGTGGAATGCCGGAGGTCATAACAACATTTCTTGAATCCAACAACTACAATACCTCTTTCGAGACCCAGCTGAAGATCTTGTCCGCGAATCTCGACGACATCTCCCGGTATGCACCAACTGCGGAAAAGCCCAAGATCCGCGCCTGCTACCTTTCCATTCCCAACCAGCTCGCCCGAGAGAACAAGAAGTTCAAGTACGCATCCGTCATCGAACACGGGCGAAGTCGAATGTTCTATGCCTCTATTGACTGGCTCCGTGAATCTGCCCTGGTGTTTCAGTGCCATAATGTCGAGACCGCTGACATTCCATTGAATGCATACAGAAAGGACGAGTGTTTCAAGCTCTACACATCAGATACCGGCATTCTGGTTTCAATGATGGGTTTTCCCGCCGTCAGAACGCTACTGGACAATACGATCAGGGGATTCGCCAAGGGCGGTGTCTACGAGAACGTAATTATAGGCATGTTGGTTCGTAGAGGATATACCCCATATTACTACCATCCCAAATCAAATCTCGCAGAGATCGACTTTCTCATTGAGAATGACAGTGGCGTCATTCCCGTTGAGGTGAAATCGGGCAACGACAGCTCCGCATCCTTTGACCGATTTCTTGAACGTCCCGAAACAAAGTTCGGATACAAGTTCGTCAACGGCAATCTCGGCCACATCGGTAAAAAAATCACGCTTCCGCACTACATGGCAATGTTTGTCTAACCATTGTTTCCATTACAACCTGCCATGCAGACGATTCTCGTTTTCCGGACAACCAAACTGGAATGCTGGTCCCGCAAGTTCGCGGGCATCCAGGCGTTTGCGCGTACTCGTGACTGGCGGCTACAGACAATCGACTGCACGAACGGGACGATTCAGGTCGCCCCACTGCTCGACTTCTGGCATCCCGCAGGCTGCATCATCGAGTCGGACGGCGCGTCGACGAACATCCATCCCCGGGACTTCGGGGATCTGCCGACGGTCTTTCTCGACCATTCCCCCGAACTGGTCCACCAGGGCGCCTCGGTCGTTCGCCACGACTCCGCCGAAATCGCCCGGCTGGCCGCGCGCGAACTGCTGGAACGGGACTTCGCCGCCTATGCCGTCATCGGCTGGCACCACCCCGTCTACTGGGCGCAGGACAAGATCGACGCCTTCCAGAAGGCCCTCGCCCTGCATGGCCGTTCGGCCGAGGTCTTCCAGCCGTCCGATTCGGAGAAGGACGACATCACGGGTCTTCAGCGCCGTCTGCAGAAGTGGCTCTTGAAGCTCCCGCGTCCCTGCGGCATCTTCGGCGTCAACGATCTCATCTGCGAAATCGCGCTGTCCGCGGCGACGGCCCTGGACATCTCCGTGCCGGAGGACCTCGCGTTCGTCGGCGCCGACGACGATCCGCTCATCTGCGAGACGACGATTCCCTCGCTGACGAGCGTACAGCCGGATTTCTTCCGGACAGGCTTCGCCGCCGGTGAACTGCTGGACGAACGCCTCACGGATCCCACGCACCCTCCTCGGCTCTACGTCGTTCCGCCCCTGCAGCTCGTCCGCCGCCTCTCCTCGCGCCTTTTCCAGCGCTCCGACCCCGTCGTGAAGAAGGCGCTGGCCCGCATCGAGCGCGAAGCGACTGCCGGACTCACGGCGCACCAGGTGCTCGCGGACTTTCCCTGTTCCCGACGGCAGGCGGAAATCCGCTTCCGTGCGGCGACTGGACGTTCAGTTCTCGAGGAGATCCAGAACGTCCGCTTCATCCGCGCCCTGGAGCTCGTCCACGACTCCTCGATCGCGCTCGGCGCCATCGCCGACCGATCGGGCTGGCCCTCCTCGCTCGTCCTCTCGCGCTATGTCCGCCAGCGGACAGGCAAGACGCTCTCCCAGCTCCGTAAAGAGGGCGCCGCTGTGGCGACGACCCTCTAGCGGACTCCAGCCCTTGGCAGTCCCCTGATTCAGCCTCTCCACTCACATCGCGCCCCATTCACTCCCGTGAGAGGGACTCCGCTCTCACAGAAGGTTCTGGGCAATAGCCTTTTTGGGCAAGATACTCATCAACTGCCGCAATCATATTCGCCTCGCATTCAATGTGGAAGAGCTCGAACATGTCGAGAATGTACTGATCGACATCGTACCGCGAGAAGAGCTCGATGACCTCTGCACCCGACAATCCCTTGGCATAGCGGTACAGTTCGGTCGCAAAGACGAGATAGTCGGCCTCGCGACTCATCATAAAGCCTCCTGTGGCAATATGTACGACCCCGTCTTCAATTCGTCGATCGCAAGCGAAGCCAGCAACTCCGGGCTGTAATGCCACAGCTTCTGTTCCTCGTCCGAGAGCGATGCGTACAACCTGGACGCGAAGTAGACGCGGACGGCCTCTTTTTCTGAAAGTCCGAGCTCGTCGGCCAGAATTCCTACAACCGCAGGAGAGATGACAACCGCCAAATAGGTGGCAAACTTCTGCGCGTCCATCAGAGTTCCTCCGCTGAAACAAACTTCAGATAACGAAAGGCCGAAGGCGCACAGAAAACCAGTTGGTTGTACAACTTGCGGACACGCAATTCGGCAATGGCCGCCTCGCGGCTCATAAACCCACGCAGATACAGACCAATCGTCGTATAGACGTTGTCGTTCGCGACAGGCCCGTAGACGAGATCATACCGAATCCCGGCGTATCGTCCTGCACGATTCTCCGCCACATAATCAAGCCATTTTTCCGATGGCTCGTCAAATCGGAGCAGCAGACACCCGTCGAAGCCCACATCATCAAACTCGTAGACATTGAGAATCGGCTTGCCACCACGCTTGCGTACCACACTCGCGGCAAACCGTACCGCCTGCTCCCGATTCGTCGTCGTATAGAATCCTGGGCCAAAGTCCAACAGGCGGTTGGACTCGACCAACATCGGCTTCTCGACAACCTCATTACTGGCATGGTAAACAAGCATTTCCCGTATTATACCATAAAACCATCGTCACGCGCGCCCTTAACCTCGCGCGGAAGCGGCGTGGTGCCATTCAGATGGTAATCGACGATTTCAACGTTCTCGGCACCTTTCCCGGTGTTTCCGGTGCAGACCCGTTTAAACACTTCACTTGGAGACGGCGACAGGCACGAGACGCACGGTCGTGCGAACCGCTCCCTGGGCGTCGGGCGGGAGCTTGAAGACCAGCTGGCTGCAGCCGTCGTTGGCGCAGTCCCAGGAATTCGGCCCCTTCGAGATGTCCACGACCTTCCAGGAGGCGCCGGCTGGCGCGTCCAGGACAACGTCCAGATGGCGTGGCACATCGCCCTTTCGCGTCTTCTTCATCTTCGTGAGATGAACAACATTGCCGTCGACGACGGCCTTCGCGTCCGTCGTCATCGCCCAGCGGACGGTCTCGCCCTTCACGCCCTCGAGCACGTCTTCGATCTTCAAAACGCGCGTCGCCCGGTCGAGCGTGAAGGTCCGGTTCGCGGCGGAGCAGAGATCGCGGCCCACGACCTCCGTCAAGTCGAGCGACACGATTCCGGGACCCTTCGAGACGGGCGTGGCAAATCCCTTCACCTGCATCCGCCTGTCGTCGACGGTGACGAGGTTGTGGGAGAGATTGCCGAGACGGAAGACCGTCCAGCGCGTCGAATCCTGATGCATCGAGAAGAGCTTGATCGTCCCGAGCTTCTCGATCGAGTGGTAGTTCTGGCTGCCGAGATCGAGGGCCCAGCGGACACCATCCGCGTCATACACGAACGAACCCGTATCCATATGGCCGTGGTTGTAGGAGGCGCGTCCGCCCTTGATCGCCACATAGGCGGCGTTCCGGTCCCGGGAACTACGCAGCGCCGCGACGGGATTGCGTCCGTTGGAGAAATAGTCGAGCGGGATCTTCGGTTCGGCCAGAGGGAGCGGGAACCTGGGATTGAGCAGGAAGTCGTACATGCCGTACTTCGTATTCGGATCGCGATACTCCTCGCGTTCCTCGAGCGCCCAGTCCGGACGGTTCGCCCGCACCGAGAGCCACAGCAGCGCGGGATTGAACGTGCGGCGGCTGCGCCCGGCATCCGAATAGTTGAAGCTGTGCCCCGAAGGCCCGTACATCGCCATCACGTAGTCGCCCGTCTGCGCAAAGCCCGGCATCTCGTAAAGGCCGAACGTGGTCCCGAACGCCTTCTCGAAGACGTCGAGCATGTGGACGAACCGCCCCGTCCCGTAGTTCCAGTAGCCGGCGCCTTCGGGATACTCGCCCTCCGGCGCATAGGGCTGGATGGCCTTGGGGACATGCGTGACGCATTCCAGGAGCAGCTTCTCCGCCCGGTCCGGCATCTGCTCGTAGAAGGCGATCGCCGCGGTCGCGACGCCATCGTAACAGACCTGCGCCCAGTTGTTGTCCGTACGCCGCCACCAGTCGTTGCAGCCCATCTGGTCCAGCCCCTTCGCGCACACGCCCGCGAAGATCCGGGCGCGGTCCTCGTCCGACAGCGCCTCGTGGATCCAGTCATAGGCGGTGCCGGTCACCTGGAGCATGTGGGCCGTTCCCAGATAGTGGTCGGGCACCCAGTTCGTCCAGGCGATGGCCGTGAACATCTCCTGCCGGCAGGCGTCGACGTACTTCCGCTCGCCCGTCAGCCGCCAGGCGGCCGAAAAGGCCAGGATACGATCCGCATAGACCTTGTCGGACGAGAGACGGCGTCCGGTCCGCTTGAACGGGACGGGATCTTTTCCGAGCGCGTCCGTCGCGGCCTTCAGAATCTGGTCCCGCGCGTGCAGATGGGCGGGTTCCGTATCCGTCCCGTTCCGGATCTTGAGAAATGGATCCGTCTCCGGCGTCATGCGGATGCGCGGATGGCCCTGGGGCATCCGCTGACAGGCTGCGTGGATTTCCCCCAGCGTCGCCTGCACAGGATCCTGCGCCGCGAACACCAGACCAACACTGAGGACAACAAGCGTAAAGACTGTTTTCATGTCGGCATTATAGACAATCCATCCGCGTCTGTAAAGCGACCGGATCGGGAGGGACGCGCTCCCGCGCGTCCGCGCCCCTACATCGCCACCGCGACGTCCTCGAATGGCGTGCTGTCCACCCAGAGTTCGCATTGGCGGATGACCGTCTGCATCGCCTCCTCGGCCTCCTTCGGCGGATACTTGTATTTCCGGAGCAGGCGCTTGACCAGCATCCGCATATGGGCGCGGGCGCTTTCCCGCTTGTCCCAGTCGACGGTGCGGTTCCGGCGGAGCTGGTCGGTCAGCTCCTTCGTCAGTTCGATCAGCGTCTCGTCGGTGTAGAACTTCTTCACCGCCTCGGGCCTCGCCAGCGCGTCGTAGAACGCCGCCTCGTCCTCGGTCAGACGGTTCGGCGTCGCGTCGATGCCGTTCTTGATGTTCTGCGCCATCTCGATCAGGCGCTTGATGACCTCCTCGTTGGAGATGTGCCCGTTGAGGTACTCGTTCATCACCTTCTGCAGCATCGCGCTGTACTCCTCGCTCCTCACGAGGTTGGTGCGCATGCGCTGGCGGATCGTCTCGTTCAGCAGCTTCTTCAGGACCTCCACGGCGAGGTTCTTCTGCTCCATCTTCCCGATCTCCGCCAGAAACGCCGCGTCGAAGAGCGAGACGGCCTCCTGGCGGTCCGAGAAGATGTTCATCACGCCCTCGCTCTGGACCGACTGCCGGACCAGTTCGGCGATCTGGGCGTTGAGCTCCGCCAGCCCCTTCTTCGCGCCGCCCTGGCCCGCCATCGTCCACTGGTTGATCATGCCGCGGACCGCCTCCATGAAGCCCGCCTCGAAGCGGTCCCGCTCCGGGAGGATGGCAGCGCAGAGGGAAAGAGCCTGCCGGAGGCTGTAGGCGTTCTCCAGGAAGAGGTCCTTCTGCGTCTTCCGTTCAGGGCCGAGAAGGAAATTGACCGCGTCCCGGATCGCCTTCGCCCGCTCGAGATTCGTCCCGTCGACGCCCTTCGAGAAGTCGAATCCGTGGAGCTGGGCACGGCAGACCTCAAGATGCTCGTAGAACTTCGGCTGGGCGACCTTCGCGACATCCGGATTCCCGTAGCGCCTGCGGTCGCGGACCGTATACTGGTTCATCGCGCTCTTCAGCGCCTGGGCGATACCGATGTAGTCGACGACGAGACCGCCCTCCTTGTCCTTGTAGACCCGGTTCACCCGGGCGATGGCCTGCATGAGATTGTGGCCGACCATCGGCTTGTAGACGTACATCGTGTCCAGGCACGGAACGTCGAAGCCCGTGAGCCACATGTCGACGACGATGACGATCTTGAACGGGGAGTCGGTCTTCTTGAATTCGACGGCCCGGGCGATGCGGTCCTTCTTCGTCCCGATGATGTCGCGCCATTCCGCCGGATCCTGATTCCCCTCCGTCATGACGACCTGGATCTTCCCCTGCTCCTTCCAGCCGGGGCGCTTGGCGAGGAACCGCTCGTAGATCTTGATGGCGATGGGCCGCGAATAGGCGACCAGCATCGCCTTGCCCGCCAGGTTCTTCTCGCGGTAGCCCTCGTAGTGCCGGAGCACGTCGTCGACCAGCGAATCGATGGTGTCGTCGTGCCCGAGAAGCACTTCCATCTGCGCAAGATCCCGCTTCGACTGGGCGATCACGACCTCGTCCGCCTGGTCCTCCGCCGCGATGCGCCGATACTCCTGGTCGATCCGCTCCAGTACCTCCTTCCGGAGGTTGAGCTTGACGACGCGGCTTTCGTAGTAGACGGGACGCGTGGCGCCGTCCTCCACCGCCTGGGTCATGTCGTAGATGTCGATGTAGTCGCCGAAGACCTCCCGCGTCGAACGGTCGCCCGCGTCGATGGGAGTGCCCGTGAACCCGATGAACGTCGCCTGGGGAAGCGAGTCGTGGATGATCCGCGCCGTCGGGACGCTCCGCTTCGTGGTGATCGTCCCGTCCTTCTCCTGGACGACCCGCTCCTTCTCGGCGAACCCGTAGTGCCCCCGGTGCGCCTCGTCGGCGATCACGATGAGGTCGCGCCGCTGGGAGAGCGCGTCGGACGACTCCTCGAACTTCTGGATCGTCGAGAAGAAGATCCCGTTCTGCTTCTGCTTGACGAGGAATTCCCGCAGGTGCGCCCGGTTCTCCGCCTGCACCGCAGTCTGCCGGAGAAACCGCCGGCACTTGAGGAACTGGCCGTAGAGCTGTCCATCCAGGTCGTTCCGGTCCGTGAGCACCAGCACCGTCGGACTCTTCAGCGCCGACGCGAGCAGGTGGGCGTAGAAGACCATCGAAAGGGACTTCCCGCTGCCCTGCGTGTGCCAGAAGACGCCGCCGCGCCCATCCGTCTCCATCGCCTGCTGCGTCTTCTGGACCGCCTTCTTCACGGCGAAGTACTGATGGTACCCCGCCAGGATCTTGACGGCGTCGTGCCCCTCCCCCGAGAAGCAGACGAAGTTCTTCACCACGTCCAGGAGGCGCGCCGGCGCCAGCAGACCGTGGAACAGCGTCTCGAAGTTGCCGACGGCGTGGTCCTCCTTCTCGCCGTCGATGGACTTCCACTCCTTGAACCAGCTCCAGTCCGCCGTGATCGACCCCGCCTTGGTGCTCAGCATGTCGCTCACCACGCAGACCTGGTTGTAGACGAAGAGCTCCGAGATGTCCTTCTGGTAGTTCTTGATCTGCAGATAGGCGTCGAAGGCGGTCGTCTCGGGCTTGGACGGATTCTTCAGCTCGATGACGACGAGCGGCAGTCCGTTGACGAAGAGCACCACGTCGGCGCGGCGTTCGCAGGCGCCCACGACCGTCCACTGGTTGATCGCCTGGAAGACGTTGTTCCGCGGGTCGTCGTAGTCGACCAGATGGACGATGAAGGTCCTCTCCTCCCCGCCCACCACGCACGGTGCCTCGATGCCGTCCTGCAGATACTCGGTGAAGACGGCGTTCCGGGCGGCGAGACAGCCGCCCTCGATCTCGTGGAGCCGCGCGAAGGCGTAGTCGATCGCATCGTCGGGGATGTCGCGGTTGAGCCGGCGCAGCTGGTACCGCAGAACCTCCCCGCAGAGCGGATTGCGGTAGTCCCGTTCGATGTCGGGCCCGTGGAGATACTCCCACCCGGCCTTCTTCAAGGTCTCGATGACGGCATCTTCGTAGCAGTTCTCGCTGTAGTTTCCTGTTGGCATGGTCAAGCAATCCCCCTACCCCACCTACCACTTCCCATTCGTCCCACCAGTCCCACTAGTCCCACCCGTCCCAGTAGTCTCATACCGCCACCCCCTCCACGTCGATCTCACCCGACATCAGCTTCGGGAGAAGAGCGTCGCGCATCGAGGCAAGAGCACGAGACTCTTTGCACTTCTCAAATATCAATCTGAAACTCGGCAGCACAAGCTCTCCGAATCTTTTGACATGAACATTGGCAGGATCGGGCATCTGAATTTCAAGGACATTCGCTTGATTGATGCCAGGTATGGCGGCCTTCGACCCATTAGTTGCCAGCCAATGAAAGACATTCGGTGTTTGAAAATAGAAATAGGCAAAAACATTCGCACTAGGAGATCCGAGATCCAGCTTGAACACATGCTCATTGATGAAGCATTCCTTGTACGGGAAGCCTTCGCCGAACATAGAAAAGTGTGGTGTAAATGTCCCAGGCTTACCACCGTCCTTATACAAGAGAAGCTCATATCCATTGATTCTTCCTCGCTTCATCTTCGCAGCATAGTCAACAGGAATGAACTTTGCGGCATTGAAGTCCACAACGCCTAGCTCCTTCACATTCTCAGCGCCTATGCTCGGAACTCCCGAAGCCGATGCGCCCCCTTTGGGTCGACTCCCCGTCTCAAGAATCGAATCTATATCCCTGACCTGCACATACGGCAGATCTTCAGGATGCCTTCCCCACACATCATTTTCCACGACTGTACCGCAAAAGGGCTCAAAATCGACGAACCATGACTTGAAGATCGCCTGGGCCATCTCCTCGAGCGTCTTGCAGATGCGGCGGTTGTTCTCGATCTTGTCGTCGAGCGCGGAAAGGACGGCAGCGATCTTGCGCTGGGTCTGGAGGTCGGGAACCGACACCATGACAGTTTTAAGATTCGCCTGAGAAATCTTGGGCTGGACCGCTCCTGTGACAATCGCTCGGACATCTGTATCCATCAACAGATAGTACAAAAAATGGAAATCAATTTGATTGTCGGCAGTGATTACATGTGCATGATTATTGACCCACGACTTCCCATGAATCTGTTGCAACACCGGCTTTCCTTTTTCTGTCACAACAGTGCCGTCTTCGCCTAGCAAGATAAAATCGCCATCAAAAAGGTAATCGTCGACATAATCCATGACCGAGGTAGCCCCATAATAAGGGTAAACACCCCGACGTTTCTCTCGCTCTCTAGAAGATAGAGGAACTCGTTTTGAGTCATGGAGAACAATCAAGTCCCCAAGATTGTGATTCACCCAAGTGCCCATCTTAACCCTCACAATCCGTAGCCGATGGCGGCGAGGTTCTGGCGCACGAGCTTCTCAAGGCGTGCGGACTCGGTGAACAGGGCGTCGAGATCGGCGCCCAGCCGCTTCATCTTCGCGTCGAACGGCTCGGCGTCCTCCTCCTGCACCTTGCCGCCGGCATAGAGGCCGGGTGTGAGCTTGTACTTTTTCTCGGCGATCTCCTTCACGTCCACGACGGCGCAGAAGCCCTCCTCCTTCTCGAGCGTCCCCGCGCGGAACTTGTCGAACGTCCCGGCGATCCGGGCGATGTCGTCGTCGGAGAAGGTCCGGTGCGTGCGGTCGACCATGTGCCCCAGATCCGTCGCATTGACGAAGAGGGTCTTGCCCGGACGGGCCTTCGCGCGGTTGAAGAACCAGAGCGTCACGGGGATCGTCACGGAATAGAAGAGCTGCGTCGGCAGGGAGACGATGCCCTCGACCAGATCGTCCTCGACGATCGCCTGGCGGATCCTGTCCTCCCCGCCCGTCGCGCTCGTGAGCGCGCCGTTCGCGAGGACGAGACCGATGCGGCCGTTCGGCTTGAGGTGGGAGATCATGTGCTCGATCCAGGCGTAGTTCGCGTTGCCGTTCGGCGGCAGTCCGTAGCGCCAGCGCGGGTCGTCCTTCACCTTCTCCGCGCCCCAGAGTTTCTGGTTGAACGGCGGATTGGCGAAGATGCGGTCCATCTGCTTCCCGTCGTGGAGGTCGTGCATCAGGGTGTCTTCGTGGCCCATGCCGAAGTCCGCGCCGATGCCGCGGATCGCCATGTTGATCTTCGCCATCTTCCAGGTGTCGGGGTTCGCCTCCTGCCCGAACACCGAGACGTCGCCCCGCCCGCCGCCATGCGTCTGGATGAACTTCAGCGACTGCGCGAACATGCCGCCCGAGCCGCAGCACGGGTCGTAGATCCGCATGCCGGAGGCCGGCTGGAGGACTTCGACGAGGAGGCGGACGATGCATTCGGGCGTGTAGTATTCGCCGCCCTTCTTCCCCTCGTACTCCGCGAAACGCTGGATGCAGTATTCGTACGTCCGCCCCAGGAGGTCCCGGTTCGCCTCCACGTCCCCGAGCGGAAGGTCGTTCGTGAAGAGATCGATCACCTCGCCGAGCATCTCCTTGTTGAGGTCCGGCGAGGAATAGAACTTCGGCAGCACGCCCTTGAGAGGCGGATTCTCCTTCTCGATCTCGCGCATGGCGTTGTCGATGGTCTGGCCGTTCTCAGGCTTGTGGGCCATCTCGGCGATGCGTTCCCAGCGGGCGGACGAAGGGACGAAGAAGATGCTCTTCTCCGCATAGGCGTCGCGGTCCTCCTCGTCGCCGTACCCCTCCGCCTTCAGCTCGTTGTACCGCTTCTCGAAGGCATCCGAGACATAGCGCAGGAACAGCAGCCCCATCAGCACCTGACGGTACTGCGTGGCCGGCAGTTTGCCGCGCATCAGATCGGCGGCGTGCCAGAGCTTGTCCTCAAAGCCCAGCGTCGCCCCTGTGTCGGCCTTCTTCCCGTGATTCGAAATCTGCTGTTTCATGGCCCTATCCCGCACGCTCCCAAACGCCGGGCCCCATGTCCAGTACAGAAAAGGCGCGCCCCCTCCCCTGCACTCACTGGGAGCCCTACCACAGGCAACTGAGAATACAGGAAGAAGGAACGCGCCAAGTGTACAAATACACCTGACGCGTCCCCGCACCCATGTCGTTCTCAGTTCGGAAAAAGTGGTAGTATTCCCAGTGAACGTCGTGTTTGCGAAAACGCAATTAAATCGCAACGAAGGCAATGAAATCGTCCAAATGACGGTCTCCTCGCCAACTATGTCACTCGGTCATCCCGAGCGCGTCCATTGTAGCATTTCCAGCAGACCCGGGAAAGCGCTTTTTCGGAAGGCCGTCGACCCCAGCCAGATCCGCTCAATGGTCGGGGTGGCTGTTTCCGCGAAGATCGGCTTCGCGAGACAAAATCGTCGCGTTCGTCAGTTCATCCTCTTCCATGACCCAATCCGACCCTTCCCGGGAGGGACGCGCTCCTGCGCGTCCGAGCCTTTGCATCACGCGTCGAGCCCGGGCAAGCAGGAGCTTGCCCCTCCCGGGCGAACGGGCCGGGAGGGACGATAGTTGGCATGGGGAGTATGGTTGACGCCCCGGAAGTTATCAATAGCCTGGAGCGACCTGCCCGTCAAGCACGAAGGAAGCCGAGTCCCTGATTCGGGCCTGCCCGACGAAGCGTTCGGGCCTGCCCAACAGGCATGTTCGGG
>JAUNMP010000132.1 GCA_030537465.1 bacterium
AGGGGACAGTCACGGGACAGCCCGGAAACGTTATGCGGCATTTTTGAGCGTGTAGATGAATTTTCGCGCATCTAGACGTTCTTCGTCGATCATGTCGCACATGTGCAGCGTGAGCGCGATGCGCTTGAACGTTCCGTGGTCGACATGGAGCTTGCGCATGAGCGTGCGCCGGTCGAGCTGGCCGCCGTTCTTCGCGAGAAGACCGACGAAGCGCTTGACGAGCGCGTCGAACCGACCCTCGGCGACGTGGAACTGGCTCTCGAAGAGCATGTCCTCGGTGACGTGCCGGACGAAGCGGATCGCCCAGTCCACGCCCTCGGCCGTGATAACGGGCGCGGCGGGATCTGCGCTGATCGCGTGGAGGAGCGCGAGCTTCGAGACCTTCTCGTTGACGCGCACGACGAGCGCGCGGGCGGACGGGAGGTTCGCCTCCGCGAGCCGTTTCCGGAGCGCCATGTTCGCCTCGGCCGACCGCCGGAGCAGTTCCGCCGCCTCGGGCGTCTCCGCCGCGACGATCGGCCGAAGCACGCCCGAGTCGTCGATCCTGCGCTCCAGCTCGACGAGGGCCTTGGCCGTCTTCACGAGATCGGGCGGCAGGGATCTCTCGGTCGGCAGGTTCGCGCGGTATTCGTCCTCGGCCCGCACGACGAGGCAGCGCCCGAAGAGGCCGTTGCGGACGGCGTGCTGGTCCAGGGCGTCGTAGAACTCGTCCGGCACGCCCGTGCCGAACAGCGTGAGGTGCGGCGCGTAGACGACCGCGCCTTCACCCGTCGACGCCGTCGCGCGCAGCGAGTAGGCGCCCGCGCTCGCGGTGAAGAGACGGCGCATGCGGTCCGAGAGCCCCTGCGCGTTCTTGCTCGAACCGTGCATCGCGCCGACGAACGTCTCGACCTCGTCCGCCTGCAGAAGGAGCGAGGGCGACCTGAGGATGTTCTCCTCGAGCGCCTCGCCCGAGGCCATCGCGTCCGCGATCGTCGCCCCTGCGCCGCAGGCCTCCGCGAGCCTGCGGTTGACGCGCCGCGGCTCGTCCTTGCCGATGCCCGTGTCGCCCAGGGCGACCAGGTAGAGGTTCGTGCGCGTGCCGTGCGCGTCGCGGTAGGTGCGGCCCGAGAGGTGGGCGAGCATCGCGAGGGCGCCCGAGAAGGCGAGCACCTTGTTCGGGGAGTAGCCGCTTTCGAGCGTGTGGTCCCTGAGGTCGTCGACGAAGCCCGGCACCGAGAGTAGTGCATCGGAGATCGGACCGGGATTCCGGAAGTCCAGCGCGTTGTTTTCGTTCAGATTGGCCATGCGGCCTGCTCCTTTCGTTTTGGGACAACAGAAAACGGAAACGGCGCCTCACTCGAAGCGTCGCTTTGTGCCGGAAACCGTCCGGTCGTCTCTGTCGTTTCTGACTGTCGGAGTGTCTATCCTCCGCCCACCTTTTTAACTAGCGGGACTTTCCGGAAAATGGGTACACGGGATGTTCGGGGAAACGGATACCTCTTCGGCCATAATCGGCATTCCAGGCGAACCAGGCTGCAGAACACAAAGATATATGAAAAACAACTTTTTTTATTCTTGTCCAGATTTCGCGAGGTTCCGATTCCGGGGAAGGCGCAATCTGCCCCATATAATCTCAACATCCGCAACGGGGGATGTGGTATAATTCCGAAACATATGGCGAGAAAAGAACGCAAGCCGGTCATCCGCGCCTGGTCGATCGGGAAATGCCCAACCGGCGAGGAGCTCAGGGTCGCGTGGACGAACGCGAGGAGGAGCCAGAAGGACTTCATCTGGCTGCTGTCGGTTCTGGGCGAACTCGACTGCTTCACCGACTTCACGCTGGAGCACAAGGGCGGCTTCGGCAACATCGGAGGACGGCGCGGAGGCCTCAAGGATTTCCTTGCGAGGGAGGTGCCGGAACTTCTGCCGAAGTACAAGACGCTCGCGCGACACATGAAACTCGCGACGGACGTCAAGAAGGCGTTCAACGTCTTTCCGCCGGCACAGCTCTCGCTCTTCCACCCGGACCTGCCGCTGCCGCGGCGGAACGTCCCCTTCATCACGAACTTCATGCGCAAGGCGTATGCGGAGTACCTCAAGGACTGCAGACCGACCTACCGCGCCTTCGAGCGGGCGATTGCGGCGCGATTCGCCCGAGGCGGCGCACCAGTGTACAAATGGGGGCCGAAGCTGCCGCGCACCGAGTGGGCGCGTGTCGAGGCGGCCTGGATGCGCAGGATCGTGCTTCCCCGCGCCATGGCGAAAATCGCGGACGAGCATTCCCTCTACGCCCGCGACTACAACCGGTTCATGTCCAGGCGCGTTCGCCCTTCCGACCGCCAGTCACCAGACGAAGACTGGGCGTGAAGTACGCGTGACCCGACCCGATTCTCAGGGGCGGATCAGCTCGTAGAGGATCGTGGCGGAGTCGGGATCGCGGGCGATGTCGGCCGTCAGCTGGAGGCGGCCGTCCTTGAATGCCACGGAAATCCGGCTGCGGCGCGTGCCGTCCGTCTCAAGCGCCCAACAGGTCCAGTCGCCCGCCGGAACGGTCAGCGAAACCTCCGCGCGCCCCACTTCCGCGAGCAGCGGCAGCTTACCGCGCGCCAGCACGATCGTCCGCTTCGCGTCGGCCCAGCGCATGCCATCGTTCTGGACGTCCGTCGTGTGCGTCAGCAGGATGCGCTTCGACGCGGCGAGGGACTGTCCGTCGACAGCCGTCGCCCAGACCGCGGCGTTTGCCCCCGTGAGTGTCACCGAGAGGCGCTCCGTTGCAAATCCCTTCCCCGCCAGCGCCGCACCGCCCTGGGTGCGGGGCGTCGAGACCGTGAAGGACTTCTCGTCGCGGTTCTTCACAAGTGTGGTCGTGCCGATCTTCGCATCCCCGCGCAGATAGAGCGCCACAAGCGCCCGTTCGTTCGCCTGCTGGATCGGGTCGAGCATCACGTCGAAGTTGCCGAGCCCGGCCTTCGACGTCGCCTCGAAGAGAGTCGAGAGACCGTGCGCCCAGGTGAAGCACCAGAGACCGTCCCACGCCTGCTCGGCCGCCGTCGCCGCCGTGTAGAGGCCGCCCTGGTGGCGGAACTGCGCCGGACCCGAGAAGTTCCATTCCGTCACCGTGAACGGCATCGACGGCAACCGATTCCGTATCGTGCGCTCGACGGGGCTCTCGGCGTAGTCGAAGATATGCTGGTTGTGGTTCTTGTAGGGCAGTCTCAGGCGAACGCCCAGCCAGTTCGGATGGTCCACGTAGAAATGGTCGTCCGCGAAGTCCAGCCATTTTTCGCGCAAAGCATTCAACTCCGGCGTGAAAGGACCGTTGTTCAGATCGGAGAGCAGAGCCTTCACGCCCAGTTCGCGCAGAAACGGCACCATGCGCGCGAGCGATTTCGCCTCGACACGGGCGCAGACGGCCTTGAAGTCCGGGATCTTCGCGGGCATCAGCTGCGAGACGTCCCGTCCGAAGGCCTCCGTCACGCACGGCAGATCACAGCAGACGTTCCAGCCCATCTGCAGCCCCGCCTCGTTCACGAGATTGATGAGCGGCAGCCCCGGCTCGTCCTTGTAGGCGCGGCCCGTGTAGGGATTGACGTGGTTCATCAGGTTGGCCGCGTAGGTCTTCCAATTCGCGAAGCCCGCATCCGTCAAATGGATGAGCGGTTTCATCTGCTGGAAGGTCGGACGCCCCTCACGGTCGATGCCGAGCGACTTCCATGTCGCCGTGCGATACGAGTAGAGGTCGATCGTCACGTAGATGCCCGCCTCGATCAGCTTGGCGACAAGGTAGTCCATCTGGTCCATCCGCGTGGCGTTCAGCGTCGTCTCGGAAGGATCGCCCGTCTTGGAGGTGATGCCGCCCGCGCACTCGAAATGATGGAGACGCACCGTGTTGTAGCCCGAGCGGACCAACCGCGCGACCATATCGTCGGCGTCCTCCTTCCGTTCCGGCCAGCAGCAGCTCGAAACGAGATTGACGCCGTAGAACCGCACAGCTTCGTCGGGACGGTTGGCGAACTCGAAGTGCGAGCCGACGCGCTTCAGCCAGCCATGTTTGCCCGCCGGGGCATCCTGAAGACGCCAGCCGGAGAAGTCCGTCGCGCCGCCCGGCACGACGCCCTTCTTCATCGTGATCGGCACCCAGTTCGGTCCGCGCTTCGCCTGGATGGGATCGGCCGGACCGCAGGTGAGCCGGCGGTTTACCGCCACGGTGAAGACGTCCTCGATCACGTCGCCCGCCTTGAAGTTCCCCGGCTTCTGCAACCGCAGCGAGAAGCTGTCGCACCACGCCGCGTCGTTACTCAGATTCACGATGCGCGGTTCAGGGAAGGAGAAGACGATCGTCTCGTCCGCCCGCTTCAACGTGAAGGAGCGGACCATCTTGCCCGAGAAGAGGCTGGCACGCGTCGTGTTCGTCGGGAACAGGCCGCGCTTCCCATCCGCCTGCCAGGACAGTCCCGCATAGTTGGCGTACGGCAGATAGATGCGCGTGCCGCACGCCTGCGAGACGACGTCCCGGCTCAGCGTGAAGCGGTTCGTCACGAGCACGGAACCGTCCGCCTGCGCGACCGTCGTCCAGCGCCCCTGGCCGAATGGACGCTCGCGTGTTCCCAGATCGTATTCCGCCTCGCCGCGCAGCGCCAGCCGCGGCGCTGCCGAAGCCCCCCAGTTGTTGTAGTTGACGAGCGCCGCGGCGCGGAATCCGCCGCCGAACGCGAATTTCAGCTCGCCGCTCCGTTCGATCGTGACATCGGCGGCCGATACTGCGCTGACGACCAGCGATAAAACCGTACTCAAGAACACCTGCTTCATCATCAAAAACCTTCACTCCCCTCACAATCACGTAAATCGTCAAATGAACATTGCCATGTAATGAGGCAACGTGACTTTCTTGCCAGACACACCGACGTTCCCCGCGATTAGTTTATAGCCCATTGGGATTTCTGCCCGTTCCAACATCCGGTTCAGCGAAGCCGTGGCATCATTTGAGGCCTTGACCTCAATGGGAACAACACATCCGTTCTTCTCGATGAGGAACTCCACCTCCAGCGGACGATTGGTCTCGCGATGATACCGCAGTTCATAGCCGCCGCGAATGAGAAACGTCGCTATCAGATTCTCGTAGAGCGCACCTTTCATTGACCCGGAGATCCGCTGCTCCCGTACCGCCGCCTTCGTCTCGAAACCGTACATCGCCGTCAACAGACCAATGTCAGAAACATAGAGCTTGAACACCTCGTCGTCAATGTAGGCCGACAACGGGAAGAGCGGAGCCGTCAGATTGACCGCCATGTCGGCAATCGATGCATCACGCAGCCATTCGACGGAATTTCCGTATTTACGGCTTCCAACCCCCTTCTCCACCTCCGCATACTTGAATTTCCGGTTCTCCGTCTCACGTGCCAATTGCCGCGGAATGGAGAGGAAGCAATTGCGCACCTTTGTCTTTTCCATCGGCGGAGCGTAGTTCATTATATCCGCCATGTAATCGGACAGTATCCTGCGCTGTGCCGAATCCACTTCTCCGTAATTTCGGTGTGCCACATAAAGATCCACGACTTCCGGCATCCCTCCAACGATGATATACTCCCTGATTTCCTCGTGGAAAGTCGCGTTGACGAATTCATCGACCTTTTCACGTCGTTCAAAACACCCCTTGAGTTGGGAAATCTGGTCTTCTGAGTACCCTTTCGCCCAAAGAAACTCTTCAAAGTCAAGCGAATGCATGACGACGGGTTCCTCGTACCCGACAGGAATGCTTTTGACCGGCTTGTATTGGATTCCAAGCAACGATCCCGAAGCAATCACATCAAGACGAGGATCGCCGCACAGAAACTTCAACGCCGTTCGAGCCTGACCACATTCCTGAATCTCGTCAAGAAAGACAATCGTCTCTCCAGGCTCGAAGACGGCTTCCCGGAAGCGCAAACTCAGACGAGACAATATCGCATCCGCACTCAAATCTCCATCAAATATGCGACCAAGCGATTCATCCTGCAGGAAATTCAAGTACAGGTAATGTCGGTAATTTTCTCGTGCAAAGTGGTCTATTAAGTAAGTCTTTCCAACCTGGCGCGCACCTTTAACCAAAAGTGGCTTTTTATGCGGATTTTTCTTCCATTCCTGAAGTCTGTCTAAGAATTTCCTTTTCAACATAATATAGCTCCTGCAAGGGAGAGTATATTATCATTTGTAAAAAGTTGCAATCAAGCACTTTTCTACCCTGTAAAAAGTTGCATCACAAACACATTGCTCACAGGCTCGCGACTTAATTCCAGTTCTCCACACATCCTTCACCGGAAGATCAGGACTGTGCCATTGAAGTGGGCGAAGCGCTGCAGCACGGCCGAGCCGTCGCCCGTGTAGGCGAAGGCGAACGTGTTCGCGCCCTTCACCACCGCCGGCGAGAAGGTCTCGGAGGCGACAGCCTGCGGCTCGCCGCCGTTGACGGACACCGTCAGCGTCCCCGCCCCCGTCCGCGCAATCGTCCACTCGCACTGGCGCGCGCCGGCCTGCAGTGCGTTGAACGCGCTCGTAAGCGCCTGACCGTCCGTCAGCTGCACGCCCGTCTCCACCTCGACGACGTTCGTCGATGCGGCGGTCACCTGATGGCGCGTGCCGCCGCCCAGCACGGTCGCATACCGCGGACGCCAGTCCTTCTCGACGGCCCCCAGGTCGCGCGCGCCGTTGTAGACGCGCTGTCCGCCCCAAACATCCTTTCCGTCTTCGTATTTCGGCAGGTAGAACGCAAGGTAGGTTGCGTTCGTCACCCCGTCGATGGCCGCCGAGCCGAAAGCCGGCGCGTAGTCCTCATCGAGGACGAAATCCGGCTCGACCGTGATGTCGCGGTAGTCGACCTGCGTGTAGCCGACACCGTTCGTGCTCTCGCTGTAGAAGTAGTCCTCACGTGGTACGACGCAGTTCCAGGCGTTCTTGACACGCACGCTCCGCGTCGACAGAATCTTTTTCCCGGGCGACTGGTGGAAGACGCAGTTGACGACGCGCCAGGCGGCCATGTTGGGGTCGACCTGGACGGGATAGCCTCCGTGCGTGCCATTGCCGATGAGGTTGTCGCTGAACGTGCAGCCCACAGTGTCAAGCGGCGTGTTGAACGTGGTTTCGCCGCGATTGTGCGCGACGAGGCAGCCGTGCAGATGCGTGGGCTGTACGCCGCCCGCGACACCTGCGGCGCTGTAGAGGTTGGAGACAATCTGGCAATTGAAGTAACCGCCGTGGTAGAGTGCGGCATGGCAGTGTTCGATGCGGCAGGCGCGCACGACCGTGCGCGGCGGCTGGTAGTTGTCCGACGGTGTGGCGGAGAAGACCGCGCCGCCGCAGCCGTTCTCTGTCTGCGTGACATTGTTGACGCCGCCGTCACGGAGCGTGAAGCCGACGAGCTCCGAATGGTCCAGCATATAGACGCAGCGGACATTGTCGTCCGCCATGCCGCGATTAGCGTCGCCCGTGTTGTAGTCGGCCCAGAAGGTGTCGAAACCGCTCCCGATGCGGCCCGCGATCACGGTCGACGCCGCACCGTCACGCGAGACGAGGCGAACGTTTTCCGGAATCACCACGCGGGACGGAAGCGTCGGCGTCTGCCCGGCGGTGAAAGGCGTCTCCTGCAGCATCGTGCCGGATTCATAGACGCCCGGCAATGCAATCACGGTGTCGCCCGCCTCCGCCAAAGCCATCGCGGCCGACAGCGTCTTCCGCGCGGCGGATTCGGACCAGCCGGTGTTCGCGTCATTGCCCCCGACGGCATCGACGTACCAGTTCGTATTCGCGAAGATCTCGACCGAATGTCCCAGAGGCGCCGTCGGATCGAAAGCGGGGAATTCGAGCGTCAATGTACGCTGATCCGTCGGTTCGCCATCCACGCGCACCTCCTCGACATGCCGTGCGCCGTCTGCAATCGTGATGGAGACGGTCGTGCCATAGGGCACGGTGCCCGCGGTGTCGACGCCGGTCACCGAGACACCGCCCGCCGTATTCAGCGAGTAGGCGAAACGCGCGGCCGCCGGCGTCTGGAACGCGCCCGCGACACCCTTCCCGCGCACCATGACGGGCTTGTTCCCGTCCAGATCGTAGGTGATGTTGTTGTAGTAGCACGTGTGGCCCTGCGATGCCGTCAGCGCATACTCGCAGCCTTCAAGGGACGGGACATCCGCGCCGGGCACACGCCCCCACATGCCCCAGCCGACGGCGGGCGAGTCGGAGACAAGGTGCAGGTCGCCCCCTTCGAAATCTATGAACCCGGGGTCTTCGGACACCGTCTTGCGGCAGACACCCTCGGGGAAACGGGTGTTGTCGTTGTCGCCGGCCCCCCAGAACACCATGCCGAAGTACGGGCTGTCGTTGTTGGAGGCGAAATTTCGCGTCTGGCAGACGATGCTGTCCATGTAGATGGTGTGGGCGGACGGCAGCAGCATGCTCAGAGCCTTATCCTTTCCCCAAGCATCGCCGACGAGGGTCGACCCCTGAACGATCATGCCATTGGAAATCAGCACGTTGTTGTTCCATTGGCCATGCACGACGTCCGAGATGTTCCGCACGAGGCAGTTCACCATGCGGCCGTTGTTCAGCATGCCCTGTCCATAAGTCAGGCAGTCCACGACGCGCGAACGCACCAGCCAGACGCCGAGGGAAACGCCACCGCCGTTCGTTCCGCCCAGGCAGTTCGTGAGCACGCAGTCGACCGCCTCGTTGTGACGCGCCGCCGTCGTCTGGTTATAGGTCGGGTCGAACAACGCGGCGGAGGACGGGTCGTTGGACGCTTTGCACGTGGCGTCCGCAATCGTGAAACCCCGAAGATAGCAGCTGGCCTGCGCGCCCATGAAGACGCCACGCACCGCGGAGGCGCCATAGCCATACTCGTCGGCGTCCGCCGCGTCCGCCCGCTGGCCGCGGATCGTCGTCGCGGCCGCGCCGTCCGTCGAGACGATCGCGACCATGCCGGTGATGGTGGAGGAGATGAGCACGCGGTAGAGCGCATCGTTGTTCTTGGCTCCGCCCGTGGCATAGTCGCCGGGGCCCACCTTGATCAGCGTGCACTTGCCCGCGCGCTTGTCGATCCGGTTCAGCGCCTGCTGGATGGTCGCATACGGTTTCGCCGCCGTACCGTCGCCCGTCGTGTCGCTGCCGCCGTTTTCCGGCGTCTTCACCCACGTCGTCGCCGTGGGGAAGAGCACGTCCATGCCCGTGTCGAACGTCCCGCGGCGCGGCACGTAGAGTGCCCGGCCGTCCGCCGTCGGCACGCGCGTGCCGCTGCCGTTGCCGGTCTGGAAGAAGAACATGTCCGTCATCGTCGGGTTGCGGTCGCGGTCCCAGCCGAGCTCGAACGCGCGCGGCCATTCGTCCGCGGGGACGAAGATGTCGGCATTCGTCGCGCCGTTGCGGTGCAGGTTGTAGGGGCTCGCACCGTCCACCGTCGTCTGGTTGACCCGGAAGCCCGCAACCGGCGTGATGGGCGTCTGGATGGCGCCCGCGCAGATCTTGCCGTCCGCGTCCGCCGTAAAGGACGTGCCTTCGTAGTCGATCCAGCGGTACTCCTCGGGGAAGAACTCGAGGTTGGACGCGGAGGCACGACCGACGACCTTGCGCGCGGTGGCAATTCCATCGGCGGTGGCGACGGGGCGGAAGTCCTCGAGCAGCGGCGCCGCAAGGATTCTGCTCTGGCTATAGGCATTGTTGTTTTTCGTCGTCGCCGTCACGTTTCCCTCGCCAGTCTGCAGGACGCAGTCGGAGATCTCGGCGCCGCGAATGGACGAATTGTTGTAGTGCTCCGTCAGTACGCAGCCGAGGATCTTCGACGTCGCGGAACTCGGCGTCGCCGCGTTCATGTTGCGCACCCAGGAACAGTTGACGACGTAGTCGGCGTTGCGCACGGAGATCGGCGTATTGGCGCCGAGCGTGTAGTTGTTCGTCGAAACGCCGCGCGGATGGTCGCCGCAGTGCGAGAAGACGCAGTGGATCGCATTGCAGTTGTAGATGGCACTTTGTTCGCAGTTGAGCGCCGCCAGCGTGTGCTTCACGCCGTAGGTGTGCCCGATGTAGGTGCGCGCGACGTTGACGTTGAAGACCGGCGTGGAACTCGTGAAGATGTTCGAGACGGCGCAGCCGACGAGCCACGGCTTGCCCGTCATGGCCAATGACGTGCCGCCGTACCAGCGCACCGCCGTGCCGGAGAAGCGTTTCTTCTCGGTCGTCAGCGAATCGGAACAGGTCCGGATCGTGAAGCCAACGATCTTCGTGTCTTTGGCCGCGGCCGCGACGACGATGCCGCCGACGGACCCGGTTCCGCACCAGCCCTTGTCGATACCGGCCGCCGTGTCGAACGCGCCCTCGATGATCGTCGTGTCGCGGCCCGCGCCCTCGAGCGTGATGGACGTCTTCACGACGACGCGCATGTTCTCGTAGGACGCATCCGCCTGGTAGAACCCCTGCTCGTCGCCGTAGACGCCGGCGGCGACCTTGACCGTGTCGCCATCGGCACAAAGGTCGACGGCGGACTGGATCTTCGCCTTCGGTCCGTGCACGCCGTCCCAGACGGCCGCCCGACCGTCCCACGCCTCATTGCCCGCCTTGTCCACGTAGTATGTCGTAGCGGCCGCCGAGACACTCAAGGCCAGACAAAGGGAAATCCCCAGAATGCAACGTCTATTCTTCATCATCGACTCCTTCTTTCTTCACCCGCGGTCATCATTCTGAAATCCTCTTCTCAGAGACACTTTCGCAGCCATTCGTCGAACAGGCGCTCATACACCCTGTATCCGACGTCGGATTTGTAGACGATATCGCGTGCAACAAGATCCGACAGGGCCGAGCGGACAGAGGACGCGCACAGTCCGTACTTTGCCAGGAATGCCGTTGCCGTCGGTTCTTCGACGCAGCGCTCTGCGGCTATCGCCCGAAGGAGCGTCTGCGAAACGCCATTCTGCGATTCGAACAAATCGGAGAATGTCAGTTCGCGATCCGCCACCAGTTCGGAGACGATCGAATCAACCTGTTTCCGGTCGACAAGGCCCATGTCTTGCGCCCAGACTTCCTTCAGAACGCGCTGGACATACCAGGTAATGCCGGAAAAACGGTCGTAGATTTCCCCAAAGGCCTCCACCGAGAAAGGCCTTCCCTTGCTTGAAAAGAACGCCGCGGCGAATTCCCCGTACACTTCCTTGTCAATAGGCTTGAGCGACAGGACATCTGTCGAATTGTAGAATGGATGTTTTGCCGTGAGAAACATCTCTCCCATGAGATGATGGCGCGAGCCCGCAAAGATGAAACGCACCCAGGGGACTTCCTGGATGAGCGTGCGAAGCAACGCTTCCGTTCCCTGTTCCGGAAACTCGCAAACCTGCTGGAATTCGTCTATGGCGATGACCAGACGCTTCTCACGATGCTTGAGATACTCAAAGGCGTCACGCAACGAAGCTTCGGCCTCCGAAGGCGCGATATCGAAGGAAAACTTAGGCAGCCCATCCGCCTGTGGCGTAATCGTCGGACGGCAGTTCTTGAAGAACGTCCCCACGGCCGACAGGGTCTTGTCCAGGACGCTATCCCCTGCCGCGATCACCGCAGACGCAAAGGCCTTTGAAAAACCGGCAAGATCGCGAATCGAATAGATGTCAAGGTAGACGGGAATGGCATCCGCTGGGAGATTATGGAAAAAATGATGGATAAGACCCGTCTTCCCATAACGTCGAGGGGCGATCAAGGTCACGTTGCTGTCGTTCTCGACGGCATCGAGCAGTCGTTTCGTCTCCTTTCGACGGTCGCAAAAATAGTCCGGACCGAAATAGCCGACCGTCTGAAATGGATTATTTGGCTTCATAACGGACAATATGATATCAAATTTCGGTCAAAGAACCAATATTTTCATGGCGAAATTTTCGTTGCGAAAACTTCGCCATTAGCGTCAATTTCCCATTCTGACAACCAAACCACACTCCGACCTAGCGGAACAAAATCACGAATCCAACCTGCCGGACCTCGGCCGAAACGCGGATACGCTCGACACCTCCAACCGATACCGTCTCGGCCTTCAGCACCGCCGTGAAGTTCTTCGGCAGCGGTCCCGGGACGGGAACGGCGTCCAGATCGACCGTCTGTCCGGCCGCCAGCAGAAGCAGCGGCACGGTGACATGCGTCTGACCCGCGGCGAGCGCGGCTTCCAATTCATCGGAGCGAAGCTTCGCTCCCGTCTCGAAGGTGATCGCGTTCGACAGCTCGACACCATTCGGCGCGGTCTCCACATCTGGAACGACGAGCGTGCCATCCTGCAGCACCCCAAGGGAGCCCGTCCCCAGCGCAGCGGCGGCGAGAGGCTTCAGCGCACCCTTCCGCACGACCGTTCCACCCGAATAGGTGTTCGCACCCGCGAGCGCGACCGTCCCCTCGGAATAGACGCTCAGCGTGCCCGCGCCGCCAATCGTGCAGTCGACGCGCAGCACCGTGTCCGTTCCCTCGGCGTTGAACCACGCGCCACCGGGGTACTTGCGGTCCGCGGCCGGCACGTCTTCCGCATAGGAGGCGCCATCCGAAGCATCATCCTTCAGCGTATCGCACGTTCCACCCGCGGTTTCAAGCCAGATGCCACGATTCGCGTCGTCCAGCGTCACGTTGTTCGTCACCACGAGACCCGCGCCGTTGAACTGAAGCTGCTTCGCCGAGAAGGCTCTGGGGTTCATCCCCAGACTCTCCTCCGAGAGAATGTGGCAGAAGAAGTTCGTCTGGCCCTGGACATACGTGGTGCCGCAGAAGTCCCGGTTGTCGCCGAACAGGGAAATCGCATAGCGCGGATGTCCGTACGCCGGATTGCCCATACCGATCAGACGCAGAGAGCCGGACCCCACCAGATCGGCCTCCAGGGAAATCTGCCGGCGCTGGGAGGTGCTGCCCAGCTGCAGCGCGTAGTCACCGCCGGGTACCAGGTGCATGCGTCCCGCGATGCGGAGCGGAATGCAGGGCCTGGAAGCCTCCGAATTCCACCAGCCGCACTTGTTGTAGCAGTAGACCTCCGGTATGGTCAGACGATATTTGGGGCCCTTCAACGTGAGGCCCATTCCCATGAGAGGTAATTGCAAAACCTCGGCGAAGTCGTGCCGGACGTCCGCCTGACGGCGT
>JAUNMP010000392.1 GCA_030537465.1 bacterium
TGGTATAATTTCGGGGATGAAAAAATTTGGCGGAAAACTGATTGTCGCAATCATCCTGCTTGTGGTTGCGGTCGGAGGGGGCGTGTTCTTCCTGGGACGCGGCCCGCAGGGTTCCATGTCGGTGGATGAAGACACGGGATCGACGCAGGCGCGGCCCGGGAAAACGGTTCGGCGCCCGGTCTCACGGCGTGTGGAGGCCCCTGTCGAGAAGGGCAACGCGGTTCAGGGGGAGATCAAGGCTGCGGCCGGTGCGTCTGGAACGACGGAGGATCCCGAAGGCGAGGAGCCATCCGAGGAGGCGGAAGATCTCGAGGAGAAGCTGGTGGACGAATTCGACGCCTTGACGGACAAATGGCAGGAGCCTGCAGCCGACAAGGTGACGATGGAGGAGGTCCGTAGATTCCGCGAACAGTTCAGCAAGATTCCGAAGGCGCGCAAGGAGGAGTGCATCCACCGTGCGCTTAACCTTGTCCCCGACGAGAACGTGATGCTGCTTGCGGGCATTCTTTTCGACAAGAGTCAGGACAGGGAGATTCTCGAGCTCGTCTACAACGACATCCTCAACCGGGACGAGGACGTGAAGAAGCCGATTCTGCGCGAGGTGTTCAAGGACAAGAACCACCCTTGCTGGGCCGACACGGCCTGGATTCTCGACGTGACGGGTGAATTGCCGAACAAAAAAGGAGAGGACGACAAATGAAGAAGCTCATGATTGGCCTGACGGCCGCCGCGTTCGCCGCGGGATGCACGTCAAATCCGGAAGCGACGGCGAAGACGATGGACATCCTCGGCTCCGTGGCCGGCGCCGTGCTTGAGGCGACACAGCCCCCTCCCCCTCCGCCCCCCCGCACGGTGATCGTTCAGCAACCCGTCGTGGTCGCGCAGCCGATGGTTGTCCAGCAGCCGGTGGTCGTTCAGCAGCCCGTGATTCAACAGCCTGTGGTCCAGCAGCCGATTGCCCAGGCCCCTGTCGCCACGCCTCCGCCGCCGGCGCCCTCCGTGGCGGCGCCTGCCGCACCCGCGGCGCCTCAGGCGGATCTTTCCGCCTACGCGAACGTAAGCACAACGGCCGCGAATGCGGTTGAGCCCGAATTCAAGTATGGCACGCTGAAGTTCAAGGTGCCAGCAACGGCCGCGCAGATCGCCGCCGCAAAGCAGAAGATCGTCGCCGAGGGCAAGACGAAGCTCACCCACGTGCGCCTGAAGTTCGAGAAGGATGCGGATGAGGCCACGCTGACGGCCGCGCTCGTCCAGTTTCCGGACGTTGTGTATGTCGAGATCGATGGTGTGAAGCTCACTTCTCCGATTCCGTTCGCGCTGATGCGCGGGGCGACGCATGTTGAGATCAAGAACGTCAAGGGTCTGAATCTTTCGGGGATCGAGGTGTTGGGTGCCAAGATCGAGTCGTTGCGCTTCTCCTATTCGCAGATCGCCGACCTCTCGCCGCTCGCCGGCATGACCGAGCTCTCCGACATCGACTTCTACGGGGCCGAGATCGCGGACTTCTCGCCGCTCGCGACCTGTCCGAAGCTGCGCCAGATCGGCTTCTACGCCGCGAAGTGCACGCCCGAAGGATATGCGTCTCTCGGCAACCTGAAGCAGGTGACGAAGTTCCACGGCGGTCTCACGAAGATGACGTCTCTCGCGTGGGTGCGTCAGGTCCCGCAGGCGACGGAGCTGAAGATCTTCGCCGAGAAGATCCCCGACCTCACGCCGATCCAGTCGTTGCCGAACCTCACCTATCTGCGTGTCTGGAACATGGACGGTGGGAACCTCTCCTGTGCGCTGGGTGACCTCGCGCTGCTCGCGAATAACAAGCAGCTCCGCCGTCTTGAACTCCCGGGAAGCCGCTATACGAACCTGGAGGCGCTTGCCGCGTTGCCCGAGCTGGAGGTGCTCGATCTCTCCTACGCAAAGCAGCCCGTCGACGTCTCGGTCGTTGCGCGTCTGCCGAAGCTCAAGCGTCTGAGCGTCTACGGAGCCCAGGTCGTGAATGGCGGCGCGATTCCCGCGTCCGTGAGCGTGAGCAAGGACAAGAAGACCACGGGATTGTGATTCGGATGTCGCATATGAGCTTCTTCTGCGTCTGCATGAGTCCCGCGCTCGATGCGACGGTGGTGCTTCCTGAATGGCCGACGGACGGCTCCATCTCGAAGGATGTCGAGGAAGTCGAAAACGTCGGCGGCAAGGGCATCAACGTTGCGCGCTGGATTGCGCGGCGTGGCGCCTCTGTTGCATGTGGGGGACTTCTGGGCGAGAACAACGCGGTGCCGTTCGAACGCGAGTTCGCGAAGTTCGGCATCGCCGACCGCTTCGTGCGTGTGCCGGGGTCGACCCGCCGCAACGAGATGGTCGTGACGCCCGAGGGCAGCTTCAAGATCAACCGCAAGGCGT
>JAUNMP010000133.1 GCA_030537465.1 bacterium
GGCGACGGAGTCGCCGGAATGTTCAACTGAGGAGGGTTTTGCAATTACCTCAAACGCGCATAGTTGAAGCCGACATAGTTCACCGTGTTGTCGGCAACCTGCCAATACATCCGGCCATTGAAGGGCGAGAGGTAATTTCCAGGAATAGACCCAATGGTAATCGGCGTTTTGCGAACATACAAATGACAATTCGCCGAACCACGCTGCCAGAGTTTGCCACCATCCTCGTAACCACCCTCGAAAATCACCGCGGACCCATCCTCCATCTGCAGTGTTGCCGATTCCTGATGCGTGAACTTCCCACGGAAGATGTTCGTGGTTCCCGCCGGGAAGTAGTAGACGCGGTCTTCCTTGCAGTGTCCCACATGGAAATTCTTGTTCAGCACGGCATTCGCGAACGTGAATCGCGACCCTTTGTCGCCATCCCCCGTCAGAGACCCATCTGTGGCAGGGTCCGTACCCAACGTCCCCTTGAGGGTCAGGCGGCTCCCCTCCACAACCAACGCCCCCCGATAGGAGTTCGTCCCTTCAAGAACGAGTTCATCGGCACCCGTCTTCGTGATGACAGCATTTCGATCGTCTCCACAGAGAGAATCACGAAACACTAGTCGATTCGTGTAGGTTGACCCCAGTTCGCCCAACGCCCATGGTTGACTGCTGAGAACCGAGAGCGGCGCCTCAAAAGCATAGGTATGCCCACGAGCCGCATCGGAAGTTGCCGAAATGCCTCCCTCCAGAACGGCCAACGGCTTGTCTCCCTTCACGGTAAAGTCCCCGGGTGCATTCAACGTGAGCCCCGAAACCAGCGCACGTTCCGAAACCGTGGCCTCGGAACCTGCCGCGGCGAATGTCAACCGGACGGACCCATCCACCAGATTGGGCGCCGTACCCCCCTGCCAGTTGGCGTCCGTCTGAAGCGTCCCTCCTGCATTCGCCTGATTCCATGTCGCATCCGTGATCTCCGACGGATCAGAACCAAAGACAAACAACTCTCCCGAACCCGTGATCGCCGCCGAGCGAAGGCAGTCCGTCCGCGTTTCATCACCCGAGTAGAACCCACGCGCGAGCGCCTCGCCGCGATAGGTCACGGAGGCCGCGACGGCATGAACGCTGGGCAGGATCTCCAGGGAGGCCCCTTCTTCGACCGTGAATTCCGGCAACTTCGACGACCAGACGTAATTCGTTCCCAACGCCAGGACGCCATCCGTGACGGCGAAGGAGACAATGGAGCAGTGATTGTCCAACGTCACACGTCCCGTCCCCTGTTTCTCCACGCGTGAGGAGGTGCCGCCACGCGCAATCGGAAAGACAACCACGTAATCATCGCACGCATACGGTTCATTAGTCGTGCAGAGCGCCAAGGTGATGCCCGAGTTGAGCGTCACACCGCGCGTCCGACTCATCCCCGCGGCCTTGTCGTTTGCAATCGCGAGCTGCGTGGAACCCGCAAAGTTAAAGACGCCGTTGGACGGGCCATCGGCTTCACACCCCATAACCGAAGTCGTATTGAAGAAGAGTCGGCGACCTGCGGCCTTCCATGTTCCGTGATAGTCGGAAAAGTCACCCGAAAGATGAAGGAAGGTCGGATTGGCGGGATAGTCGCCGGCGTTCAGGATCAGTGCTGTCGACGATGCACCATGCAGCGTGAAGGCCAGGTCGAGGGATCGCGTCACGCCCTTGTTCGTAGTCCCATTCTGATAGACCCTGAACGACATCAACTCTTTCGTATAGACGGTGGCATCTCCGCACAGAACGCCAGTGAAGTTGTTGACGGAATAACACTCTCCCTGATAAAGCGCGAGATCGGCGAAATTCCAAGGACCGCTCGACCGCAAACGGATTTTACAGCCCCCCACGGGGACAGGCGAATCGGCTTGCTCAACAGGCGTACCGAACGCCAGGCGATCTCCTGGGAAGTCACCAGAATCGGCCAGTCCGACCGTGCCATTGATCCAGTAGGAGTTGCCCGCCGTCGGAGCCTCGCCCGTCGTCGCCTCCGCTGAACAGCGCCAGATTTTCTGATAGCAGTAGGACTTGTCCGTCGTTTCGGGAATGAGATAATAGTCCGCCCCTGCAATACCATATCTCACTGCGAGACAGGCAAAGACCACGACAAATGTTGAAATTTTATTCATCCCCAACTCCTACCTGTCGAAATTTTCTCCATCGCGCCCATTATACCACAAATTACAGATGCGATAGACGGCTCGTCCACAGCACACCGTCTCAACGAGACGATTCGTTCGTTGAGCGGATATTGACCTCGAAGCCGTTTTCACCGTCCACTTTCGGAAAATCCACTGCGAGACGGTCCCGCACGCCCCCCTTCCCGTCCAGATCCCGGCTGACGATCGGCTGGGAGGACTGCGTCTTCCAGAAGAAGCCGTCGATCGCGTACTCGGACCGCAGCGCCTGGATGACCGGCGCCTCGGGGAAGTCCGACGGATCCCAATTGAGGTAGTTGAAGCCCGATAGATCGAGCACACTGTCGATGAGGTCGATGGAGACGCGGCAGAGTTCGGACTTCGCGCCAAAGATCCATGCGCGGCAGTTCTTCATCGCATAGGCCGCCGTGCCCCCGCGTCCGCGTTCGTTGTTGATCGAGCGGGCAAACAGATCCACGTTCTCAAGATAGTTGGTCGTACCCGGCTCCGCCTGGGCGCAAAGTCCCACGCAGTTGTCGGCGAAGACGCGCTTGCGGACCGACGGCGAGGCGTTGCGGTAGGCATACCACTGCACGTCGCTGCGCTCGAATGTGCCGGGGAAGAAGAAGTCCGTCGTCGTCGACGCATGGCGTCCTTGCGGAAATTCGACGAATATGTCGCTCAGATACACCTCGCGCGGCGCAACGTGGTCGACGAGCTTGGCGCCGACCACGTACAGACGACGCATCTCGAACCGCGGCGATGCATCCCCTTCCAAGCGGAACATCGCCTCCCCCCGTCCCGTCCGGTGCCGCACTACAGCCGCATACAGACCGTCGATCAGCGTCACCGAGGCTGGTATCCTGACCGTTCCCTCAATCGCATACATCGAGCGAGTCAAACAGAAGAACTTCCTGCCGCTGTCCATCGCCCGCTGGAGAGCCGCCGTGTCGTCGTGGAGACCGTCGCCCACCGCGCCGAATTCCTCCGGCGTCGCGATTTCCTCCCGCTTCGGTCCCTGCATCGGGGGGGCTTCTTCTGCCGGGACGAGCACGGGTCGGCTATCCGCCGCGAAGGCGCAGTCGCGTATAACGACCCGCGCCCCCGTGCCCTTCAACACGACGAGATTGGTCTTCACGTTTTCAAATTCGACGCGGCGCAGGTTCATGAGGTCGCCACCGCACGTTCCGCCCCCGACGCGGATGCCGGTATCCGCATCCTTCACCTTCACGTATTCGACGGCCAGCGTCGATTCGTGTCCCGCCCGCAGCCGTAGCCCCGTCTCACACCCCTCGATGCGCAGATCGCGCAGATAGCCGCAGGCATTGGCGATCGGCATGTTGACGCCGATCTGGCCCGCGCCGCGCACCGTCACGTCGCGGATTGCCCCGTAGTTGGACGACGACCACTTGACGCCGACCGCACCGGGATTGTTCTGGCCGACGTCGATCGTCAGATTCTCGAGCATGTTGCCGTAGTTGACGTTCGACCCCCGCTTCGTCAGATGATAACTGAGCACGGGCTTTTCAGCCCCGGGACCGAAGCCGGACGCGCCATCCTTCAGGCGGATCACGGTCTCGTCACGGCTCTCGCCGATGATGCGGATATCCCAGTTGATCTCCGCGCCGAACATCGGCGGCGTTCCCTTCGGACGCTGCCGGTTAAGTTCATGGAGCTTCTCCTCCGAGGCTTCGGACTCGATCCGCACGTAGCGGACCTGCCGCCACCCGTACCGAAGGTCCATCACCGTCGTCGGCCATCCGTAGGAGACCGTGTCGCTCACGAGATAGGTTCCCTTCGGCAGATAGACCGTCCAGTTCGAATCGCGGCGCGGCGACCCGCCCACCATACCGCCCGGTTCATGCGCGACGTTCGTGAACTCCTTCGCGAACCGCAGCGCCCTCTTCAAGGCCGCCGTATCGTCATGCACGCCGTCCCCCTTCGCGAAGAACGGCGCCTTGGTGACGTCGATCAGGTGTCCGCCCTGCCCGGCATGCAGAAACGCAGATTCGGGATAGACGCGATCGGCACCCGGGCAACCCTGGGAAACCGCCGCCAACAGAAACATCCAGACAAGTCTTTTCACAGTAAACTTCCTTTTGCAGATGTTATAGTATACAAGATTCTCCGTTCAGGTCTTGTACATCCCCTCGCATGTTGTGTATAATCCTCTCGCGCATGAAAAGAACGACCACACGACCTCAAGACGCCAAAGCCCTGCAGCGGGCTTTCTTCGAGGCGGCCGGACCCAATCTCACACTGCTCCAAGAGATGTTCGACCGCCTGCCGAACGTCGCCTCCTACATCAAGGACGCCGAGGGACGCTTCATGGCCATCAACCGGCGCAACTGCGAGCAGTGCGGATTCGAGCGAGAGGACGATGTCATCGGCAAGCGCTCCTGCGATGTCTTCCCGAAGAAGATCGCGGACTACATCATGGCGCGCGACCGACAGGTCCTGAAGACGGGCCATCCCATCATCGACCGACGGGAACTCCGCACGGCGGCGAATGCGGCCGACACCATTTCCATCAACATCTATCCCGTCAGAAACCTGCAGGGTGACATCATCGGCACGGCCTGCTGCTACCACAAAGCCGAACTCGCCCCGTCAACCATTCCCAACGCCGAGAAGATCGGCGCGGCCGTCGCCTATCTGAACCAGCACTTCGCCGAGAACATCTCCATACAGGACCTGCCGGCGCGCGTCGGGCTCTCCTCCGCCACCTTCTACCGCGTCTTCACGCAGACGACGAACGCCACGCCGAACGGCTACCTCACCTCGCTGCGCATCAATCACGCCCGCCGCCTGCTTGAAACGACGGACAAGACCATTGCCACCATCGCCCAGGAGTGCGGCTTCTGCGACCACAGCCATTTCGTCCACGTCTTCCGCCGTGAACGCGGTCAGACGCCCGGCCAATACCGAGCCCAGCACAAGCTGATCCTCGGACGATGACCGCATGCCAACGACGGGGATTTCCCATCACATCCCGAATATGGTAAACTATGCCCCCCTTTTGGGAGTTCCCACCTTTGTCATTACGCGTTCCAGTTCTCGTCTGCATTCTCGCCCTGATGGCTACAGCCGTCGGAGGCGTGGCGGACCCGTTCTACGTGAACTTCAATCCGAGCTGGCGCACCGCCTACCAGTCCCGTAGCCGCGTCATCGAGGACCGCCCGATGTTCATGACCTTGACGCGGGCGGGCTTCGACTCCAAGGACTACGGAAATTTCGGAAAGATCGGGTTCTGGCACTGGAACGTCTCCTCCCTCAGCGGTCGCCGCGACATGGTCCACCGCCGGCCCCTCAACGAGATGGATTACGGGGCCTACTGGACCTACACCTGGGATTTTGGACAGTATGGCGAAGACTGGAAAGGCTGGAGCCTAACCTCGGACTTCATCAAAGACTGGATCACCCTCGAGGGATACGCCCACACCTACAGGGAGGCGAAATCAAACGCCTCGATCAGCGAATGGCGCTTCGGGCAGAGTCTCGAAAACCCCTACCTCACGCCCTTCTACCTCCTTCGCCGCAGCTCGCACCCCACGGAATGGTTCTACGCCCGCACCGGCATCCGGAGAAAGTACGCCCTGACGGACACCATCGCCTTCACACCCGAATTCTACGCCGAGAACGGCAACGAATTCCTCTTCGAGCGGCGCTATGGCGCGAAGCCAAATGGCGGACACTACCATGGCGGACTGATGACGCTGAACCTCATCCTCGAGCTCTCCTGGAAGGTCTCCGACATGGCGACGGTCTACGCCAACGTCCACCAGTTCGACGTGACGAACGACGATGCGCGCGAACGCATCAAGGCCCGTAAGACGGTGAGCGCCGTGCGCGATCTCACGATCGGAACGGTCGGAATCCGCTTCCGGTTCTGATTCCAGACGAGGTTCTTGGACAACGAGACACCCGTCGCGACCGAAAGGCGCGGCGGGTGTTTCGTTTCAGCAATTGACCAACTCTCAGCGGCCGGCCATCATCTTCGTGAAGTCCCAGTCATTGCGCTTCGGCGCCTTGAGGAACTCGTTCGCCTCGGGCTTGTTCGTGAACTTCATCGCCTTGGGATCAAAGCAGAGCTCCTCACCCGGGTAGCGCAGCGCGACGCAGCCGATGAGCAGCGCCTCGGTGAGCGGGGCCGCATAGGCAAGCTTCGAGCCACAGCGCGCGGGATCGTTCGCCTGGCAGGCCTCGACGAATTCACGGTAGTGGTTGTAGGAGCTCGCCTTGTCGCCTGCGGGCATGGCGGCGTCAAAGGTCGCCTTGTCGCCCGCGATGCAGACAGGACGGCTCGCGTGGGACTGTCCAATCGTCGTCGCCTTAGAGCCAATGATGATCACGCCATTGTCCGGCACGACCGGGGCGATTGTCGCGGGTGCCGTGTAGGGCTTGCCCTCCTTCTTCGCCTTCGCAGCCTTGCGGTTCTCGACGTTCTTGCCGTTGACGACGGCGTAGTCGGCAAGACCGGGGACCGCCTCGGTCGGGGGCAGGAGATGTCCGTCAAACCACGTGAGCTTGACTTCGTGCTTGATGTACTTGCCGGGCGCGAATGTCATCTCGATGCGGGACTTCTTCGGATACGCAATCGTGACCGGCCCCTCGCCGTAGGTGTCGGCCTTGACCTTGATCGGGAGGCCCAGCTCAAAGGTCCAGAACGCCGGGTCAGCATTGTGCACGGCCATGTCACCGATGGCTCCGCAACCGTAGGCCCACCAGCCGCGCCACCTGAAGTTGTGGTAGGCCTTCGAGAAACCATGGTCCTCGCTCGGACCGCACCAGCAGTCCCAGGCGTTCGGCGCGTAGCCGGCGGGCAGCGCCTCGGGCTTGGCGAATTCCTTCATGCCCTGCGGCCACACCGGGCGGTCGGACCAGCTGTAGATCTCCTTCACATCGCCCCAGAGGTCGGCATCGCGCAGTGCCTTGTACCGCCACACGCCAGGATGGCCCTGGTTGCCCATCTGGCAAACGACACCCTTCTTCAGCTGTGTGCAGAGCATAAGCTCACACTCCTCGACCGTACGAGCGAGCGGCTTCTGCACATAGACATGCTTACCGGCAAGCATACAGTCGACGGAGATATAGGCGTGGGTGTGATCCGGCGTGCCGACCTGCACGACCTCGAACTTGTCACCCATTGTCTTCAGCATCTCGCGATAGTCCGTGAACTTCGGGATGCCGGGATACTTCTTCTCCCAGCGATCGAAGGCACTGGGATTGATGTCGCAGATCGCGACAAGCTCACAGCCCGCGCTGATCAGGCTATCCGTCGCCGCGCCGCCCATGCCGCCGCAGCCGACGGAGGCGAGCTTCAGACGACGACCCTTGATCTCGCCCTTGAACGACGACTTCGGGGCGAGGTCGATGCCGAACACGGCCCCCGCCGAGAACGCGCCCAGCGCGGCCACGAAATTTCTGCGATTGATGGTAAACAGACTCTGCGACATGAACTTGACCTCCTTGTTTGCCGAAAAAGCGTGACGAAGACCCTCTTCAGTCTTCAGACATCCGAATTATAGCATTTCCACCGATGAATTTGCGGCAGAAAATAGGAAACGCAGTAAAGCCCGTCTTCCGAAAAGCAAATCTTCCGCCCTTTTCATCACGAAACAAGCGGAAGATAATTGGTCGGACCGAGGGGATTTGAACCCCTGACCTTTTGCACCCCAAGCAAACGCGCTACCACGAAATTCCCAGGGATTTCGGGGCATTTTCCCCTGTGCATCGCTCCGGCAAAAGAATTTACCTACAAATTTACCTACTTTCAAGTTGCACCACCGCTAGACCCATGGTAAATTGTGCCGCGTTGAGCCACGCTGAAAGAACGGAGGATTGATGGGACTGAAGCTGATCAGGGATGTAGGCGGGACCTACCGTCGAACCTGGTATGCAACGATGCGAATCGAAGGGAAGCTGACTAGTCGTGTCCTTCACATTCCCGTCAGGGGTAAAATCCCCGTCGACGCTTCAGGTCGATTCTCACTGCGGATACGCGGCGACGACGCGTTCGAGAAATCCAAGGCTGCCGCCATGACCGCCCTCTCGCACATCCTCGACTCCTGTAAGGACGATCCGGCGCATCTCGAGAAGATCGCCTACAACAAGGCGACTGGCAGCCGATTGGTTGACGTTCCGCTCTCCGAACTTCCGAAGCGCTGGCGGCTTCAACCCAAACGCCGCGGCACCTCCGAAACCTGGCTAGGCGTGGCGGACACCTACTTCGAACGCTTCGCCAAGTTTGCGAGGTCACAGGATCTGCCCAAGGGCATCAAGTCCGCAACGACCGTCAACGGAATATCCCAGGAGCTCGCGCAAGCCTATCTCGTCCAGCTCGAAGGCGAGTACAGCCACGAAACGGTCAAGAAGCAGATCCGGCTGCTCTCAAGCGCCTACGAGCTCTGGGCGACCTCCGGGCGGCCAAATCCATTCGCCGGTTTCTTTGGACGTAACGACAAGAAGGATGAAATCCCCCATGAGCCCTTCTCCCGAGCGCAGCTCGACCGCATCCTCGAGTTGACCGAGGAGGATCCACTCGTCCACGCCCTTGCCGTCACCGCCGCCTTCACCGGCATGCGCATCGGCGATGTCTGCAGACTCCGCTGGGAGGATGTCAATCTCGACATCGGCGTCATCAGCATCGTCACGAGCAAGGCCAAAGTCCTTGCCAACATCCCCATTCTGGATGAGCGGTTTTCCCAAGTCCTGAATCGCCAGATACCTGAGAACGGACATTTGACCGGGTTCGTCTTCCCTCTGGCCGCCGAACTCTATGAATCCAAGCAGGACGCCGTGACGAAGTCCATCAAGCCATTCATCGCGCGCGCCCTGTTCGAACGAGAACTCGCGGCAACTCCCGCGCAGATCGTTGACGAGAAGAAGAAACCGGCCAATCTCAACATGATCCGTGACGCGGTGCTGTCCGCCCGAATGCCCGCAGTGCGCCGCGAACGCATCCTGGACACCTATACGCGATTCCGCTCGGGAGCGAGCTATTCGCAAATCCAGTCGGCGACCGGCCGCGCACGCAGCGTGATCTCCTCCGATCTCCATGCCGTCGAGATGTTGACCGGCGAAAGCGTCCGCCCCCGCAAGGCCCTTGGCACCGGTTCTAAGATCGACCTCCTGCGACTCACCCAGAAGAACCGCGAGCGCGGCTGCCATGCGGCCTCGCTCTACGGCTGGCACTCGTTTCGCACGACCTTCGTCACACTTGCAATCGAGGCCGGTATCTCCCCAACGGACATCGGTCAGATCGTTGGGCACACGACCGCAAAGATGACGCTCCGCTACTACAAGCCCAGACTCAAGCATTTCGCCGACCGCATCCGCCAGCAACTGTACCCGTCCCAGGGTGCCAGCGCAACGACAAAGCCGCCAGTCCTCGCGGAAACTCCACAACCGGCTGTAGACTTCACCCTGGCCACAACCATCCAGGCCATCCTGTCAAATCCCGATCTCACCGCCGAAACCCGCAACGCGGCGATTCTCGCGCTGACAGTCCCCCAAAAATGAATACGGATAACACAGACAATATTGAGGCTGACCAACTCCATGAAATCGTCAACGATGGCGATTACGAGGCGTTGCTTGCTTGGATTGAGAACCGTCGCCCGCTCGTCTTCTCCGAACCTAGACATCCGAACCGCTCGATTCTCGTTGCGGCCGATCAGAGCCCGAATATCCTGCGGAAACGGCGGACGTATTCGTCAGGGGAGAGCGCGGTCTCCCCGGTCGCCGACAGGATTCCCTCCCAGTCCGGTGCATCAGGCCCAAAGAGATGGATAAACCGCCTCAGCCTCACGCCGATCTCCGTCGGCACCTCGACCGACGACGCCTCCGGGATTGCACCGACGAGACGGAACACGTCGTTCCTGTGCTTGTTCAGGTCTTCGCTTCGAACGCGGGACGGATCGGATTGCCGTTCTTCAAGCAGATTCAGGTAGGCCGAACTCTTGAAGACAACCAGCGCCTCGAGCGTCAGACAGGGAATGCCTTCATCCGAATCGCGATGCGTCTTCGCAAACTCGTAGTAGACGGGATCGAGTACGATGGCCGAAAGACTACGGATCTCGTCTGCGTGTGAAATCGGCGTGAACCGCGCATCCGGACGCTCCGGCAACAGTGAGTTCGACAGCAACTCGATCAGCGCGGGATAGGAACTTCCCTTCGGCGCCGTGAAACGGTAAAAGTGCGGACGAGAATCGCGCGTCACGTAACATGTGTATTCTCCCTCGCGCAAGAAGGCATGCAACGCCTCGGCGAGCGACGTACTCACCGCGTCTGTCACGACAATCACGTCGATATCCTTCGTTCGCCTGAACCCGCCGTACGGGGCAAGCCGCAAATCGCATGCCGTGCCCCCGATCACGATGAACGAGTCGCCAAACGCGGCCAACCGATTCCTGAAGAGATCAAATCCCCTCACCATTCCATTCCCTCCAGCAATGTCCTGAGTTCTCCCCTGACACGCTCGTCCGGATCATCCTTCAGCGTCAGGTAGAGCGAAAGGTTGTCCACACATGTTGACTCACCCGCAAGCCGGGCGGGATCGTACTTCCAGACCTCGACGACGTCGCCCTCGTACCTAAGAGGCGGCATCTCCCCAATTCGAGGGTCCCCGCGACCGATCGCATACGTGTCAAAGTTGTCTGGAGCGAGCATCGTCTGGTCGGAGAGCGCCAGGATGCCAGCCCTCGCCAATCCTCGCGCCGGACTCTTAGTGCGAAAACGTGACTGTACGGGCGACGCCATCATTGGAAGTGCCTTCTCCCAGAGCTCGCGTTTGCCAATCGAGAACTCGAGCGCATGGGCCTTCCACGCCTTGTCTATCACGGCGAGACGGGCGATCTCAAGCTCCTTGGCGACATCGGTGATCCTGTTCTTCGGCAATTTTGGTCCTTCCGCCAGTTCCCTGAACGAGACGCGATTGTCCTTCCCCTTCAACAGATACCACTGCAACGCCAGCTGCGCGTTGACCGTAAGACGCTCTTTCGGCAACCGGACCGCCCGAGGGGCATCACCCGTCACGACATGCACCTCATCTGGAATCATGATGCGCTTGCCAGGCATGGCGTAGGCAACGCCTGCGCGTTCAAGAACCCGACAGAACTCCTCGTCCGCCGCCTCAAGCACGAGAAGCGTCCGCCTGCCGAAAACACGATGTGCGGTCTTCCAGGTGATGACAACCGAATCGGGCGCCTCATGACGGCGTTTGGGAAGCGCCAGCACGCAAGGCCGCCCGAGCAGATTAGCTGTAAGCCATTCGTTCGACGACGCCATAAAAGCCGGCAACCGCCTTACGTCAACCGCTTCCGCAGTCGGCGCAAACGCCAGTCCCAGCCGGTCCAGATACCTTTTCAAATCGTCAATCGACACAGCATTATCAGTTCCACATTTTTTGGAACTGACAAAAGTGTACCAGATTATCCGTTCTGCGGCAACGGGAAACGAGGTGGAGATTCGTCTCCTACTTTTCCAGGCGGGCCCCTATCTCTCAGCGCAGTAGAGCGTGAAAGGGTCGACGGTGGCCGCGGCGGCGTGTTCCCGATTGAATCGCCGATTGTTTGCCACAAGCTCATCAAACGTCACCGGCGCGAAATCATTGACGTCAACACCCGCATTGAGCATGCGCGGACGACGTTGAATGAGCGGCCAATAATCGTCTCCGACATTGTTGTGTATGTGCCCGTAGATCATGTAGCCGCGACGTGCCTCGGGATAGGCGAGCATCGGATAGTGACAGAGCGTCAGAAGGCGACCATCGACATTCACTTCCTTGAGCGTCTGAACGCTCTCGAAGTATCGCGAGAGATCCACACGATTCATCCAGGAACCATCGTGATTTCCAAGAATCAAATGCTTGCGTCCTTTGAGCTCATTTAGAATCGGCTCCACGGCTGCCGCGCGAAAGAAAAGATCGCCAAGGACATAGACGGTGTCGTCTCCCTTCACCTTGGCGTTCCAACGCGCCAATAGCGCGGCATCCATTTCCTCGGCCGTCAAGAACGGTCGACGACTCAACCGAATGATGTTGAAGTGCCCGAAATGCTGATCCGATGTAAAGTAGGTCATAGTTCCTCCGCCATTTTACGGATCGACCCCAAAGCCTCATCCAACGTAATTCCCTTCGCATAGGCATACTTTTGTCGATACGCCTCCTAAAGTCGCGCTATTTCGGCTGATTCGGAGATGTCGGAGAGAGTGTTCGTGACAACCGCAAAAGGAATCGCTCCAATGCATAGCACTGTAGAGTTGTCTGCGCGGGAATTCCCTTGGCTGCGGCAAGGTTCTTCACCTTGGCCTTGAGCCTCATAATCGCAGGATTCATATCAACACCTCCATATAGGCCCGCATTCGTTTCTCCACTCGAAGCTGTTTGGCCTTCAACATCAACTCCGAAAGATTACGATCGGGAAGTTTGGCGTAGGCACGCACTGCATCCATTACCTGTTGTATCTCAACAGGATTATTGGGCCGCAGAACGTCGCAAAGCGTCACTTCACGTGAATAACACAAGACACCACACCCGTAAGGAGAAACAACCTCCTCAATTCCCTCCCCATACAGTGAATGCGACTTTTGATGGCAAGTGACACCGACCTTTTCGGCCTCCGCAGTATTATAATGCACCGGGAAGGTCATTGTCCACGCTTCTGGAGAACTATCTGTAAGGCCATGTAGAAAAAGTGCCGTCTCACAAGAATAAACACCACGTTTGAATCGTGCCTGGAGAACAAAGAGTTCATCCGCCCAGGCATCAGGGCAAACGTATACTCCGCGAGCAACCTTCTCCAACTCACCCTTATCAACCCGATACTTCAGGCTGCCACGATGCATACCGACTTGTGCAGCGTCCGATGCAAGGACGATGCCATTTCGGCGTGCCGCAATTTCTGTTATGGAAGAACCTACTGTCATTTTG
>JAUNMP010000393.1 GCA_030537465.1 bacterium
GTGGGAGCCTACAAGTGGGTGGCGCTGGCGCTGCTCACTGTCGGCTATTTCATGCAGCAGGGCACGCGGCAGATCTTCAATTCCGTGCTGCCGCAGATGAAGGCCGAGTTCACGTCGGTCGCGGCGGGAGACTGGGGGACGGTGATGACGGTGTTCGCCGCGGTCTACGGCGTCTGCGTGCTCTTCGCCGGCGTGCTCGGGGATCTCTTCAGCCGCAAGAAGACGATCTTGATCTCCGTGTCGCTGTTCTCCCTCGCGATTCTGGCATCGGGCTTCGCGCGTCCCTTCGGGTGGCTGTCTCTCGTCAGCTACCTCGTGGCGGTCTACAGCGTCGTGTTCGCCGCGGGACAGTGCCTCTATCCGTCGTCCGCCAACTCGATTCTGAGCCAGCTGCACGACAAGACGCGCTCGATGGCGATGTCGATCATGCAGAGCGCGCTCTATGTGGCGGTCGTCGCCGTTTCCCTTGCCTCCGGTTGGCTCGCGGGTCTTGGACAGGGGGCCTGGCGCTATCCGTTCTGGGTGTTCGGCGGATTCGGCGTGATTCTCTTCTTCGTGCTGCTCGTCTTCCTGCGCGACACGAAGCCGCTGCCGCCCGCGGCCGGCGCGGAGGCGAAGCCTTCCATGCTGGAGGCCTTCAAGGCCTTCGCCGTGAAGCCGAGCGCCTGGCTGCTCATGGTCGCCTTTGGCTTCCAGGTGTTCACGAACTTCGGCTTCACCGTGTGGACGCCCGTCTATCTGCGCGACACGTTCTTCTCCAATACGAACATGGCCGCCACCGAGGTCGGTTTCTGGACGATGTTCCATTCCGTGATCTGGCACTACGCCGGCTGCGTGATCGGCATTATGATCGCGAGTCGCGTCTCAGACAAGCTCGCCGCGAAGTGGAAGCCGGCCCGCATGGCGACGAACGTCGTCGGCTTGCTCTCGGGCGCGCCCTGCATCTTCCTCGCCTACTATTCGAACTCGCTCACGCTCTGTGCGCTGGGGCTCTTCCTCTTTGGCCTCGCTCATGGCGTCTACGACTCGAACATGTTCGCCTCTCTCTACGATGTAATCAAGCCGCGCTATCGCGCGTCCTCCACGGGCTTCATGTGTTGTGGCGCGTTCCTCGTCGGTGCGGTCGCGCCGAAGCTCATTGGCGTGATGATGGATTCCGGCGTGAGCGTGAAGAACTGCCTCACGTCGCTTTCCGGTGCCTACTTCCTGGGAGCGCTCACCGTGCTCGTCACGGCGGTCCTGTTCCTGAAGAAGGACTATGAGAAGTGAGGGTAGAGAAGGTAGATAGGGTGGAGACGGTTGAGAGGGTAGAGAAGGTAGAGAGGGGAAATATGGGTATGAGAAAGCTGAGAATGGCGATGGTCGGAGGCGGCATTGGCGCCTTCATCGGAAATGTCCACCGGATGGCGGTGCGGATCGATGGTGGCGTGGAGCTCGTCGCGGGTGCATTTGACGTGGATGCCGCACGCGGCCGCGAGCAGGGACGTCTCCTCGGTCTCGATCCCGCACGTGTCTATGACACCTGGCAGGACATGGTTAGCGCCGAGGCGGCGCGTCCCAAGGACGAGCGCATCGACTTCGTTGCCGTCTGCACGCCGAACTTCACCCACTTCCCGATTTCGAAGGCCTGTCTCGAGGCCGGTTTCAACGTGATGTGCGAGAAGCCGATGACGATGACCGCCGCAGAGGCGGAGGAGCTCGCCGCGCTCGTGAAGAAGACGAAGCTGACCTTCGGCGTGATGCACACCTATGTGGGCTATCCAATGGTGAAGCTCGCGCGCGACCTCGTCGCGCGCGGCGACCTCGGCAAGATCGCCAAGGTCGTGGTGCAGTATCCGCAGGGGTGGATGCGCCGCGTTGACCCGAAGAGGACGACGGTTGAGCGCCTTCGCTGGCGCATGAATCCGAAGACAAGCGGCATCAGTGGCTGCATGGCCGACATCGGCACGCACGCGGCGAACCTCGCCGAGTACATCACGGGGTTGAAGATCAAGGAAGTTCTCGCCGAACTCACGAACTTCGTGGGTGGGGCGCTGGACGATGACGGCAACGTGCTTGTCCATTTCGAAAAGGGCGCGAAGGGCGTCCTCATCGCCTCGCAGATATCCACCGGCGAGGAGAACGGTCTGCGCATCCGCGTCTATGGCGAGAAGAAGGCCCTGGCGTGGCGCCAGGAGGATCCGCACTTCCTTTCTGTGTTCAGTCCGGGCGCGCCGGAGGAGAAGTGGAAGCGTGGAAACCCCTATGTCGCCGAGGTCTCTCCCGCGGCGGCGCGCTGCAACCGTACGCCCGCCGGCCACCCCGAGGCCTTCCTTGAGGCCTTTGCCGACAACTACCTCAACTTCTGCGATACGATCCGCGCGAAGTCCGAACGCAGGAAGCCGACGGCGCT
>JAUNMP010000394.1 GCA_030537465.1 bacterium
AGGCGACGGAGTCGCCGGAATGTTCAACTGAGGAGGGTTTTGCAATTACCTCACAGAATAGACCACGTCTGGCGGCATCGTCGCCATCTGGACATCGCTCTTCGTAATCCGCAGCTTGTTCGCGCCGGAGGTCAGGTCAGGATTCGCCACCGTCCCCGAGCCCTCGTACCAGACGCCGCTGGCATTGAAGAGCGCATTGGCGGCCCCGTTGAACTGGTAGGTCTTTGAATAGATGTCCGGGACAAGGTCGACCGGACCATTGACCGTCAGCGTCACGGCCGCGTCGGTCGCCGTTCCCGTGGTGATGGCGGCGACATCGCCCGTCCACTTGACGAACGGAGCGCCCTTCTTGGCCACATACGCGAGCGCATGCGTCGTTCCCGACTTGACCCACACGTCGCCAGCGACATCGACGCCGTCCAGCGTCGCCCCGGCGCAATCCCACACGCCCACGCGCACGCGGAATTCCAGCTCGCCCGCACCATCCAACCGAACGCCGGGAAGATCCAGGACCGGGCTGTCCGAGATGTCGCCGCCGCCGACAAAGGCATTGCCCGCGCCCAGCAGTCCGACACACACAAGCAATAGACATTTCTTCATCGTCATCCCCCTTTCAAATCGAAACAGGAATCCCAAAATCAACTTTTTTGAAAGTATAGCACATCCATTTGAGAAAAGGCAACAGGATCGACCCTCATCTGCCGTTTACGTAGCCCATCGGCAGGGATTGCGCACCACAAAATCCTTCTCCCGCTCTGTGGCCGACTCGTCCTTTATTCTGATCCAATGAGTCTCAAAATTTCCTTCCAAGGGTCTCAAAATTCCCCTCAATGGGTTCAGTTTGGGTTCAGTTAGGATTCAGCCTAAAATCGGCGGTTCAACGGCGAAAGCATCTCGCGGAGGCGCGGAGTTTTTGAGAAGTTCTCGATGAAATTGGAATTTATGCAATGGACAACACGGAAAAGTCGGGTGGACAAGCAAAAGTCTTCGAGGCCAAAGAGGGCGGGCGCGGCAGGCACCTTCCCCGATGTCGTACCCATTAGGATCGCCGAATCGCGAGTCCACCTGGCGGTTCGGCAGACGGGCCGGCCCGAACGGGGAGACGGGCCGGCCCGACAGATGCTTCGGGCCTGCCCGACAGACACCTTCGGGCCGGCCCGGCAGACCCGTCGGGCAGGCCCGAATCAATGAACGGGCAGGCCCAGAAGAGGAAACGAGAAAGCCCGAATGGAGCTTGAAGCTGTTATCTTTAAGCCTCTAAGGGTGAGGGACGGCTAACAGCTAGAAGCTCAAAGCTCCAAACTACCGGAAAATCACCAGCATGCCACCGCGCGCGAGCGTGACCACAAACGTCTTGGAGCCATTGGCCTCGCGCACGGATACGGTCGGCGTCAACTTGGCGGGTCGCTCAAACGTGAACGACTCGACTGTGAGCGGAGACGCGACGGCCACCGTGCAGATCGCCGCCTCGCCCCCATTCTCGGGCACGTTCTCGAAGGCGACGCGGATCTTGTCGTCTGCCGCAAGCGATCCCGCGACATTGTAGAGACCATTCAAGCGAACGGACTCGTTCGTCGTCCCCAAGTCGACGAGCAGCTTGGCCTGATCCTTGAGCGTAATCGCCGCGCCGTTGAAGGCGTTCGTCGACAGCGCCTTGAGGCAGATGTTCGAAATCGTCATGATGTTCTTCTCTGCCGTCGGCCCCGTTGCATCCGACAAGTCGTTGTTGGCGGCGAAACGCAGAGGACCGCCGAGCGCCAGCGTGCCGCCGAACGCACCGCGACCGTAGGCGATCAGTTCGCCGTCGAGCGTCACAGGGTTCAGAATCGACAATTCGACATCTGGCTTCAGCTCCATCAGCGCCTTGTCGGAAAGATAGACGCCGCGATTCGTCTGGTCGAGCGTGAGGCTCCGCCGCGGGAAGAGGCAGCCGTAGTGGCGCAGCCAGAGCGAATCATATCGGAAAGCATCCAGCGGACCGCCCAGGTTGCGACCGTCCGTCGCCACGATGTAGGTATGAACGCGGAAGTTCGGAATCGTGTATTTGGTGACTCCTCCTTCAATCTTCGTGTAGTAGTCGTGGTCGATGAGAACCTGTCCCGTGAAATTGACATTCGTCCCGCACAGCTCGCCCGAACCCTCGTTCGTCGTCTCGGCGTTCGCGCCCCGATAGGACGAGATCTTGACCGAACCCGCGCCCGTCAGTTCTCCCTCGTGGCGGATGAGGCTCTTTGGCTGGTACGGCGAAATCTCCAGTGTCGCCCCCGCGGCGACATCCACCGCGCCACGGACCGTGTAGAATCCAAATCCATCTGGATCACCGGAGGATGCGCTTCCGAGGTAATTGCAAAACCCTCCTCAGTTGAACATTCCGGCGACTCCGTCGCCT
>JAUNMP010000395.1 GCA_030537465.1 bacterium
GTCTTGTCGACCTTGATCACCTTGTTCATGCGCTTCATGTCGAGCACGATGCCGTTGTAGATCGGCAGCGCGCCGCCCTGCGAACCCGAACCGCCGCCCCAGGGAACCACCGGAATCTTGTACTGGTTGGCGATCTTCATGATCTTCGCCACTTCAGCCGTGGAGCCAGGATGCACGACGAAGTCAGGCTGCGGGCACTTCTTGCCGCGGTCGTGCCACATCTCGGGAATCCAGTAGTAGTCGATCGAATGGCCGAACTTGTCGGCGAACTTGACGTCGACGTTCGCATCACCCACGGCGTCCGTGAGCTCCGTGCGAATCATCTCGTACATGTAGCTTTCGGGTTTAACTGTCATTTGTCGTCCCTTGTTGTTTTACAAAAAGTTGAAAGTTCCGAGTTCCGAGTTCAAAGTTCAAAGTTCCAGGGATTTTTGAAAGGCTCGTTGTCATTAAACCTTGAACCTGGAACCCGGAACTTTGAACCTTGAACGTGAAACCACACATATTCTACGCCGATTGAGCCGTGGACGCAACCCTCGACGAAGAGAAACGATGATGAAATTTTGAGAAGTTTTGAGAAATTCTCAACGCGAGGGACGTGTCGGCGCCGGCGGAAGGTCTGTCGCGAAGCCCTTGATGGCAATGGACTTGCGATTCGCGTAGGCAATGACCTCCTCACGGTCCAGGAGCAGAAGGCGTCCCGCCTGGAATGCCAAGGCGGAGACACCGGCGGACTTCATGACCTTCAACGTCTTGAGCCCAATGACCGGGATGTCGAAGCGCATATCGTGCCCTTCGCGCGCCCCCTTCACGAGCACGGCGCCCTTCCCGCCCAGCTTGCCGCCACGCTTGATCGCGGCGTTCGTACCCTCGAACGCCTCCACCGCGAGCACCATGCCGTCCTTCACCAGCACGGTCTGGCCCACATCATGCCGCCCCATGTCACGCATCACCACCGCGCCATGTTCGGCATCACGCCGTTCCCGCTCGGTGAAATCACGCGTCGTCAGCAGTCCCTCTCCCGGCAGATGGTGGTCCATAAACGACGACGCGGGGAAAACGGGAACCCCCGCTTTCTCGAACTCGAAGGCGAGCTTGCCATAGATTGTATGGGCCGTCTTGCAGGGGAGGGAGGCGAGCCAGGCCTTCGTCTCGTCGTCGAAACGACTGCGGAAGAGAGAGAGTGGACTGATCTGCCCCGCAAACACAGCCCCCTCGTATCCCTGCGCCGCCACCCAGCGGAGCCCAGAGGCGATTTCGCCGATGCCAATCGTGTGTACGGCATCCGCCGCCTTGCAGGTCGCCCGCTCGGTCGAACCACGCACGGCCAACACGTCGACTTTTCGGACACCAGCCTCGCGTGCACCCTCAACCACCAGTCGCGGATAGGCCCCCGCGCCCGTGATCACGATCATCTTCTCCGGAACGAACGTCGTACCCATAACAGCTCACTTCTTGTAGAAAATGAAGGTTCCAACCTCGATGGACCTCTCGTCCACCTTGTCCCCCGTCACGATCTTTCCACTCGGCGAATAATAGTAGGTGCTCGGCGACCGCCAGGCTCCACCCGCGATTCTGAACGGCGAGAGATCCGCCGTCACGGGACCACCCCTTGCGTAGTCCGGCAGCTTCGCCAACGCCTCAAGATCCTTGACATCGTCACCCATCTTCCCAATGTGGAGATCCTTCGGCAACGGCAGCACAAGCGTGTCGGCATTTGGGGACTGTCCCCCTTCCAGATCCGTATCGTCACTTGGGGACTGTCCCCCTGCAGTTTCCGTTTCGGGCTCGGGCGACGCGGGCGCAGGCGCGGCCGGCACCACCAGCCTGGCCTTCTTTCTGAAGTAGCCACCCTTGAGGCCAACCACCCGCAGCCAATCTGTCGCCTCCTCTTCGGTCTTCGCGACCTCGGGCTTCGGCTCCTCGGGAGGCTTTGGGATAATCAGCGGTGGCTTCTTCACCGGTGGCGGGGTAACGGTTTTCGCCGGAGCGGCAACGGATCTCGGTGCAGGCTTTACAGGTTTCGCCGGTTTCGCGGTCTTCGGCGCCGACACACGACTGGCCACGTTCTTGCTGGAGGCCGCGCCCTTGCCCGGCGCGGTCCCTTTGGACGAAGCAACAGGCGCGGCCGCAGCCGCCGTAGGCGCGACGCCAATCTGGGAGCGTCCTCTCCCGTAGTGCGCCGCCATCGTGTCAACCGACCCGTAGAGAATGCTCGCCAGGTAGGGATCCGCCTGGACCAATCGCTTGGCGTTGACATCGGGGTCGTACTTCGGACGTGCCTTGAGACCCAGCTTCGTCCGCACACTGGGCATCGCGAAGAGCATGCCGCAGCGCTTGCGTCCACGATGCTTCTGCTTGTGCCACGTGTTCGGCGCCCCGTAGG
>JAUNMP010000396.1 GCA_030537465.1 bacterium
AAGGCCAAGGCGGCTCAATTCTCAATGCGACTTATTCCCGATTTGGAATCTCTGCCCGATCTTCTGTCTCAGACCTTTCTTTATGCTATAATTGCGCCATGAAAACAATTGTGAGTCTTGTGTCTGTTTTCGCGGTTTTTGCCTGCGCGGCGAATCCGCTGTCGTTCCCGAGCTATGAGCAGGAGATCGTCGCCACGTTCGCGACGGCCGCCGAGGCGCAGGCCGCGACCTGTTCGATCGCGCCGCTGCCGGACCATGCGGAGATCGCGTTCTCCTGCCGGTGGGACGACACGAATCCCGCGGATACCGCCAAGGGCGAGATGATGGTGCGGGCGGGCGTGAAAGGCAACTTCTACTTCGTCGGCAACGATGCGCCGTACTTCACCGAGGGCCCGAAGCCGCTGATGGCGATGGGGCACGCGATCGGCAACCACACGATCTCCCACCCGCACATGATGACGATCTCGCCGAACGCGGCGTTCAAGCAGATCGCCGCGAACCGCATCAAGCTCGAAAAGGTGCTGCAGCGGACGGTGACGTCGTACGTGTCGCCCTTTGGCTGGCAGCAGGGGCCGATCGATCCCGACCAGGCGCCGACGGTGGCCGCGTCGCTGGTGGCGAGCGGACACTTCGTCTCGCAGGACGCCTGTATGTCCTGGAGCGGACTTCCCGATCGCACGTGGATGTGGACAAACCGTTTCAGCGCCGACGACAAGAATCCGGATCGCGCGAAATTCGTCGACGGCTTCACGAAGATGCTCGCGGCGGCGAAGGGGAATCCCGATGTGCCGCGCGTGACGCTCGGCACGCACGCCTGGTGCGACGCGAAGGGCAACGCCCTGCAGGAGGCGTGGCTCAAGGAGTTCTTCCACCCCGAAGGCGCGATCCAGATGAACGACTGGGAATATGGCGCCTACCGCTACCAGTATTTCCACGGCGGCGTCGTGAAGGGAAAGGTTGATGGAACGAAGGCGACGTTCCGCGTGACGCGGTTTTCCGCCGCGTCGGTGGGCGATGCGATTCCGCTGTCACTTGCGTTCTCCGCAAAACCGCTCTCGGTTGCACGGGCCTTGGGCGCAGCGCTTGTCGTAGCCCCGCGCGGCACGTGGACGCTGCCGCAGGATCCCGTACAGGGGCTTCTGCCGACGGTATCTGAATCCCCGGATGGAACTTTGACCATCACGCCGGATGAAGCGAAGGCCCGTGTGACGGTGACGTTCGTCAACAAGACATCCGAAATGATGACGGACATCTACCTCGCTGCGGCGCTGCCGCCGAAGTGGTCCGAGCGCCGGCTGACGGCCGTCTGCGCCGAACTGAAGCCGGGCGCGGCGTTTGAGAAGACCTTTTCAATGGGGGCCGTCAAACATGCGGACTATGCGTACGGGACGGCGTACTATCCGGTCTCGGTCGACTTTGTGGCGGCGGGGCGTCCGCAGCGCGTGTGGGCGGCGACGGAGACCGCCCGCGTCGAGGTGCCTGCGACGGCGCCCGCAAAGGCGGCGAAGATCTGGGGGCCGGCGGCTGCGTCGAAACTGGCGGACGTCGACTGGGCGGCGGTGTCGATGCCCGGGGCGCCCCTGCCCGATGCGGCGAACTGGACGTCGCCCAGGGGTGGAAAGGACGGACTCTGGAGCGCCATCACGTCGCCGATCAAGGTGAAGCTGGACCGGGGCGGCGACCGGGCGATGTACGATCTCATCAAGAAGGGCGAACATGCGCGCTATGTCGTCTATGACTTTACGTCCGAGACGGATGGCATGCGGACGCTGCGGCTCAACTACAATCCCCGCAACCGCGCGCCGTTCATCTGCCTGAACGGCGTGAAGAAGCCGTTCACGGGCAATGGACAGAAGATCGTCGTGAAGAAGGGCGCGAACCGTCTGATCATCCGCGCCGACACGGTGATGGGCGGCTACTACACCGACACGCTGAATCTGGCGGTCGAGTGAGGGCTCAAGGCGACTAGGCGGTCTTCCCGTCTTGCCGGGTTCGCGCGGCCGGCTACTGTAGAACGATCGGGCGCGTGACAAGAATTGAAATGCCGTGGAGAAGTTGTCGCTGGATGGCTGAGCGGGACAACTGGGGCAAGGGGGATGAAGTCAGAAGTCTTTCCCAAAAATTGGATAATTATATTGTTTTGGGAAAATCTTTCATGTAAAATGCATTGAGTTGTTCCCAAAAATAGCGAATCTATGCTATAATACACGGCGAGCTTGAAAGGAGCCCGCTATGATTGGCCGTCTAAGGGAAATTCGTGAACTTCGTCGGGCATATGAATCGTCCGCTTCGGAATTTGTTGCCGTGTATGGGCGTCGACGGATTGGTAAGACCTATCTGATCAACGAGGTCTTTGGTTCGCGCTTTGCCTTTCATGCCGCAG
>JAUNMP010000002.1 GCA_030537465.1 bacterium
TTATTTACAGGACTTCGCTACATTGAGCCCCTCAAAAAATGGGGTAATTCCAAATTTTGTTGAGGCATATTCTATAAATTACCATCCCTCGCGTCAATCACAACCTTTTGGAGATTCACCCTCGGTACCAGGCAAGAGGGGGGGGAGGGAAACCGAACGGGCGTTTCGGCGCCTTCCGTGGTCAAGTCCAGATACTGCTACAAACCAGCGACAGACATCATGTCATAAAATCGTGATTTTCAGATTTTATGACATTTGCGTTACGCCCAAAGGTGATTTCTGATAGAATATGCCTGATTTTGCAAAAGGATAAAAGGTATGTTTATCGGACGCAAGGAGCAATTGGCAGATTTGATGACATTATGGCGTAAGCGTACATCATCGATCGTAGCCTGTCGGGGGCGGCGGCGAATCGGCAAGTCGACCCTTTTCAGAGAGTTTGCCCGGAGGTCTGCCGATGCGTATATTGAAATTGAAGGGCTTGCTCCGCAGCAGGAAAACCCTCCGACGACGCAGGATCAGCTTGATCACTTCATCGAGGTTCTTTCGGGGCTGACGGGGTGCGACTCTTCGAAAATCGACAATTGGTTTGCGGCGTTCAAGCGCCTGGAAGAACAGATTGACGACACGAAGAAGACGGTCGTTCTTCTGGATGAGATTTCCTGGATGGCCGGTAGCGATGCGAATTTCCCGGGAAAACTTCGAACGGCATGGGAGACCCTGTTTCATCGGCACGAGCATCTGATTCTGGTTATTTGTGGTTCGGTTTCCAGCTGGATCAAGAAGAACATTCTCGGGAATACCGGTTTTACGGGAAGGTTTTCGCGGGACTATGTACTGAAGGAACTCACGTTGGCGGAATGCGCGGAGTTCTGGGGGGCCGCCAGAGACCGCTTGGCTCCTCGTGAGATTCTTGACGTGCTGTCGGTGACGGGCGGCGTACCGCGATACTTGGAGGAGGTCGATCCAGGGCTTTCGGCAGACGAGAACATCAGGCGAATGTGTTTCCTCAAAAGCGGAGAACTGTATAAGGATTTCGACGCGATCTTCGATCCGATCTGGGGCGAAGGCACGGTGCTGAAGAGGAAGATTCTCGAGTCGTTGGCGGAAACGCCGATGACCGCAGGAAATCTATCCAAGGCCGTAGGGGTCGCCTATAACGGGAGGTTTATCTCCCTGATGCGGGAACTTGTCGAAGGCGGTTTTGTGGATGACGATCCGGGGAAGAATCCGGAAACTGGCAAACCGGTTGGAGTCGCCCGATATCGTCTACGCGACAACTATACGAGATTCTTCTTGAAGTACATCGCCCCGCACAAACAGGAGATTGAATACGGTTCTTACTTTTTCTCCTCGATGGAACAGTTGCCGGGTTGGGATGCGATCATGGGCTTGCAGTTTGAAAATCTGGTCGTCAACAATTCCATGCAGCTCATTCGGCATCTGGGCGTTGGAAACGCGATCATCGAGTCGGCGGCACCGTATCGCAATTCAAAGCGACGGGGGAAGGACAGCGCACGTGGTTGCCAGGTCGATCTCCTGATTCAAACGGCGAGAACGGCCTATGTGGTCGAGATCAAGCGCAAAAGATTCATCGACGCGGAAATTGTCAGCGAAGTCGAAGAGAAGGTTCGCCGTCTGCCGCTCAGAAAAGGATTGAGCGCCCGCCCCGTGTTGGTGTACGACGGAGAACTGCAGCCTTCGGTTGAAGGCACGGGATATTTCGACGCGGTCGTCAATGCCAGACAGCTCCTGGCCCTCTGAACGAGCAGGGGGGGGCGGGCAGCCCCTGCCCGCCGTGGAGAGGACGACGAGGGGCGCGTGGATCAGCGGAACAGAATCACCGTGCCGCGCGGGCGAATGAAGAGCGCACCACGACCATTGAGCGTCCCCAGCAGCTCGGGATTGTCCGCCAGCGAAACCACGCCAACGTATTTCTTCCCGGCGACGCTGAGCGAACGGACTTCGTTCGTTCCGTCGAAGTCGAGCGTCAGCTGCGCCCCGGCGGCCACGGCGATTTCGAGCTGCTCGGGGAGATCGATCGGCTTCTCCGTTTCGATGCGATAGAGCTGCGCGCCATCGAGAATCGTCGTGCGGTCGACCTTGCTGGAATCCGAGCCGCCCCAGACACTCTGCCCTTGGAAGCCGACGTCGTACGTGCCGCCGGCTTCGGGCACGCGGACGATGAAGGCGTATTCGTGGAAGTTCGTCATCGTCACCTTGTCCGTGCAGCCGAGCCAGTTCGTCACGCCGTTCCGGGCCATGAAGAACGCCACGGGATTCTGTCCATTCCCGAAGCTGCCCGACCCCGGCGCGCTGCGCGACTCCATGCTCGCCGAGAAACGGTAGAGTCCACCGGTCGGGAACGTCACCGTCTGCGCGATCACGTCGTCGTTCACCAGCTTGACGCAGTAACTTCCCTCGAACTTCTCCATTCCGAAATGGGTCTGATAGAACGACCCGTAGTCCTGACGCTGCGAACCGCCAACCGCGGTGGGCTTCGGCGTGACGACAATCCGCCACGGAGTCGCAGCCTCGAAGCCGCCCTGCTTGAGGAGATTCTCCCCGGCTCCCACCACGCGGACCAGCGCGAGATTGTCGAAGATGGCATGACCGGCCCGCTGCGTCGCCGACGGGAGGGCTCCCGTCAGGGTCAGCGTCACCGGCGTCACGCCGTCCACGGTGAACGCATTCGGCCAATCCCGCGGAAGCAGGGCGTGCGAGGTGTTTGTCAACGTCCCCAGGAAGATCTGCTCGCCGTTCAAGGCGATCTGCGCGGACACCCAATACGACTCATATCCCCAGGACTCCGCCCAGAAGCAGGAATCCGCGCGGAAACGCCAGGTTCCCGCCGGCGGCGTAAAGGTCGTCGACAGCTGCGACCCATTGCCGGACATGTAGAACTGCGTTTCGCTTCCCGTGCGGTTCCAGGGAAGATTGAAGTGCGCATTGGAATCCGTTCCCCGCGTCGTGAAGGTCGAGAGGCCCTGGTTGTTCTCGCTGGCGCTTCCCGGGGTGTCGCACGCCTTCACGGTGAATCCGGGCACGCAGGCGGCGTTGGCCGCCGTAAAGCTCTGGCTGAAGGCGGACGTGTGCAGTTCGAAACTGCCGTTCGGCAGCGTCCATTCATGCGCATCCGACTCGCGGACCAGGCGGATGTCGTCGAACTGCGTGCAGCGGTCGGTGTTCAGGACCTTCGACTTGAACCAGAGCTGCTGGCGTCCCGCGGACAAGCGCATCTTGGAGAAGGTAAAGGTCTGCCAGGAAATGACCGTCGTCTTGAACGCGCCGAACGAGACGAGCGAATTCTCGTCGGGACCGATCATGACGTCGAGCTGATCGCCCGTGTAGCCCGCACGCGGCGCCGCGCGGAAGCTCAGCACATAGTCGCCATCGGACGGAATGTCGACCTCGCACCAGGCCGAGGCGTTGTTTTTGATGACGAACACGCCAGTCGGCGGCGTCTGGAGATTCATGTTCCAGCCTGCCGGGCTCCCCAGGCGCTGGTCGTAGAAGAAGACCGCACTGTTCGCCGTGCTCTCGCCGATCAACCCGGGGACGACGGCATGCCAGCCACGAACGGTCTGCCCATCCCCGATATAGGAATAGGCGGTTGTGGGGGATGTCGCAGGATAGGCTTCGAAATCGGCGTCGGGAATCTCGACCGCCACCGTCTCCGTCGCCGGGGGCACAAGATTCTGCGACCGCTCGGGATCGGCTAGTCGAAGCTCGCCGGCGTTGACGACCAGATTCGTCACTCCTTCGGGGATGCCGTCCAGCGTGATGGGCCCCGACCCGTTCTTGACGAGACGCGACGGATCCCCGCCCGCCGTCGGCGGCTGGATTTCCGGACCATAGTACCGTCGATAGGAAGTGATCGTGTCACCCGCCGCGCAGACGAGCGGCAACGGATAGCCCAGCAGCAGACTACCCTGCTCGACCTTGACCCGACGGGACGAATTGTGGGGACCGTAGAAGGAGCGCAAGGCAAAAGTCCCTTCACCCGTCTTGAGAAGCGTCCCGTCGCCAGCCAGGGTCACCGTGGGGGACAACGCGCCTCCCGACACCTCGAACTCGGCATTCGTCGCCAGCGCCACCGTCGTCGTGGGCAGCATGGCCGGCGGCAGCACACCCCGCCACTTCTGGTTGAGCCAGTCGGAGACCGCCATCCGCTCAACGAGGGTCAGCGAATTGGTGAACAGCAGGACCTCGAACAGATACTCTCCGCCGGCACGGTTGTTGCCGCCCGTCTGGGATGCCGCACCGAGGATCGCGTTCATCGCCTTGCCCTCGGCGTTGTTCGCCATGTTCGTTCCGGCGGTCGTCTTCAACTGCATGTCGCGGTCATTGAAGAAGCACATCGCGCCCAGCGGCAGGTCCAGCGTCTCGACCTCCACGACATGGATGCTCGACGCGGGATAGGTGGTCGTGAACGGATCCACTTCATGTCCGTTCAGATAGGTCCGCGACGCGTGTATGGGCTTGTTTTCGGAATTGTGGTTGATCCAGAGCGGATTGTTGCCCGAACGCTGGAGATACGGCTGCCCGTCCTTCCGCTGCCCCAGAATATCGCCCTTGGAATTCACGCCGCCATGCGCGATGAACAGATGACGGATTCCCGTCAGATTCTGCTGGGCGCCATCCGGCTTCAGCCAGTTCATGAAGCAGCCGCTGCCGTAGCCATGGCAGTAGACGCCCGTCTTTTCCTGATAGGCCTTCTGCACCGGGAAGGCCGTGAGCCAGTCGTTCGTGAACGCCACGGCGCGCGTATAGACAAACGGATTCGCCTCGGAGCCATCGCCCGTCTCGCGGACGTCGAGCCAGGCTTCGACTTCGTCGGCGCTGCCATCCTTCATCTGGACATTCTGCGAGGACTCCATCCAGAACGCCGCGCGGTTTATGATCTCGGTCGGCTCCGCAAAGGTTGTCGTCTGCGGTTCGGACGTCTCAATCGCCACCGCGCCTTCACGCACGTTCACCGTCACGGACTGGTTCTCGACGAACGCCCCGCTCTTCAGAGTCAATTTGCCGGTTCCCGTCTTCTCAAGCGCGGAACGATCCGCCAGCCGAACGGCCGCATCCTGCGTGACCGCCGTGTCGTTCGCGAACGTATGGGACTCACCCGGGCCGAGAACAATCGTCTCCGCCAGAGCGGCGGAACAGCATCCGCCCAGAATCGCCGCAATCAAAAGGCTTCGTGAATTCATCGTTCGTCCTCCTTTGAAAAGATTTCCATACGGTCGGCAACCGCGCACACAACTCAGTTGAAGTCGGTGGCGGGCACGATCTTCACCTTCATGCCCTCGCCCAGCTTGTGGACGCCCTGCACGACGATGCGCTCGCCGGCCTTCACGCCCTCCATGACGCGGACCTTGCCGTTCGCACGGGAGCCCGGGACGATCTCGCGGAAGTGGACGACGTCATCCTCGCCCACCATCCAGACTCCGGTTGCCTGCCCGCTCTTGGCGACGGCGAGATTCGGCACCACGGGGACGGGTTCGGGGCTGGCCTCGTCCGCCAGCACCGTCACATACGCGTTCGGCACCAGCACGCGGCCCTTGTTCGGGAAGAGCGCGCGGATGATCAGCGTCGCCGTGGAGGCGCTCATCTCGTTGTCGGAGAACTCCCAGTCGCCGTTCGCCTGGTAGATGGAATCGTCCGCCAGGCGCAGACGGAGCCGACGCGTGTCGCCCACCTTCGCGCCATGGGCGTCGGCGGAGCGTCCCCAGGCGAGATAGGCGCGGTCCGTGATCGGGAAGCAGACGCGGACGGGGTCCGTCTGAACGATGCGCGCAAGCGCCTCCTTGGACGGCGACACATAGTCGCCAGCATGGCGCAGACTCTTACCGATGCGGCCGGAGATCGGTGCGTAGATCCTCGTGTGCTTCATGTTGAAGGCCGTTGAGGCGAGCTTCGCCTCCGCCTGCAAGACCGCGGCCTTTGCTGCAACCAGTGCGGCCTTGTCGGAAGCGAGTCCCGTCTCCGCAGCATCCATCTCGGTCTGCGTGATGCCACGGGAATCCGCGGCCTGCAGACGCCGCAGCAGACGTTCGGCGCGCTCGACCGCGGCCTCCGCCTGAATGACTTTGCTCTTTGTGGCGGAGACTTCTGCCTTTGCCACGCCCTCATCCGCAGCATAGCGTTCGTCATCGATCTCGAAGAGAAGATCACCCTCCTTGACCAGATCGCCCTCGGCGAACCTGACCGCCTTCAGGTAGCCTTCGATCTGCGGCAGAATGTCAACCTCCTGCACGGGCTCGACGTGGCCGATGAACTCCTCGGGCGGATTGAAGATCTCGGCATGGACCTCGTCCACGGCAACCGACGGAATGCGTGCGTCAACACGTCCGGCCTTCTTCTGCTCGCCGCCCCAGAACGCATGCGCGAACCAGCCGACGCCAAACACCGCCACCAGGGCGCAGGCATGCACAAACACCCCCGCGGCGAAACGCGCGGCGGATCCCTTCCTATCAGCAGTCTCTCCGCTCATTGGAATTACCCCATTTTTTTGAGGGGTGCCTCCAGCGCGTATTTTAACGAATTTGCGCGCGGAAATCCATCGGAAATTTCAACAAATTTATATTGATTTTACCCCCCCCCTCGCGTTTTTCGCAATTATACGCCAACTGATGCATTGTCGCCCCCTGTTGGCGGACACAAAAGCCGCCTTGACATCCGGACAATCGGATGCGTGCAGACCCGCCGAGAGCGGGAAATTCCACCCGCCGAAGGCGTTCTGGCGGGCGTTTTCCGCCTGTCATGCGCTTGAATAGTCGAAGTCGAACTCCATCTGCGGGTTCGGACGCTCCTTCTTCCTCGAGATGGCGGGGTTCCAGCGGGCATGCCGCATGAAGAGGTCGCGCACGCCGTCCGCGATGGCGTAGTAGTGGAACTCGGGCGTCCCGAAGATGCGCCGCGCGACGTTCGTGATGTGCTGGCGCAGGACCGCGCGCTTCTGGTAGAGACCCAGACGCACCGTGACGAAGTACGTCACCGCCAGCACGAGCGCCGCGACGTTGCGCACGCGCGCGAACATCAGGTTGCGCACCTCCTCGACGTGGTAGGACTGCTTCACGAACCGTATCGTCTCCTCGACGCGCCAGCGCGTCAGATAACCCTGCACGACCTCCCACACGGCGTCGCGCGTGTCCTCGAGCGCAAGTGTGGTCAGAAGCATCATCGGCGTCTTCCCGAACCCTCTCACGACCACGAGGCGCAGCTTCGCCCCGCCGACCTCGGGACGCTCCGCGTCCTCGGGCAGGCACACGTCGATCACGCCGAAGGATATCCTCGTAGGCTCGTCCTCGCCGTGGGCGTTGAACTCGATCCAGGCCTCGTATGGCGTATGGCATATCCTCGCCACCTGCTCGACCTCCATGATGTGTTTCTTCCACACCAGCCTGCGCGTCTTGATCAGCCGGACGATGAAGTCCAGGCCTTTCCTGAGGAAATAGAGGAAGAACTCGATGCGGTCGCCGCCACGGTCGTAGACGTAGATGCCGCGCCTCTTCGTCTCAGCGCATATGGAGTCGACGACCTTCTCGATCTCCTCGTTCTCGCTCCTGTAGAGGGGATCCTTCGCCGACCACACGCGGAACTGGAGCGGAACCACGCGCCGTCCGCCGTTCTCGCAGGCGATGGCCATACACCCCCAGTATCCGAGGCCCTCTCCCTTTTCGCCTCGGCTGCCGTCCCAGGTCCTGGCGAGGTAGTCCATCTTCTTCGCGTAGGGCTTCTGGATGTCGGACGGATCGACGATGATCAGCGTCCGCCGATGGACGAGCCGGGCGGCCTCCCTCATCACCGCCTTGTGGATCTGGTCGCCCAGGGACGCCGTGCCGAGGTTGCGGCAAAGCCGCTCCTCCGTCTTTTTGGGGGTTGTCCCCTCGCGTAGTTCGTGGCCGATGCGCGTGAGCAACACGGACTTGGCGGCCTGGATGCCAAAGAGCATCTGGCCGATGAACTTCAGGAGCGGCACGGAAAAGTGGGGAGAAAATATCCCCAGAAAATCTTCAAGCTGCACTCGCGTCTGAAGGGCGGTTTTGCTATCATACATGTGCGGTTCCCCTCCTTTGCTTTTCTTTTTTGCAATCGTATTGTATACGATTTTAAGCGCGGAGGGAACCGCCCTTTTCGTGGGCGCGCGTCCTTCTTCAACCTGTGGAACTGTTTGCGTCTGTTCGCGCCGGTTCGTTCTGTTCGCGGTTCCCTGGCCGCTGTTCGGCTGGTGACGCGTTGGACAAGACCAGGCCGACGAAATGGAAATTCTCTTGGAACGTGCGTGGAACGGCAAATGGACGGGAAACGGTGCGAGGGCGGTTCCGCCGAGACGCCCGCCACTGCGGACGTCCCCGACACGCAGGGAAACTGGGAGGCCGGGAAGCGGTTTTCCACTTGCGGCGAAACCTAAAAGCGCATCCCAGCCTTTATTTACAAGGCTTCGCTACATTCAGCCCCTCAAAAAATGGGGTAATTCCAGCTCCGCTCATGGTGACAGTATACCACATCTACCCAGGAAACGACGGCCTGCAAATCTCAGCGAGATTCCCAGGAGACGGACTTCGCGCGCTTGAGCGGGGCGTTGGAGCCAGGCTTCGAGGCGACCGCGCCATCCGACTGGACGGCGCCATTCAGCGTGACACCCTTGTAGACAAGGCCCGCACAGCCTGCGACCTGGACGGGATCGCCCTTCGCCTCCACGTCGGCGGAGACGTTCTCCAACAGCACGGATCCGATCTCATGCCCCTGGTTGCCGATGAACCGCAGCGGACGGCGGCTCCGCACCTTGAGATTGCGGAAGACGAATCCGTCCACCTTGCGGACCTTCACGCCGGGCTCGGAGACGATCTGGACGGCGCTGCCGGTGAAGTGCCCCGTGTAGTTCTCGATGGTGATGTTCCGGATATCCATGTATCCCTCGTCGTCCGATCGCAGGTAGCGCTCGGGGAAGTCGGCGAAGATGCCGTTGTTGCCCTCGGCGACGATGTCGCGGAAGACGGCATTGCGGATCGTGTCGTCGGAGGGGCATCCCAGGCGGATCGTCTGGCAGCGGCTGTTCAGCACGCAGTTCGAGACCACCACGTCCTCGCACACGACGCGCTCGGAAGCCCCCTTCTCGCGCATTGCCCGCAGGATGAGGCAGTCGTCGCAGGTCTTGAAGCGGGAGTTGCCCACGCGGATGCGGCGGCAGCCGTCGAAGTCGATGCCGTCGTTGTTGATCATCTTCTGGTCGGCCGTGATCAGGATGCCGTCCACCGTGATGTCCTCGCAGAGGCGGATCAGCATCGTCCAGCAGGGGGAGTCCTTGAAGGTGACGCCCTGGAGCCGCACGCCGCGGCAGCGGACGAACTGCACCATGCGCGGACGCTCCACGGGCGGCTTCGGGTAGTAGCCCCATTTGCTGGCGGCCTTCGTGTCGAAGAACTTCGGGCCCTGCCCGTCGATCACACCCTCGCCCGTCACCGCGATGTCCTCGGCGTCCCACGCGTAGAGGAACACCTTGCTCGAGCCCTCGGGCTTGATCGAGCAGATCTCCGCGGGAAAGCTGTCGTAGTCCTCGCTCTTCGCGCCGCCCAGGAGGTTCGCCCCCTTGTCGAGATGGAGGTCGACATGGCTTCTCAGGCGCAGAGAACCTGTCTGGTAGTCCCCCGCGGGCACGACGACACGGCCGCCGCCCTGCGCCGCGACCTGGTCGATCGCGGCCTGGATGTCACGCCCCGTGTTCCCCTTCACCGTCACATCGACGGCCTGCGCCCACACGGCGCTTGCCACCACCAGAAACAACAACATGCCTCTCATTTTCCGTCTCCTCTAATTCCACTCTGGAAAAAACTTCGGAACATTATACCACAACAAGAGAATGTCCCTGCAGCCTGTAGTAGACCGCGAGTTCCGCGTGATCACGACCGAGCATCTTCTACGAGAGGGCGGAGATTCGCGCACGGACGAAAGCATTCAACCGCGACTTGAAGTCCTCGGAGAGGAACGAACGTTCCAACGCAAGCGGAAACGCCGTCTCGAATTTCGCGAGAAACGCCGTCAGAGCCTTCTCGTATCGCACGCCGGTGAGGTTGCAGGATTCGGCGAAACGGAGGAAGTCCGTATGCGTGAGCCGGTTCTTCTTGCCATTCAGGTTCAAAGCCAGCTCATCCGGATCCTGCGGCATCAGGATCTTTACCGGCAGGAGATCATAGCCCGCCGCCAAATGCCAATCGCCGTTGTGCTCGCGCAGAAGCGAGAAGTTCTTGAGGTGCATGTCGGAGTTGCCGATCAGATATGCATAGACGATCTCGTTGAAGAACTCGCCCAAGTCCAAGCCACTTGAGGCCGATACGGCCTTGATTGCCTTGGCGGTCTGTTCGTAGGAGCCCGCATACTTGCGCTCGGTGTCACGCAGGGTCAACTGGCACATGTCGAGCATGTGCTTCACGCCATCGACACGATCCAGCCGCTTTGTGAGATACGCACGCTCTCCCGACTCAAGCCGCACAAGCGCATATGCCGCCGTTTTGAGTCCGCAAAGGGATGCAAGCATCATACCAAAATGTTCGGCCTCAGTGATCTCCGGATAAGCCGTCGTCGGCAGCTTCAGGATATAATCTCCTTCAAAACCGACAATCGTGAATCGATCGACATCCTCCGTATGCTCAAGGTGAACCGAGAGCTTGGCCTGGACCCCCGGCACACTAACACGCGACAGAACCAGATTCTTGGCCAGAGCATTGACTTCATCGGTCTTATACGGGAAGACGGGAATCTTTCTCGACCCGAAGAATGCCTTCGCGCATTTCGCATGATACTCGCCCGAGACCTCGCCCCCCAGCGGCAGTCCGCAGATCAGACACCGCGCACTCATTCCACCACCTCGCGGATACTGGCCGCGCCGATGCAATCCCTGCAACAGGCCAGAAGGCACGAGAACCGATCTCGCGGATTGATCTTCCAGGTTCTTTCGGCGATGTCGAGCAACCATCCCTCGGGTATGAGTCCGTCAAAGAAGGGGAAAAGCGCATCGCTCTCATACGGCTCATCGCGAAGCGGCATCAACGGCATGAGAGGGATCGCACCCTCCTTCGCCCGATAATCCGCAGCATAGGTAAAGCGAAACCCACGCGGCTCCCTTTCCTCCAGAAGCCCCACATGCTCATTGAAAAGATAGACGTCAGCCTTCCGCATAGCTCAGATTTCTCTCCATCTCGCCGACAACCAAAGTCGAACTGAACATCTCCAGAACCTGATTCACCTTGTCCATCCTAAGCGTAGACTTGCCTTGCTCAAGTTCGCGCAGAAAACGCAATCCGACCCCGCTTTTTTCTGCGAGTTCAATCTGCGTGAGCCTATATTCTTTGCGCTTCAGTTTGACAAATTCGGCAACTTTCATACACTACACCCGATAAGGTATAATTCTTGTGGAAAGCCAAGAACTGACCCCGTTCGGGTATAATTCTTGATCTGACGTCGAGAATTATACCCTATCGGGGGTAATTCTGTCAAATGGATCCAAACTGAGGCTCGAGGATCAGGGAGGAGAGCCAGCGCGTGGTCGGAAGCGAGTCGAACTTGACGCAGCAGGTGCCGTTTTCGGTCTTGACGTCCTGAACTGTTCCGGAGCCGAAGACCTTGTGGCGGACGCGGGCGCCGACGGGAATCGTCGGTCGCGTGGGGGCGTCGATCCTGTTCTCCTCGCAGGCGACCTTCACGCGCACGGCCTCCAGCAGGTCCTTGCGCGGCGGAACCTCGTAGTCGAAGGTGTCCGGGTCGATGTCGAGCAGGAAGCGCGAGGGGAAGCGCGGGGAACCGTCGAAGGCGCGTCCACCGGACGATGTGAGGAAGAGCGCCTTCTCGGCGCGCGTCATCGCCACGAAGGCGAGACGGCGCTCCTCCTCCATCTGTTCGCGGGTCTCGGTCTTGCGCGAGGGGAAGATGCCTTCGTTGAGCGAGCACAGGAACACGTAGGGGAACTCGAGGCCCTTGGCGGTGTGCACGGTCATGAGCTTCACGCGATCCGCCTTGCCGGTGTCGGCGTCGCGGTTCGTGAAGAGCGCGACGTGCGAGAGGTAGTCGCCGATGCCGCACTCTTCGCCGCAGCTCTCCTCGTACTGGCAGATGCCGTTCTTGAGCTCGGAGAGGTTGTCCAGGCGCGCCTGGGCGCCCTCGGTGCGCAGCATCGCCTCGTAGCCGCTCTCGTCCATCAGCGCCGCAAGCGTCTCCGAGACGTTCTCCGTGGCGGACTGGTGGCGTTCGACGAGCGCGACCAGTTCACGGGCCTTTGTCCCCTTGAAGATCTCGGCGTCCAGGCTCGTTTTCAGTGTTTCATAGAGGGATTTGCCGTTCTCATCCGCCCGCTCCTTCAGGAACGCGATCCGCCGCGTGCCGAGGTTGCGGCGCGGTTTGTTCGCCACGCGCAGGAAGGCAAGGTCGTCGCGGGAGTAAACGAGCCGCAGGTAGGAGAGCGCGTCCTTCACCTCCTCGCGGTCGTAGAACTGCACGCCGCTGTAGATCGTGTAGGGGACCTCCGCCTTCTGGAGTGCGGTCTCGGTCTCGCGCGTGACGTAGTGCGCCCGGTAGAGCACCGCCATCTCCGCGTACGGAACGCCGGCCTCGTGGAGGGCCTTCATCTTCTCGGTGATCCAGGCAGCCTCGTCGGCGGGGCGCGCACCCTGGCGACAGAGGACGCGCGGACCAGTCCCCTTCTCAGCGACGAGGTTCTTGTGGATCCGCAGCGAGTTCTTGCCGATGAGCGAATTCACCACGGAGAGGATCTCCGGCGTGGACCGGTAGTTGCGGTTCATCATCACCGTCTTCGTACCGGGAAACTTCTGGTCGAACTCGAGCAGATACTTCACGTTCGCGCCGCGCCAGGTGTAGATCGTCTGGTCGGGGTCCCCCACCACGAAGAGATTGCGGTGATGGGCCGTGAGCTCCTCCATCAACTTGTACTGGAGGGGATCGATGTCCTGGAACTCGTCGATCATCACGTATTCGAGACGTTCCTGCCACTTGCGTCGGATCTCGGGCTTGTCCGCGAAGATCATCAGCGTGAACATGATGAGGTCGTTGTAGTCGAGGGCGAAGCACTTCTTCTCGCGGTAGATGTAGCCGTTGAAGAGGATGTCGCCGACGGTCGTCGACTCGTCGTAGCGCCGCTTCAGCTCCTCGAGCGGAAGATTGGCCATCCGCCGGCAGTAGCCGGGCTCCTTGACGCACTTGCGGATCTCGAAGGCGTCGCGCGCGTTGGCGAAGGTGCAGTCGCGCATGGTGAGCCCGCGTTCCTCGTAGATGCCGCGCAGGATGACGTCGATGTCCGAGTTGTCGAGGATGGGGAAGTTCTGGGGATAGCCGACGGCGTGGCCGTCCTCCCGCAGCACGCCGGCGCAGAAGCCGTGGAAGGTATTGACGAGACCGGTGTCGTTGTCGCCCGTGAGCGCGCGGATGCGCGTGCGCATCTCATTTGCCGACTTGCAGGAGAATGTGACGCAGAGGATGTGCGCGGGCAGCACGCCCAGCTGCTGGACGAGGTAGGCGAACCGATGCGCGAGCGCGCGGGTCTTTCCGCTGCCCGCGCCCGCGACGACGCGGACGTACCCCTCCGTCGTCTCGACCGCCTCGCGCTGCTCCTCGTTCAGGTCTGCCATCCTCAATCCTGCCCTGTCGACCAGCACGCGCAGCGGCGGAAGCCCGACACTGTCTCGGTCGGCTGTTCCTGCTGGCAACGGTCCTGCACGGCGGCACAACGCGGCCAGAAGGCACAGCCAGTGGGCCAGGCATCGGGCGGAGGCACCGTTCCGGGAATGTCCGCAAGCGGAGCATCGCGCGGCGCGTCAAGCGCGGGCACGGCGGCGAGGAGCCCCTTCGTGTAGGGATGGCGCGGATGGGCTAGCACCTCCATCACGGGACCACTCTCGACGATGCGGCCCGCATACATTACGTTGACCTCGTCCATACGCCCGGCAACAAGGCCGAGGTTGTGCGTGATCAGCAATACAGCCATGCCCGTCTCTTCGGCCAAAGAATCAATCAGCTCGAGCACTTGCTTCTGCGTGGTGACGTCAAGAGCCGTCGTCGGCTCGTCGGCGATCAGCAGGTCCGGCGAGGCGGCGAGCGCCATGGCGATCATGCAGCGCTGCTGCTGTCCACCAGAGAGTTCGCAGGGATAGGCGTGGGCCGCGCGCGCAGGGTCAGGAAGACCCGTCCGGGCGAGCAGTTCGAGAATACGCGCGTCCTGCGCCTTGCGGTCCATGTCCTTCGGCAGCGCCTCGCGGATCTGCGCGGCAATGCGCATCACCGGGTTGAGGGAGTCGCTGGGATTCTGGAAAACATAGGCAATGCGGCCGTTGAACTTCGTCGTGCCAGAGATGGAGGCTCGGTCCGTCGGAGAGAGGCGTGCAAGTGAGAGCGCGGTCAGGGACTTGCCGCAACCCGATTCGCCGACGAGGGCAACACGCCCGTGTTCGGGAACGGAAAACGAAACGTCGCGCACGGGGACGATCTCCTTGCCGTCGCGATGAAAGGCGATTCTCAGGTTCTCGACTTCAAGCAGCATGTCACGCTCCCTTCTCCAGGCAAACCGTCCAGGGTCCGTGTTCGGACCAGATGCGCTTTACGTTCGCGGCCGTCTCCTCCGCCGTTTCGCCAATCTGCACATAGAGCGGCGTGGCCTGATGACGGAACCAGGTATCCTGGCGCTTGGCCAACTGACGCGTCCGTACGAGGATCTTCTCGCGGACGGCATCGGGGGCCAATCCGTCGATGAACTCCTTGTAGCCAATCGCGGCAGAAGCCGTATCAGACCAGACAGGATATTCCTCACGAAGAGCGGCAACCTCGGCGGCGAGTCCATCCATGAACATCGCGTCGAGCCGGCGCGCGATTCGGCCATGAAGAATGGCGCGCTCAACCTGGAGCACGGGATATTCGGGTGGAGGATTCGTCCATTCCCGATCAAGGCCACGTAGCAGCGCGGAGAAATAGAGACCCGTCCCTCCGACAATCACGATTGGACGAGAGGCGGGAATCTCGTCCAGCCAATTCGCCGCGGCACGCAACCAGGCTCCCGATGAGAAGTGCTCGGCAGGCGTGACGACATCAACGCCGCCCATTGAGAATTCCGTGCGTTCCTCGGGGGTGGGCTTGGCCGTACCCACGTCCATGCCACGGTAGACGAGCATGGAATCGGCGCTTAGAATCGCAGCGCCTATTTCACGGGCAAGAATCGCCGCGGCCGCGGATTTGCCACTGGCGGTCGCGCCAGCCAGGAGATAGGCCTCACGCGTCGCCATTGGCACCGTCCTTCTCCGGTGCGGGGATGGGCTTGCCGTCATTCTTCTTCTGGAAGAGACCCAGCACGACCAGAATCGTCGCCGCGACGGTGATGTAGGAATCCGCGACGTTGAAGCAGGGGAAATGATGTACGCCCCAATGGAAGTCGAACATGTCGATCACGCAGTGGCGAGCCAATCGATCGACCAGGTTCCCAATGATGCCGGCGTAAAGCAGCATCTCGGCGACAACGCCCAACTTGCCGACGGGGAAGACCTCCGTTCGCTTCCAAATCAAGACACCCAGGGCGACAACGGCAAAGATGGCCAACGGCCAGACCTGCCCCTGGAACATTCCCCAGGCGCAACCACGGTTCTCGACATAGGCGAGATTGAAGACGTTCTCAATGACAACCCGCGGAGGCTGGGCTTTCAGGTAAAAAATGGCCGCCGCCTTCACGACCTGGTCCAGAAGGAGCAGGTGCACGACGGCGGCGAACGTGAAGACGAGTCTTCTCAGCATCAGCGATTACCGAAGGGGTTCTCCATGGCGGTCTGACATTCCATGCACGTATGCACGAACGGCAGATTCAGCAGACGAGGCTTGCGGATCAACTGCCCGCAGACTTCGCAGATGCCATACTTGCCCTCGGCGATGCGCCCCAGAGCCTCGTCGATCATCTGAATCGTCTTGTTCTGGGAGTCGACCTGATTGAGGTTCTGCAGACGCATGAATGCGTCGGAACCATCCTCATCCTCGCTGCCACGATCATCCGTCTGCTCCAAGGCACTGGTCTTGAGGTTCGCGGACTGGCCCAGAGCCTCCTGGCGAAGCATGATGAGGCGCTTGCGGAATTCCTCAAGATCCTCCGCGGGGAACTGAAGGGTCTGCTCACCTTTCGTACGCGTCGTCGGACGACGCGAGAGTTTCACCTCGGGAGTGGACGCCTGCGCCAACTTGTCCGCTTCGCGGGCACGCTGCTTCATACGCTCTGCGAAGGAGAACGCCATATCCTGACTGTGGTTCTCAAACGCCGTCGGCGCCTCCGGCTTCTTGAGGGGCGTCTTGGGTGTCTTCTTGACCACCGTAATGGGCTTGCGGACGTACTCCTTCTTCTCGACCTTTTCAACCTTTTCGACAGGAGCCTCGACCCCCGCAGATGCCTTCTTGGCAGGCGTCGACTTCTTGTCGGCAGCCTTCTTCGCCGGTGCGGACTTCACAGGCTTCTTCGCGGGTTCGGACTTCTTCGCCGACGACTTCTTCGTTGCGCTCATGAGGTTCCTCCTCTCTATCTCATGTACAGGATTCCGGCGGACACTCAGACTGCGGCCGGAGTCTCCTTGATCCAGGCCCGGACTTCATCGGTGAGAGCCGACACGGCCTTAATCGTCGCGACAGACACATTTCCCTCGGCATCAGGAAGCTCAAACGTCTCGCCGACGGACTTGCCCAGCATATTCAGCGCAAGCTTGGTCTTGTTCGAGATGACGCCGCGATCAAGGTCATTGTCCCACTCGCCAAGAATCGTGTACACCAGCTCGCTGCCAGCCGCCGTCGTGATGGTGACCATCGATCCCGGGCAGACGACCGTGGGAGCGACCACATCGGCGAAGTCAACGGCCTTGACCTCGTTGAGGTCCTTCTGGAGGACAGACTCCTTCTGCATAAGGGCGCGCTGTTCGTCCTTCGCGTACTGATATTCGGCGTTTTCGGAGAGGTCGCCGTAGCTCTTCGCGAATTCGATGCGCTTCGTGTTCTCGGGAATCTCCACCTTGACGAGCTTCTCGTACGCGGCCTGACGCTCGGCATAGGAGCGGAGCGAGGTGATGCGCTCGATCTTCTTGACCTCTTCCTTCTTGACCTGGCGTGCGGCAAGTTCCGGCACGATGTGCGTCATGCGCACGACAATCAGGTGGTGAGTTGAGGGATCCCACGCGATGGAAGCCTGGAAACGCTCGAAGAAGAGAGCCTGGTCGGCTGGCTTCAACTGCTTGAAGATGCCCTCGAGCCACTTCGCATCAGCAAAGAGACGGCGGATCACATTCTGCATCCGCAGCGTCTCGCCGCCCTGCTTGCCCTCGCCAAGGGCGATGGCATGCGTCAGCAACGTGATGAAGTCGGGCAGACACTCCCAGCCCTTCGCCACCTTCTCCTCGCCAGGCACAGCCTCACGAGCGGCAAACGCGCGCTGTTCCTTGTAGAACTCCTCGTGCGAATCATGGCGACCAAGAATCAACGTCACCAGCGTGGCGGGCGCAGACGGCTGGCGGAGCAGCGCCGCAACGGCCTCGCCGCAGTCGGCATCCTTGCGGAAGTAGGCGAGCGTCTCGGACAGTAGCGGGAAACACATCTGCGGCAGCACGGCAAAGAGCTGCTTTTTCGTGCCCTCACGGTCGGCGGCAGTCAGGAACGCGACGAGGTTACCCGTCTCGCGAGCCGGCAGCGTACGCGCGGCGGCAAGATAGCGCTCCTCGTCCTTGAGGCCCTTCTCCCAGAGATAGGTGCGCGCCTTCGCGACAATCTCGGAATCGAGCTTGAGATCATCCATGCAGAACGCGATGCGTGCATAGAGCGCGTCGTCGACACCGCGAGCGGCCTTGAGCGCGAAGGCGAGGCGCTCGGCAACAATCGCGCGCGTCTCGTCATCGAGAGCCTTCGTGCGACCAACACCCTGAAGCTCGCGGACGCTCGAGAGAATGCTCTTGGGATCACGCTGCTGGGCAAGGGCCTTGAACCACATGTCGCCATAGTCCTCGGCGGCGGCCTTGAGGTGAATCGGGTCGGCGCGGCGCGTGGGGATCTCCACGCACTTGTCCTTGCGGAGGTCGCCACGGGCCCCCTCCCAGAACTTCTTCCAATTGGCCTGCTTCACGAAACCATGCTGAGAGCAGAGCTCCTCAAGGCGAGTGATGGGCATGTCGCCAAAGCTGCGGAGCATCTCCTTGACGAACTCGGCCGGAGCATCCTTCAACATCATGGCGATGCGGTCGGGATCGGCCTTCTGGGTCACCAGAATATGGTTTTCCGGCGCCAGGACGAGCGTCTCGCAGGCTGCATCATAGGTGAGCTGGTGTCCTTTGCGAACACGGAAGTCAACCATCACGCGGCGGTAGAAGTAGTCAATCGACTTGACCTCGCCAAGCCCCCAGGCGGCGCTGAGCACGAGCGCGCCCTTGTGGAAGGAGAGCAGACGGCCCAGACGACCGACGGCCTCCTTGAGGACGCGCGTGTCGAACCCAACGCCATCGATGAAGGAAAGGATTTCACGGTCACGTGTCGTCTTCTTGAGCGCATCGCGCACGCCAATGCCCTGCAGGCGCGAACCAAGCAGATCGAAGCATGCGTAAACCAACTTGAAGGCTCCGTCGAAGTCAGAGGCCTCGACGAACTTGCCGAGCAACTTGGCGGACATTTCCTCGCCACGTCCCGTGGGAACGTTCTTGATCAATTCCACCATCTCGTCCACGGGATAAGGGGGCTGCTGCAGCAGCTCTTCGAAACGCGCTTCCATCTCTTCTACCGTCTTCTTGTCCATGGGCCACCCTTCCTTGTTGAAAAAAATGTGGGGAATAGTATATCATTTCCGCCCGACTTGCGCAACGCGCCGCTTTTCAAATCGCGAACCTCGTCATCAGTAGTTGAGCCGCACTTGAATGGACTTGGGTTCAGCGCCGATCTCGCGAATCACGACGGGACATTTGGCAAGAAACAGAAACGCGATCGGCCGATCAACGCGGTCGCTCATCGTCTCGAAGTTCGCCTGTCCCTTGGCGACAATCAAGTCCGCGGACGCAAATGCCTCTCGGAATTCACTGCCGCAGGTCGCATCAACAACCCCTGGCACTCCATCGTCGTTCGAGACCACTCCACCTGCGGCAAAATCATCTGCATATCCGCTTTCCGCAAGTTCGGCGCGTGTTATGTCATTGAAGGCCGGCCGTCCACGGACGGCGAGGGTGATCTTGCTCCGATATGGTTCCATCAGCAGCCGGTCAAACACGGCCTCCCCGCAGTTGTCGAAGATCCAGAGGATGCTCTTCGCCGCGTCCATAGACGCCTTCAGTTTCGCGACGGCGGCCCCGTCGACGGGCTTTGTGAAAGCGGTTGCAACCGTCTCCATCGCCGCGGCGATGTCAAGGTCCGCATAGACCGAAAAATCCAGGATGTTCCCCGCCACGGCGAGCCGCAGGCGACTTTCAAAGGACGTTGGATCCCAACCGGGGATCTCCGGGAGACGCTCCATCAGCCGCAGTGCCAGCTTCGTAGAGGTCTTCTTCTCCGGCCCCCACGGGTCGGGCACCTTCCCTCCACTTTTCTCCAGCGCATTGTCGATCAGGCGGCGGGCATAGCACGGCGGCGGCAGTGGATAACCCTCTGCGGCGGCGGCACCCAGAATTCGCATGCCGGATGCGGCGATCTCGCGTTCGAGAACAGTATCGCCGCAGGCGCTTTTCCTCGCGAGATCGATCGCGTTCCGCGCCAGGCAGGGCAGACAATCCAGACAGGCCTTCATGTGACGATCTCCTTCAACCAAGCATCATCCGCTCGAACACCAGCGCCTCCCGGGCGGCGGCGTCCATCGCCTCCTCCGAAGTGTCCGCCTCGAGATTGCGCCACACCTTGATGTCCGCCCCCACTTTGCCGCCGGGACGAATAAACGGCTCCATTGCGACGTTCCCCTCGTATCCAATGTCCTTCAGTGCCTCACCAATCTCGCGCCAGGGCGTACGGCCACGCCCTGGCACGCGGCGATTGCATTCGCCCGTGTGGAAATGCCCCAGCAATCCCTTTGTCGAACGGATTGCCCCTCCGATGGAGTCCTCCTCGATGTTCATGTGGAACGTGTCGAGCATTACCTTCACGGATGGCACGCCGACCTCCTCGACGAACTTCACGCCTTCGGCCGCGGTATTGAGCAGGTACCCTTCGAAGCGATTGAGAACCTCGAGGCAGTAGTCGACCCCGCAGTCGCGCGCGACGAGTCCCATCTCGCGCACACCTTCGACCGAACGCGCCCAGTCCGCCGGCTTGTCGATCGGCTTCGAGTAGTCGACCGGCCAGTAGCTGTAGATGCCACCGCCAATGGTGTGGATTCCCAGCACCTCGAGATTCCTCAAGAGCGTTGTAAAGAAGGCCTTCGCGTTCGCCCGTACCGCGGGATCCGGCGAAGCGAGGTTCTGGTCTGCGTTCGGCCCGTGCCCTGCCGTGAGGAAGATGCCATTGTCCGCCGCGCATTTCCTCAAGTCCTTCAGGGTCTGCCGATCATAGCCGTTGATCGGCGTACAGGCAATCTCAAGAAAGTCGAATCCCAGTTTCGCCACCTTCTCGATATACTTGAAGTAATCTGCCTTCCACTGGTCTTCCCAATACGCGTAGTAGATTCCGTATTTCATTGTGCGCCTCCATAGCCGTTGGGTTTCGTATTCCACAGACAAAGGAAAAGAGCTGCGCCGATCGCGGTACAGACAAGAACGACATAGAACGGGGCTGCCCAGCCCCCCGTCTGATCCGAGAGCAGCCCCATACCCCATCCAGAAAGAACCACGCTTCCATAGGAGAACAGCGACGTGAATCCAACCGCCGTCCCGGCAAAACGCTTCGTCGCGAGATTGACCGCCGTCACACCCGTCATGGCCTGCGGACCATAGACGCAGAAGCCCGCTCCCGCCAGCGCCAGCACCGACAGAACCATTGGCACGCCCTTCGGCAGAAACCAGAACGCCGCCATGAAAAGCCCCGCGCCCAGCATCATGAACATACACACGCGAGGAGCCCGCCCACCCGCTAGACGATCTGTCGCCCAACCGGAGAACAGCGTCCCCAGAATTCCCGCGATCTCGAAGCAGGCTACCGTCCACCCCGCACCCGCAAGAGAGACGCCCTTGGATTCCTTCAGCAACATCGGCCCCCAATCAAGAATGGCGAACCGTGTCACGTAGACCATGAAGCAGCAAAGTCCGACAATCCAGATCGTCGGATTCAAGTAGACCATCTTCAGAGCAGAGGGCGCCTTTCCGTCGGGAATCAGGCAGTCAGCCTCCTGGGGAACGACCTCCGTGCCCGGCAGATCAGGCAGATTCTCCTCGCGCGGAGTTCCAGGCAGTGTGAACCAGAGAACAGCCAGACCCAAGGCGCAGATGATCGCGGGCGCGAAGAAGCACCAGCGCCACATGTCCACACCCACGCCGTCTGCGCCGAGCGCCCCCAGGCCCATGATGTACCCGCAGAGAATCGTCACGAGTCCCGCGCCGATCGAATGCGACGAATTCCAGAGTGCGAGCTTGGTGGCAAGCTCCCCAGGAGGAATCCAATGGGAAATCAACTTCAGGCAGGGAGGGTTCCCACTTGCCTGCAGGAATCCATTCACGACCCACACAACGCCGAGGACGGTCACAAGCGCGGACGTGAAGGCGGGTCCATTCCCTCCTCCGGCGACAAGCGCGGCTAGGACGGGACCGAACCCGAAGGCCACGTTGGCCAGCATCGCCAGGAGAAGCCCCACCATCAGAAAAGTCCTCGGACGGCTTCGATCGGAAATCGGCCCCGCGACGAACTTCCCCAGTCCATAGACTACGCCGTGAAGCGTGAGGAAGAGCCCGAGCGACGCCTTCGTGACGCCATAGTCCTGTACAAGCCCCGGCATCGCCAGCGACAGGTTCTTGCGCAGGAAATAGAACAGCGTGTAGCCCAGAATGGTCGTGGCAAGCATACGCCACTGACCACGCCGGAACTGACGATCAACCTCTGGATCGGCGAAGAGCCCCATGCCTACGGCGCCATCACCTGGGATCCGGAGGACTCATTGAAGTAGAACTCCTGTCCCGTCGCGTCCATGACACTGCGCCACAGATCTCCGTCAAGGGGGACCTGCTGGCGCTCGATCGTGGCGAGCCGAATCGGCACGAGCGTGAAGTTTTCGCCCACGGTACCGACCACGCAGTTCGTACGGCCGGCCATTGCGGCGTGCACCGCATTACGGGCAAGCGTATAGCAGCGGATGGCGTCCGTGCCCCGGGCGGGCACGCTGCGGATCATATAGCTCGGATCGAAGTACTTGACGCTGGAGGGGATGCCTTTGGCCTTGAAGTGGGCGGAGATCTTCTGCTTGAGGAACTCGCCGATGTCCTTCTTGAGCACATTCCCGCTCGCATCCGTTCCCGCCTCACCGTCCATGAGCTTCTGCCCGGCACCTTCGGCGACGACGATCACAGTATGGGTCTTTCCGCTCGCGAACCGACGTTCCAGGGCCGTGAGGAGCCCGTTCGGACCATCCAGCTCAAAATCGACTTCGGGAATCAGGCAGAAGTTGACCACGGGATTCGCCAGCGCGGCGTAGGCCGTAATGAACCCGGAGTCTCGGCCCATGAGCTTCACGAGACCGACGCCGTTCATCGTGCCCTTCGCCTCGACATGCGCGCTGCGGACCACATTCGTCGCCTCTGCGACCGCTGTTTCGAATCCGAAGGACGGCCCCACGAACTGCAGATCGTTGTCAATGGTCTTCGGCACGCCCACGACGGAGATCGACAGATGCCGCGCCAGGCACATCTCGGCGATGTCACGCGCGCAGCGAAGCGAACCATCGCCACCGATGCAGAAAAGAACGTTGATGTTCATCCGCACAAGCGTGTCAACGATGTCCTCGGTCGGCTGCTGGCCTCGGGAACTGCCGAGAATCGTACCGCCGATCTCGTGGATCGTGTCCACTTCGTCGGGGTTCAGCAGCAGCGGCTCCTGTCCACCCCGAGGCGTGAGCCCCGCGTAGCCATAGCGAATGCCGTAGATGGTCTTAATGCCGTAGTCGAAGGTGAGAATCTCGACGAGGCCCTTGATGACATTGTTGAGACCGGGGCAGAGTCCGCCCGCGGTGAGAATGCCCACGCGCGTCCAGCTGGGGTCGTGGTAGATCTTCTCATGGGGGCCCGCACGCTCGAAGCTCGGTTCGTGCCCCAGTCGCTCTTCAAGAAGGCGCAGCAGCGGAACGCTCTCATCCATATAGACGCGTCCGCCCTCGGGGATGAAGGCATGGTGGCGTACGGGAGAGGCGATCTTGCAGGCCCCCAGCGTATCCACGTCGAAGGGATAGGCCGCAGGATTCGCGGCGATCTTATCAAGTGTACTCGTCAACATCTCAAGCTCCGTTCTGAATGGGATTACGATCCTGCCTTGATGATGAGACCCAATCCTGCCAGGAACAACAGGAACATCACGAAATTAAGAATGTTCGCCTTCTTGGGGGCACCGGCGAACTCCCGCCAGACAAGGATGCCCCAGAGGGCCGAGACCAGCGTCGCCCCCTGCCCAAGACCATAGGAGATTGCCGTGCCGGCTTTGCCCGCGGCGACAAGGTTGATGCCGTTTCCGAGTCCCCAGATCAAGCCTCCGAGGATGCCGACCAGGTGAACGGGCAGCTTTCCCTTGAAGTACTCCTTCCCGGAGATCGGCTCGCCCGTCACCGGCTTGCGCATGGCGATGCCGTTGAAGAGGAACGTCGAGGCGAAGACGCCGACCGTGAACACGAAGAACGCGGAGTATGGCGTCATCTTGCCCATTGCGGGGGCAGCAGCCGCGAAGTCCATGTCCATCGTCCGCGCCACGAATCCATAGAAGAAGCTCATCAGCACGCCACAGATGATCGAGAGGCCAATGCCCTTGCGGAGGTTCGCGGACTTTCGCTCCTTCGCCATGCCGTCCTTGATCTTATAGGCGAAGGCGTTGCAGAGGATCGCCACCACGATGAGCGCAACGCCCAGCAACAGCAGCGTGGGATCACCCTTGCGGTCGATGAGGTGGTTCATGAAGACGCCGAGAACAAGCGCGAGGCCGATGCCCACGGGAAACGCCACGCTCATGCCGGCGATCGAAATCGCCGCCGCGAGGAGGATGTTCGCCGCGTTGAACACGATTCCGCCGAAGAAGGCACTGATCAGATTCGACTGGCTCGCCTGCTTCAGGTTCGCGAGGAAACTCCACTCGCCGCCGCCCCAGCTGCCGGCTGTCAGACCAGAGATCAACGCGAAGAGCAGCACGCCGATCACGTAGTCCCAGTAGAAGAGCTCGTAGCGCCAGGTCTTGCCGGCAAGCTTCTGGGTGTTACCCCAACTGCCCCAGCAGAACATGGTCACAACACAGAAGAAAACGGCCAGCGCATAATTGTTGCAGAAGTACATGGCGGGGAGATTCCTGGTTTAATGTTTGAAGTTCAAGGTTCCGGGGGGAAAGTTAAAGGTTGAAGACGATCACTTCACCTCGCGGCGGTGGGGGACGGACGACTGGGCACCGGGACGCGTGACCGCGATGGCGGACGCCTTCTGGGCGAACGCAATCGCCTCGTCAATGGCCTTACCCTCAGCAAGCGCGACGACGAAGGCTCCATTGAACGTATCACCGGCGGCGACCGTGTCGACGGCCTTCACCCTCACACAGGGATGGATCTTCCCAGCCGCATAACACCCCTTGGAGCCAAGCGTGATGACGACGTTGCCGACACCCCGCTTCCGCAACACGGCCTCGGCCTTCTGTGCACTTGCGAGATCGACGACCTTCACGCCCGTGAGGAGCTCCGCCTCCGTCTCGTTGGGCGTGATCCAGTCCAGACACCGGTAGAGCTCCTTCGGCAACTTCGCCGCGGGGGCGGGATTGAGCACGACGGGCACGCCCTTCGCTTTCGCGGTCTGCGCCGCCCACAGCACCGTCTCGAGCGGCGTCTCGAGCTGAAGCAGCAGTGCGTCGGCGGACTGGATGTCCTTCGCGAACTTCTTCACGTCCTTCGGGAGGAGCGTGCCATTTGCGCCCAGCGCAACGGAAATGCAGTTCTGCCCCTTCGGGTCCACCAGAATGAGCGCGGTGCCGGACGCGACCTTCTTGTCGACGACCAGTTTTGCGTCGATTCTGTCAGCAGCGAGCCGAGCCGCGGTCTCTCGACCGAAGAGGTCGTCGCCAACCTTGGCGATAAAAGTGCACTGACCCTTCTTCGCGGCAAGACGCGCCACGGCCACAGCCTGATTCGCGCCCTTCCCGCCGGGATTCATCATGAACGAACCTCCACAGACGGTCTCCCCTGGAACGGGGATCTTCGCACCTGAAATCACCATGTCCGTGTTCGTGCTGCCCAATACGACGATCATATGGCGGTTCCTTTCTGAGACGGTGAATGGCTAGGCGAGGGCATCCCTCACGATGGACCTCAGGTTCTTCAACTGGTCTCGGGAGCAGACTAGAGTGGCCGTGGGAGTCTGCACAACGACAACGTCCTTCAACCCCGCCACGACAAGCCGATGGTTGTTGGTGGCATTGAGGACGACGGCTCCGGACGTGTTCGTCAGGCTGGCGCCGCCAACGACCGTATTCCCGGAGTCATCCTGGGAGAAATGGTGCTCAACCGCGGTCCAAGACCCGACATCGTCCCAGTCGAACCGACTTTCGGCGACGAGAAGCTTCTTCGCCTGCTCCATGATGGCGAAGTCGACGGAAATCGACCGCAGGCGCGGGTAGAAATAGTTGACCTCGGCAGCGGGATTCCCTTTCGCGACGGCGTCGATGAGCGGTGAAATGTCGGCCGCATACTCCCGGTAGGCATCGCGCATGACGGAGGCCTTCCAGATGAACATACCCGAGTTCCAGAGGAATCCCCCAGTCGCGAGATAGAACCGCGCAGTCTCCATGCTCGGCTTTTCGACGAAACGCCGCACATCGTGGAAGACGGTCTGGGTGCCAAGATCAACGCGGGGGCCGCACTCGATGTAGCCAAATCCCGTCTCAGGACGCGTGGGAACAAGTCCAATCGTGACGATGGCATCCGTTTGAGACGCCATGTCGATCGCGTCCGCAAGCGTCGCGCGGAAAGTCTCGGCAGGCGATATCAGATGATCCGCCGTGAGAATACAACCCACGGCGTCCTCTCCACCATGCTTCAGGACAAGGCCGCAGGCGGTCGCCACCGCCGGCGCGGTATCGCGGCGGCAGGGCTCACCCACGATGTTCTCCGGCGGCAGCATCGGCAGCTCCTCCCGCGTGAATGCGGAGAATCGCTCGGCCGTGACGACGAAAGTCCGCTCCGGGGGAATCAGTCCCTCCAGTCGCTCCACGGCCTGACGGATGAGGGACCGTCCACCGAAGAGATCGAGAAACTGCTTCGGGCGCTCCGGCGTGGACATCGGCCAGAACCTCTCGCCGTTGCCCCCCGCCATGATGATTGCGTATGCCGAAGCCATCTTGGTCTCCCGTTTGGACTCTCAGAGTCCTTATGCCATCGCCGCGGCAAGCGCATCGCCAAAAGCGGAACACTTGACCTCGGTGGCGCCCTCCATCTGACGGGCGAAGTCATAGGTGACGGTCTTGGCGGCAATGACCTTGTCCATAGCCTCGACGATCTTGTCCGCCGCCTCGATCCACCCCATATAGCGCAACATCATCTCGCCGGAGAGAATGAGCGAACCTGGGTTGACCTTGTCAAGGTTGGCGTACTTGGGAGCCGTGCCGTGGGTTGCCTCGAAAACCGCGACGCCTGTCTGGTAGTTGATATTCGCGCCCGGGGCAATGCCAATGCCGCCGACCGTTGCGGCGAGGGCGTCGGAGACGTAGTCGCCATTGAGGTTCAAGGTGGCGATCACATCGTATTCGGCGGGGCGCGTGAGAATCTGCTGCAGAAACGCGTCGCAGATGCAGTCCTTGACCGTGATCATACGACCCGTCTTCGGGTTCTTGAACTCGCACCAGGGCCCCTTGTCGATCAGCGTGGCACCGTACTCACGCTGCGCGAGCTTGTAGCCCCAATCGCGGAACGCGCCTTCGGTGAACTTCTGGATGTTGCCCTTGTGGACGATCGTCACCGACTTGCGGTCGTTTGCGATCGCGTAGTCGAGTGCGGCCTTCACGAGACGCTCCGTGCCCTCAAGGGAGACGGGCTTGATGCCAATGGAGGCGGTCTCAGGGAAGCGGATCTTCTTGACGCCCATCTCCTTCACGAGCCAGTCGACGACCTTCGCCGCCTCAGGCGTACCATGAAGCCACTCGATGCCGGCGTAGATGTCCTCGGTGTTCTCGCGGAAGATCACCATGTCCGTGAGTTCGGGACGCTTCACGGGGGAGGGCACGCCCTTGAACCAACGCACGGGACGCAGGCAGACATAGAGATCAAGCTGCTGGCGCATGGCCACGTTGATGGAACGGATACCACCGCCAACGGGCGTGGTGAGCGGCCCCTTGATTGAAACAAGGTAGTCGCGGCACGCATCGAGCGTCTCCTGCGGCAACCAGGTGTTCGGGCCATACACGTCATTGGACTTCTCGCCCGCGTAGACCTCCATCCAGGAGATTTTCCGGCTGTCGCCATACGCGGCCTTGACCGCGGCGTTCCACACGGTCATCGCCGCCTTCGTGATGTCAGGTCCAGTGCCATCGCCCTCGATGAACGGAATGATCGGGTTGTTCGGGACGACGAGCTTGCCATCCACCATCGTGATCTTCTCGCCAGCGGGAACCGTGATTTTTTCGTATGACATAGCAGTTTAAAGTTTAAGGTTCAAGGTTTAAGGGTTAAGGGTTAAGGTTTAAGGGCGAGGAACTAGGCCGAGACGAGCAGGTCGTTGCGGTAGAGAGCACGAACCGCATCGCAGTCCTGCGTATGACCGCTGCGATAGCTCACCACAGTGCCGACGAAGCGGTCGGGGCCCGTGAGCGCCAGGGCGGCCAGCAGATCCAGCATCGCACGATGCCAGACAGGCTCGAGGAACTTGTCCGTACCCGCGAGCGGGAAGCGAGGATCGCCATACCAGCGCCTGTGCCCGTGGATGAGAATGTTCTTCTTGTTGTAGCCAAGATTACGCGTATCGGCGAACAGCAGCCCGAACGTCTTGGCGATCTGGTACTGGCGATGCGTCGCGTTGGTGCGCGCGTAGGCGCCGTAGGCGAAGGTCTCCGGCGTGACGTCAAAGACGATTCGCTGATCTCCGATCACCGTATTCCAGTTGATTGCGACATCCAGGTGGATCATCCGCGAACCATCGTCCGGCAGGAAGAGCAGGAAGTCACCACGCGTACCACCGAATGCGACGGGTTCTCGGACAGTGACGTAGGACGCAGTCTCGAGCTTGTCGACCAGACCCGCGCCCCTGACGGCATTCACGAGCGGCACAGAGGAGTCATCGAAAAGCGGCGGATCCCCGCTATTCGTCTTCAACACCACGTCATCAAGGCCAAGACCGGCCTTGAGGGCGATGATGTGCTCCACCATGCGGAGATAATTGTGAGGTGAACCACTACGGAGCACAAGATTACGCGCCGAGGTCCAGAGATTCGCGATGTCGACGAGCGTGTCCAGCTGTTCGGGCTGGTCCGTACGACGAATCCACCAACCAGGACGCGCCGAGGGGGCGAAGGTGATGGTGCGCTTCTCCCGACCGCGGAACGTTCCGACTCCCTCGACCGAGCACTCGGTCGCAAGCGTCGTTCTCCTGGGCGACCACCCGCTCGTCTCGGCGAGACGGATGTCGTCGACGGGTTGCGCGTTGAAACGAGCGAGCGCCGCATCGAGCGAGGCCTGGGAGCCCCGCACGAGGCGGCACTGCGGATAGCTGAACTTCTGCGGCTCGGCCATTGGACTATTTCCACTTCTTGGGGTCGTCGGGATTCTCGATGATCTTGTTCACGAGCGGCGAGATCACGGGCTCGATTCCCGCCGTACGGAAATTGTCCACAACCTGCGAGAGCCACACGCCGAAGCCACCCTCCTTGTCGTAGGCCGCAAAGCGGAAGAGTTCCTTCTGGCACTGCGAGTCAACGCAGATGACAGCCGGATAGCTGGCAAGGTCCGTATACTTCGGCTCATCCTTCTTCTGCTGTTCGGCCCTCTTCTTCATATGCTCGTTCACGACGAAGTTCTCAAGGAACTTGAGTTCGGGTTCCTTCATCCCGCGCGTCTCGATCTGCTTGGGCTTCTTCGAGTCCGGCTTGATCTTCACGAAGCAGAGCACGCAGTTCTGCGCCGCGAAGTCCTTGAGGAACTCCTTGCGGTTGATGACCTTCTGCTTCAGGAACTGAACCGCCGGGTTTCCGTCGGGAAGGAGCGCCACAATCAAAGGAAGCCCCGCCTTTTCGGCGACCGTCTTCGCCTCGACGAACTTGGTGTAGGACGGCTTCTTGGCCTTCCGCGCCTTCAGCTGCTCCGGCGTCGGCCCCGCCGCCTCGGCAGCGGCCGCATCATCCTTCTTGTCCGCGGCGGAGGCAACCATCACCGGAGACACCGCCAGTACGGCGGCAAGCGCGAATACGAGATTCATCTTCATCGTCTTCATTCCTTTTCTGCGAGACGGCGGGCGAGAACCGGGAGGCCCGGATCGCGCGCGCCGGCCGCGACCAATGCGCCGAACGCCGACGCCCGCGTGCGGAGAATGGATTCCGCATCCTCAAGATCTTCCACGAGCTGCACAGGGGCTCCGACAAGCTTCGCCACCAGCGCGTCCGAATTGACGGATCGGTCCGTTGTTCCACCCGCGTCGTAGACGGGCGGCAGCAGCAGCAGGTCGCATGCCCGAAGCGTCCCACGGAACATCGTCGCCAGTGCATCCATCATCTTGCGCAGCGGCGCGTAGCCGTGCGGGCGCCACACAACCGCGATTCCCTTCGGGTATGCACTCTGTAGAGTCGTCAGCATCGCGTGCAGCTTCTCGGGATTATGCGCATAGTCATCGTAGACCACCGCTTCGCCACACACGCCCACACGCTGAAGGCGGCGTTCGACGCCGGGGAAGGTCTTCAACGCCGCGGCGATCTTCGCCGATTCGGCGCCTAGAGCCAGAGCCATACGCACCGCGCACTCCGCATTCACCGCGTTGTGCTCCCCCGGCAGCGGAATTGTCCGCGCGAGGTCAGACGGCACAATCGGCGCAACGCGGCCGTCGATGACAGGGCCGGGGACATTCTCGACGAACGCGTCGAACACCGCGTCCATCTCCTCCTTGGAATAATGGTCCGCCGATGCATTGGTCACCACCGCGGCATACGGCTTGAAGGCGACAAGCGACTTGTCGCTCTCATCCACCTCGGCCACGGCAAACTCGCCACAGCCCCCACGAGTCGAGCCCACGCGCGTTCCCGCGGCATCCCAGCCAACAATCTGCGCGCCATTCACGACAACGGGATCGAAGCCACACGCCGTGAGCAGATGACCGAGAATTGCGGTGACCGTGGACTTTCCGCACGTCCCCGCAACGGCAACGAGCTTCTTGGAGGACAGCACCTCCGCTAGCGCGGCGGCACGGTGCGTCACGGGAACGCCAAGCTCCCGTGCACGACGAAGCCCTGGATTGGTCTCTTCCACCGCCGTCGAAATTACGACTCGCGCCGTCGTCGGCGACACTCCGGACCCATCATCGGGAAACAGGCGGACGCCCTGGCACTCCAACTCCTGCAGCACGGGTGAACGTGCACCAGATCCGTCGCCCAGCGACCGATCCGCACCCGTCACGGTAAACCCTGCATCGAGGAACGCCTGGGCGAGGGCACTCATGCCCACGCCGCCAATGCCGATCAGATGGATTTCAGAAGCCAAGAAATCACTTCCCGAAAGGATTCAGTTTCTTGAGGCTCTCCGCCGCGCTCTTTGCGCTATTGCCAATCGCCTCCGTCCTCTTCCCCAGGGCTTCCGTGGCCTTGCCGACCGCATCTTCGGCCCCGCCCACCGCGCCTTTGAGCAATCCCGAAGCGGCCCCGCCAAAGTCCGCCATGCGCTTCGTGCAGGCATCCTTGATTTCGGTTCCGACTTCTGCAAAGGTCGTGCCGCCGGAATTCTTGCCGATGTCATTGAGCGTGATGCTGGGAATCGGAATCGTCAACCCCATCTTCACACGCGTTCCGGAGAGTTCGAAGTGATCGATGATGATTTTCTTCGAAGGCCCTTCATCCTTGGCCTCCGCCTCCTTCTCTTCCCCTTCCGAGGAACCAAGCTTGGATTTGAGGTTGGCGAGAATCGCCATGAAGTTGTTGGTGCCATTCTCCATGGCGATACCAACGAAGGGGCCCTGAACCGTGATGTCCTTCACATGGATCGTCGACGTGAGCAGCGAGAAAGTCGCGACCTCCACGTTCACCGTCGACACGCTGAAGGCCTCGGGTTCTTTATATCCTTCAGGGTTGGACAAGTGCACCTCGGTGATGCGAAGCTTGCCGGAGAACGGATTCAGGTTGAATTTCTCCATCTTGAACTTGCATCCCGTGAAGACCGGGACGACCGATTCCGCGACGGACGTAGCGACCGGGCTAATCCAAAGCGGCAAGGTGATCAGGACCACGGCAATGAGTGCTACGAGGCCCCCCAGCACGTAAAGCGCAATCTTGAGCCCCTTCTTCATTCCCTTTTTCGCGACAGGCATCGCCGCTTCTTCCACTGGCTTCTCCATGACTTTTCCTTTCGTTTCAAAATTGATGAGTGGATATTGTACCCCGAGGGAGTTCCCCGGTCAAGGGAGAATGGCGAGGTCAGAAGCCTCATAGTTCCCGTAGCCCGTCAACGGTGATCTTTGTGCGGTGGCGTGCCCCAAGTGTCTCGACCTCGAGCACGGACACCATCCACTTGCCATCCATCTTCTTGATACGGGTTCCCCAGAGACGGCGGGTCGGCTTACCGTCCACACCGACCTGCTCCGCCTGCATAAGACAGCCGGTCTTCTTATCCACCCAGAGCCTGACGCCCGACAACCCTTCGATGCGCACCTCTGGCTTGACGAAAATGACGACGCACTTCTGCCCATGCACGCTCTCCCCCTCGCGGTCCTTCTCGTAGGAGGCCTTTGACCACCAGAGGAAGTCGAACGTTAGGTCCAGCCACGTCACATCCGTCCCCTGGACGCTTGCAAGCGGAGATTCGACGATCTCCGCCTCGGACGCACCCGGCTTGGAAAGGCGAATCACAGGGCACATCCCCAGTCGACGCGAAATCGTCACAACCGCGACCTCGTTGGTTTCTCCGCGCGGCATAAGCTTAACCGTCAGAAGCGAGACCTCGTCACTGCGGCGCATCACCAGTCGGTAGTCGTGCTCGCTCGCGGCAATGCCCTTGCGCGTTCGCAGAATCAAAGACCCAGTCAGCTCGACGGGACGCACGGGCAGCATGGCGCGACAGGCGCGAAGCACGTCTACAGCCTCCATTTCCGCTGCCAGGACGGGCGGGGTCTTGCCGTGCCCCGAAACCACCTCGATTGCCGCATTCGGCGTCTCGTCCGCGAATGCGGAGACCCCAAGCACCAGACAGGCGAATAGAAGAAACTGCATCATTTCCGGTTCACCTTCGCTTCAAGGGCCTCGTCCCTCGGTCCCCCAAGGGAACGACCCTGCTCATAGTATTCGCGAGCCACCTCGACATCCTCGCCAAGCCTCAGCGTCAAATTCGCCAGGTTGTAGCAGGGCAGATAGGATTTAGGATGCTCGCGCATCGCCTTCTCAAGAGTCCGCCGAGCGGCGAACAGACTACCCGCGCCTGCCTGCGCGGCGGCGCGAAGCAGCAGTGGATTGAGTTCTTTCGGGCGGTCCTTCATGACTTCTTCAAGCAAGTGGTCCGCAGCCCCATAGTCTCCCGCGCGGATGGCATCCAACGCCCTCTGCAGACGCGTATCCTTGGATGGCTGCGCCATCTCCGATGCAGGTTCCGGCTTCTCGGCCGACTCCCCCTCGACCTTCTCGACCTTGTTGGTCTTGGCAGCCTCGCGCCGGACGAATTCCTCGTCGGCCTTCGTCTGAAGTCCATGTTTGATGCGCCACTTCCGCTCGAGATCACGCGTGTTCGACACGGAAACGGCCCGCTCGTTCTCGTTTACCTGGGCGAAGCGGATGGTGTCGATCGCCGCGGAACAGGTTGCCCGCTTGGTGCGCAGAGGGGCGAACTCTGGAGACTCCGCGCGGTCGGGGTTCTCCTCCTCGACGCGATCAAGTTCCTTGAGCGCAAGGCGGTAGTTCTCAATCGCCTTTTCACCATTCCCTTCAAGCACGTCATCCTCGGCAAGTTCGATGTACTCGTTCGCCTTCTCAAGCAGCCGATGGAGTCGAGGAGGCTTGTTCGTGCTGTCGGGATCGAAGTCAAAAGGCCAATACCAGGCCGCTGGCGCGGCGAAGGCAAGACCACAGACCACGACAAACAGCGTCGCAAGCTTTGAGCAGGGAATCCGCATGGTCAATCTCGGATGGCTAGTTCTTGAAGCTGTGGATGGGAGCGGGGATGCGTCCCTTGCGCCCAACAAATTCGTCGCACGCAAAACGATTGACGGGCATCACGGGCGCATGCCCCAGAAGTCCACCGAACTCGACATTATCGCCGACGGTCTTTCCGATGACGGGAATGATGCGCACGGCCGTTGTCTTCTGGTTGACCATGCCAATGGCGGCTTCATCCGCGATGACACCGGCAATCGATGCAGCAGACGTGTCGCCGGGCACGGCAATCATATCAAGACCGACGGAACAGACACAGGTCATCGCCTCAAGCTTTTCGATCGTGAGCGCGCCCGCCTCGACTGCGTCGATCATCCCCTGATCCTCCGAGACGGGGATGAAGGCCCCAGAGAGCCCGCCCACGTAGGACGAGGCCATCACACCGCCCTTCTTGACCTGGTCGTTGAGCAGCGCCAGCGCCGCCGTCGTACCCGGCGCGCCGGGGTGCTCGAGCCCGATGGCCTTGAGAATGTCCGCCACGGAGTCCCCAACGGCCGGCGTCGGGGCAAGAGAGAGATCGATGATGCCAAACGGAACACCCAGCCGACGCGAAGCCTCCTGGGCGACAAGCTGCCCTACGCGGGTAATCTTGAACGCGGTCTTCTTGATTGTCTCGCAGAGCGTCTCGAAATCAGCCCCTCGGATCTGCTCGAGGGCGTATTTTACAACGCCCGGCCCCGAGACTCCGACATTGATGATCGCATCGGCCTCGGTGACGCCATGGAAGGCTCCCGCCATGAAGGGATTGTCGTCAGGCGCATTGCAGAGCACAACGAGCTTCGCACAGCCAAGCGAATCATGCTCCTTCGTGCGTTCCGCCGTCTGCTTCACGATTTCACCCATCAGGCGAATCGCGTCCATGTCCAGGCCTGTCTTCGTGGAACCGACGTTGACGCTGGAGCAGATGCGCTCGGTGACGGCGAGGGCCTCGGGAATCGAGCGAATCAGCAGTTCGTCGGAGGGCGTCATGCCCTTCGAGACGACAGCGGAGTAACCGCCCAGAAAGTTGACGCCAAGCTCGCGCGCAGCACGGTCGAGCGTCTTCGCGATTTCGACATAATCCCCCGGCGTCTTGCAGCAGGACGCCCCCACGAGGGAAATTGGCGTGATGGAAATGCGCTTGTTGACGATCGGCACGCCAAAGTCGCGCGAGATCTCCTCCCCTGTCTGTACAAGGCGGCCCGCATAGCGCAGCAGCTTCGCATAGATGTTCTTGCAGCAGACCTCAAGATTCGAATCCGCGCAGTCAAGAAGGCTGATGCCCATCGTGATGGTGCGGACATCCAGGTTCTCGTCCTGGATCATCTTGTTCGTCTCAAGCACTTCGGAGATATTGATCATGGAACCGTCCCAACTCCTCAACTTCTCAACTCTTCAACCTAACAGCGGACGAAGAACTAGATTCGGTGCATCTTCTCGAAGATCTCGGCCTTCTGGCACTTGATCTGGAGCCCCAGCGTATTACCGACCGCAGCGAGATCCGCGCCTAAATCCGCAAAGGGCTTGACGGCGCGGGAAACGTCGACGATCATCATCATATTGAAGTAGTCCGAGCGGACTGTCTGGGAGATGTCGAGGATATTGACGCCATTCTCGGCGAGACAAGTACAAGTCTTGGCGAGAATACCGACGGTATCCTTGCCGACAACGGTGATAATGGCTTTGTTCATAGGCAGATTAGTATATCAAAAATCAGTCTTCCTGGGAGGCGTTTGGATCCTTGAGCGAAATGCCGACGTCCTTCATCCGCAGTGTGACAAGTTCCTCCGCCGAGGGATCAGACAACCCGGTGACCCGAAGGGACTGACGTTCAACCGCCTTCTCGAAGAGATTGCGCGCCCAGCGTGCATTGCCAAAGGTCTTGCCCTTGTTCTTCGTGCGCACAGAGATGAACCCATCCAGCCATTTCTCGACATCTGGCGACAATTGGTATTTCCCTTTTTGGGCCATCGACCGGAAGATCTGGCCAAGCTCGCGAGTCGTGAAGTCGGGGAAGTCGATCAAGCGGTTGAATCGGCTCTCCAGGCCGGAGTTGAGATCCATGAACTTCTTCATCTCATCCTTGTAGCCGGCAATGATCACGACCATCGACCCTCGTGCGTCCTCCATACGCTTGAGCAGCGTCGCGACGGCCTCAGATCCATACTGATCGTGTTCTCCCTGGTTGAGCTGGTAGGCTTCGTCGATGAAAAGAATGCCGCCCATTGCGGAGTCGATGAGCTTATTCGTCTTGGCCGCCGTCTGGCCCTCGTACTTTGCGACGAGTCCAGAACGGTCCGTTTCAACGAAGTTCGCGCGATCTAGAATTCCGAGCGCACGGAACGCCTTCCCAAGTATGCGAGCAACTGTAGTCTTGCCAGTTCCCGGATTGCCGGTAAAGACGAAATTGTAGCTCATCGTCACGCTGTTCTCCACGCCCTTCGCCTCGCGAAGCTTATTGGCTCGCACAGTGGCAATCAGGCGGCGAATCTCGTCTTTGACAGGCTGCATTCCCGTGAGTCCGTCAAGCTCGGCAAGGACCTCGTCGATAGATGGGGCGCGGACGTCTTCACGTTTCTCCTTCAATCCCAGGTCTGCCAGAACCAACGTCGTGAGCGCATTGCCGTCCAACGTTCCCGCGGAGGCAAGCCGATTCGCCTGGCGGCCCGTGGCGTCCTCGAACAACTGGCGCATCGCACGCGCATTGCCGAACGTCCGGTCACGCTTCTTAGTCAGCTTCTTGATTGCGTCCTCCAGTCCCTCGTCAAGATCGGACGCCAATTGGAACTGGTTCTTCTTCGCCATAGATCGAAAGATCTTCGCCAGTTCTACCGCAGTGTAGTCGGCGAACTCGATCTTCTTCGCAAAGCGGCTCTGCAGACCCGAATTCGCGTCAAGGAAATCCCGCATTTCATCCGTATAGCCAGCCGCGATGACAATGAGCTTGTCCCGGTTGTCCTCCATCCTCTTGAGTACAGTCGCTATGGCCTCCTTGCCATAGCTGTCGTTGTCGCCGCTGGCGAGCTGATACGCCTCGTCAATGAAGAGAATGCCGCCAGGAGCCTTCGCAACCGCCAAAGCTCGCTCCTTGGCGGAGAGCTCGATGGGGCTGCCGTTTTTGTCCGTGTGCACGGCAATGCCCATCGCCTCGTCGCACTTGGCGTTGGTCTTTACCGCGGTTTCGCCGGAATAGCGTCCCACCAGTCCCGACCGATCGACCTCGACAATCGTCTTGTTGCCGATGATTCCCAAGGCGACGAAGGCACGCGCGACGATCCGCGCGACTGTAGTCTTTCCTGTGCCGGGATTGCCGGTGAAAACCATATGGTACGTCATCGGCGGGACCTTGAGTCCCTGCTTGCGGCGGGCCTCGTTGACCTTGACGAGATTGACGATCTTGCGGACCTCAGCCTTTACGCCTTCAAGCCCGACCAAAGCATCCAATTCAGCGAGGATGTCCTCGACATTCTCGGTCGGCGCCGGTGAAGTGACCACGGAATCGGTAGTAGGTTGTACGGTTCCGACAATCTTCTCTCCTCCGCGCTGCACGTTGGATTGGCCTGCCTTGTCCGTTATCGGAAAGAAGATTGCAATCACAAAGCACAGCACGGCCCCCAAAGGGCCAAGCCCTGCACGCACCCATATTGGAGTGGAGTCGTTGAAGAAACAGTATCGGATGAAATTCGCGGGAATCGCCATGAGCATCATATAGATCAGGGCACTTGCACATTGATCGGAAGAGAGCACCGTGACGACAGCAAACAACAGTCCCACTTCCAGAAGACACCCAATGCCCCAGGCAAATTTACGGCCCTTACCAGACGCCTCTGATTTTGTCTGACAGTCCATATTTCATTCCCTTTCTTTCTGAACCTATGCTTGCAATGGCAAGTATAACATATTTCGGGCATGCGATAGACTCCGCGTCTCGCCTCTCATAGACTAAAAAAGCGCGCCCCGTACGGGACGCGCTCTTGAATCGCGTAAGCAAAACGCTTACTTGATCTCGACTTCGGCACCAGCCTTCTTGAGCTGCTCGGCGATCTTGTCGGCGTCTTCCTTGGAAGCACCCTCCTTGACCGTCTTCGGCGCGCCCTCGACCATGTCCTTGGCGTCCTTGAGGCCAAGACCCGTGATCGCACGGACTTCCTTGATGACCGCGATCTTGTTCGCACCAGCGGCCTTGAGGATCACGTCGAACTCCGTCTTCTCTTCAGCAGGAGCGGCACCGGCGGCAGGACCGGCAACGGCGACGGCGGCAGCGGCGGAAACGCCCCACGCCTCTTCGAGCGCCTTCACGAGTTCGTTGATTTCGAGGACCGTCTTGCCCGACAGTTCCTTGATGATTTCTTCGTTCGTCATTTTCTCTTCTTCTTTCTTGTTTCAACCGCTGGCGTTTTTCATCCAGAGGGTTTCGCTGTTTTACGAAAGTACTTATTCGCCCTTCTTCGCCTTCTCGGAGAGGACACGCGCCAGGCGCGTCGCCGGCTCCTTGAGGAGCATGAGGAACGTCGCACGGAGCTCGTTCTTGCCAGGCACCTTCGAGAGAGCCTCGACCATCTTGGCATCCACGATGGCACCATCATAGTCGGCACCCTTAACGGACGCACGGCCATCGGCACCTTCGACGAACTTCATGATCGCCTTTGCAACGGCCGTAGGCTCGCCCTTGCCCGTCACAATCGCCGTCGTGCCAGTGAGCATCGCCTTGACATCATCAGACCAGCCCTTTTCAGCCGCGACCTTGCCGAGGAACGAGTTCTTCACGACGAGCAGGCGAGAGTCGCACGCACGAAGATCGGCACGGAGAGCACCCATCTTCACGACATCGACACCACCGTAGTTCACGATGAAGCAGTAGTCCGACTCCTTGACACGGGTCGTGACTTCATTGAGGATTGCAACCTTTTCAATTCTCATGGCTCAAACTCCTTATTCGGCAGCCGCAATCGTGCACGGAACGCCGATGCCCATTGTGGACGAGAGCGTGATCGTCTTGATGAAGACGCCCTTGACGGCAGCCGGCTTGGCGGCCTGAACGGCTTCAACGACGGCATTCACGTTTGCAAGGAGCTTATCAGCATCGAACGAGAGCTTGCCCGCGATCACGCAGCAATTGCCCGTCTTATCCATACGGAAGTCAACCTTGCCCGCCTTGGCATCCTTGACGGCAACAGCGGGATCGTCCGTGACTGTACCAGTCTTGGGGTTCGGCATAAGACCACGAGGACCGAGAACGCGAGCGCACTTACGAACGCTCTTCATCGCTTCGGTCGTCGCAATCGCGACGTCGAAGTCCGTCCAGCCGCCCATGACCTTCTCGATCAAATCGTCGAGACCAACGAAATCGGCACCAGCCGCCTTCGCCTGCTCAGCATGATCGCCACCCGCGAAGACAACAACCTTGACATCCTTACCGGAACCGGCGGGAAGCTTCACGATACCGCGCACAGGCGTGTCGGTCTTCGTGATGTCCGCGCCAAGGCGCATGCAGACGTCAAGCGTCTCGTCGAACTTCTTCGAACCAGGATGCGCCTTGATGAACTTGATGGCCTCAGCGATGGAGACCGCGCTCTTCGGCGCTTCCTTCATCGTGTTGACATATCTCTTGCTATGCTTGGACATGGATACGTTCCTTTCAGTCCACGACTTCGATGCCCATGTTGCGGGCTGTGCCAGCGATCATGCGCATCGCGGCCTCAACGTCGGTCGTATTGAGATCAGCCTTCTTCGCCTCGACGATCTTCTTCAGATCTTCCTTGGTGACCTTGCCGACCTTGTTCTTGTTCGGAACGCCCGAGCCCTTCGCGAGACCGGCGGCCTTCTTGAGGAGCACCGACGCCGGCGGCGACTTGAACTGCAGCGAGAAGCTACGATCCTGATAAACGGTGATGATCACGGGGATCACGAGACCGGCCTGCTTCTGCGTCTTGGCGTTGAACTCCTTGCAGAACTGCATGATGTTCACGCCGGCGGAACCGAGAGCCGGACCCACAGGCGGCGCAGGATTCGCGGCACCAGCGGGAATCTGGAGTTTGACAACTCCCTTGACCTTCTTAGCCATTGTTTTCCTTCACTTTCCGCGGAACCTCCCGGCATCCCAACCGGTACGGACGGCCCGCAAGACCAACGTCTTATTCCTGAGGCTGAGTCTGCATATCCTCAAGGGATACCTTCTCAACCTGCCAGTAATCGACGTCGACAGGGACCTTGCGGCTGAAGACACTGACCTCAACCTTGAGCTTGCCCTTGTCGGGATCCACCATTGAAACGAGGCCCGTCAAACCCATGAACGCGCCTTCGTTGATCTTCACCGTGTCATTCACGTTGAAATTAATCTTCGGACGCGGCTTTTCGGCGGCCTGAGCCGGCTTAGTCGAAAGAATCGCATCCACTTCACGCTGAGCAAGAGGAGTCGGGCGCTGCATCAGCCAGGACCCAATCACCCCAGGCGTCTCGCGCAAGAACTGCCACGTGCGTTCCACAATCGGACGCTTCCCTGTCGCGACATCCTTGCCATCGTCATAGAGCGCCATTTCCACAAGCACATAACCCGGGAAAACCTTCTTATTCAACGTGCGCTTCTTGCCGTTCTTGGTCTCAGTGACCTTTTCCATCGGGATCAGACACTGACCAATGTACTCGCCCATCTCCTCAAGCGCAACACGCGCCTTGATTGACGTCTGGACCTTGTTCTCCTGACCCGTCAGCGTCTGAAGAACGAACCATTCCTTCTTCATAAATCGCCAATCCTCTTAGACGCCAGCATGGACAAGTGAAATGAACTTTCCGATCACCCAATCGCAAGTCAAAGTGGTGACCGCGAGAATGATGATGAAAGCAATAACAACGAGCGTGGAATCATAGAGCTCATGCTTACCCGGCCAAGTGACTCGGCGTGCTTCGCCCTTCACCTCAGTGAAGTATCCCACAACTCGCTCAAAGAACTTTTTCATCTCATCCTCGGAAAAAAAGTGGCAGGGTAGGAGGGAGTCGAACCCCCATAGGCGGTTTTGGAGACCGCTGCACTGCCATTGTGCTACTACCCTAAACGGTTTCCGCACGAAGCGGAAATCCTTAAATTACTTGACTTCCTTGTGACCGGTGCGCTTACGGCAGAAGGGACAGAACTTAGCCTTCTCAACACGTTCCGTCATTGTCTTCTTGTTGCGCGTCGTCGTATAGTTGCGACGCTTGCACTCGGTGCACGCCAGAATTGCCAATTCGCGGGGCATTGTATCAAATCCTTCCGTCGTCTGCAAGTGGAATCTTCGAGAAATCAGCCCACCCTTTGCCCCGACCGACCACTGTAGGCCGGGACTCCGGGCAGGCATCTCACAGAAGACGCATCTTCGTTTTTACTTGATGATCTTCGAGACCGTACCGGCGCCGACCGTGCGGCCGCCTTCACGGATGGCGAAGCGCATCTTCTCTTCCAGAGCGACAGGAGCGATGAGCTTGACATCAATCGCAACATTGTCGCCAGGCATGACCATCTCGACGCCCTCGGGCAGGCCGATGTCGCCCGTCACATCCGTCGTACGGATGTAGAACTGCGGACGATAGCCCTTCATGAACGCCGTGTGGCGGCCACCCTCGTCCTTCGTGAGGACGTAGACCTGACCATTGAACTCGGTGTGAGGCGTGATGGAACCCGGCTTCGCGAGAACCTGGCCGCGCTCGACGTCTTCCTTCTTCGTACCACGGAGCAGCGTGCCGATGTTGTCACCAGCCTGACCCTGATCAAGGAGCTTGCGGAACATCTCGACGCCCGTGACGGCCGTCTTCGCCGTCGGCTTGAGACCGACGATCTCGACTTCGTCGCCGACCTTGATGATACCACGCTCGACGCGACCCGTCACCACCGTACCACGACCTTCGATCGAGAAGATGTCTTCGATCGGCATGAGGAACGGCTTGTCGAGCTCGCGCTCGGGCTCAGGAATGTAGGTGTCAAGAGCGTCCATGAGCTCGCCGATGCAACCGCAGGCGGGATCATCGGCCGAAGCGGCCTGGGTCGCCGGGTAGGCGGCGCCGCGGACGACCGGGGCGTTGTCGCCATCATACTCGTACTTGGAAAGGAGCTCGCGGACTTCCATCTCGACGAGGTCGAGCATTTCCGCGTCCTCGACGAGGTCGCACTTGTTGAGGAACACGACAATCTTCGGCACGCCGACCTGGCGGGCGAGAAGCACGTGCTCGCGAGTCTGCGGCATCGCGCCGTCAACGGCGGACACGACGAGGATCGCGCCATCCATCTGCGCGGCACCCGTGATCATGTTCTTGACGTAGTCGGCGTGGCCGGGGCAGTCAACGTGCGCATAGTGACGGTTGGCCGTCGCGTATTCGACGTGGGAAGAGGCAATCGTAAGAATCTTAGTGGCATCACGACGACCGGCGGACTCGGAAGCCTTCGCAACCTGGTCGTACTTGATTTCGTCGCAGAGGCCCTTGAGGGACTGGACGTGCGTGATGGCGGCCGTGAGGGTGGTCTTACCGTGGTCGACGTGGCCGATCGTACCGACGTTCACGTGCGGCTTACCGCCGCGATCGAATGTTTCCTTAGCCATTTTGGACTCCTGTGAGTTGTGTTACCTTGTTCATCAAAACTGGAGCCACCTAGCGGAATCGAACCGCCGACCTCATCCTTACCAAGGATGTGCTCTACCTACTGAGCTAAAGTGGCTTTTTTTGACAAGCCCGAATAGTATACCCTAGTCGGCGCGAAGACGCAAGAGGGTATGTTAAGAAAATTCAGTCTGCCAATTCGGCCTTCAGAGCCTCGTCTCCGCGCCAGGCATAATACTTCTTCAACTTCAGTTTCGAGGCTGCTGCCGCATCGCAGAACACCCATGCGTCCTGATGCATCTGGAGCGCGCTCGCCGTGCAGAACTGGGAGACGCCACCCTCGACCATCCCCTTCACCGCATCCGCCTTGTTCGCGCCGAACGCAAGCAACACGATGCGCTTCGCCTCCATGATCGAACCGACGCCCATCGAAAGCGCCTGCCTCGGGACATCCGCCGCCTTCTTGAAGAAGCGCGCGTTGTCCTTGATTGTCTGTGGCGTGAGCGAGACGATACGCGTGCGGCTCGCGAGCGAGCTTCCCGGCTCGTTGAACGCAATGTGGCCGTCGGATCCGATGCCGAGGACCTGAAGGTCGATTCCGCCCGCCTTCTTGATTGCGGCCTCGTAGGACGCCACTTCCTTTTTCCAATCCTTCGCGAGGCCATTGAGGACATGCGTGTTCTTCTTCACGATGTCGATCGAGTCGAAGAGATTCTCGTCCATGAAGTAGCGGTAGCTCTGGTCATGGGTGGGCGGCAGGCCCCAGTATTCGTCCAGATTCCAGCTGCGGACGCCCTTGAACGAGACCTTCTTCGCCTTGTTGTCGGCAATCAGGCACTTGTACATCTCCACGGGCGTCGAACCCGTCGCGAGACCAAGCACCGCCTTCGGATTCGACTTCACAAGCGCCGTCACGAGATCGGCAGCCTTGCGGCTCGCCTCTTCCTTCGTCTTGCAGATGATGATTTCCATGATTAGTCCTTTCTAGGTTGTCTAGAGGTTCTAGAGCATCTAGAGCATCTAGAACCTCTAGAATCCGAGACGCTACTTTACGCGAATTGCCTTCAGCATCGCCGCGCGATCGGCGGTGACGCCAGTCCACAGCTCAAACGACTTTGCGCCTTGCCCCACAAGGAACTCGAGTCCGTCCGAAGCGTCGGCGCCCGCCGCTTTCGCGGCCGTGGCCGTCGGTGGGAAGTGGACCGTGGGGACAATGTCCAGCACAAACTGGCCAGAATGGAACGCCGTCGGCGGCAACGCGCTGGGTTCGCCTTCGTGAAGTCCCATCGGCGTTGCGTTGATGACGATCTCCGCCGTCTCCGCGGCGGTGCCCCAGAGGATCTTGGACGCATCAAGGTCGGCGCCGCAGACTCCCGAACCCGGCGTCTTCTCGGGAACCGGCAACAGCGCCGTGACCTGCGTCCCCGTGTTCAACGCCGTGAGTTTCTCCGCAAGGGCGGAGATCCGGGGCGCGTCAAGGTCCGCCACCGTGAGCGCAGCCGCCCCTTCATAGCAGCAGGCCGTCGCGAGCGCACTGCCCGCACCACCACATCCGACGATGAACACCTTCTTCCCCGCCAACTTGTAGCCATGCGCCTCAAGTCCGGTCACAAAACCGATCACGTCGGTATTGAACCCCGTCAGGGTGCCATCCTTCTCGAAGCGAATCGTGTTGCACGCGCCATAGCGTGCAACGCTCTCGTCCACGTGGTCGAGGAGCGGAATCACCGCGAGCTTGTGCGGCACCGTCACATTGAGGCCCGTGTAGCCCTCGTCGCGCTTCGCGCGCACGAAGGACGCGACATCCTCCGGCGCCACGTCGAACTTCTCGTACGTCGCGTCGAAACCAATCGAGGCGAAATTGGCCGCGTGCATCTTCGGCGAGAGCGAATGCGCCACGGGGTGACCGATAACCGCGAATTTGAGAGTTGCCATGGTTCCACCTCACTTCTTCGCCGCATGGCGGCATGTGACTTCGATGACGTTCACCTGGTTCTCAAGCTGGAGGACGACCTGGTTGAGCGCCTTGTCATCGGCCAACACGTCGATCTTCATGCGGGAGACCGTGCCGTCCTCCGTCGGACCCACGCTCAGCGTCTGGATGTTGTAGCCCCGCCCGGAGATGAGCCCGACAATGCGCGCGAGCACGCCCGGCTTGTTCTCCACGAAGCAGTTCAGCCTGTGCAGTTCTTCCTTCATTCGAAAATCATTCCTTCCACCGGCTGACCACCCGGCTGCATGGGATACACATTGGCCCGCGGCTCCACAATCACCTCCACGAAGGTGGTCTTCGCCGAATGGACCGCCTTCTTCAGCGTCGCCTCGAGCTTCGCCGGATCGATTACGCGGTACGCCTCGGCGCCGTGCGCCTGCGCGAGCTTCACGAGGTCGGGCAGATAGTCGTATTCGAGGTCCTGGTCGAGATGCTCGTTCGCGCAGCGCCCCTTCACGGTCAGAATCGAATCCGCGTAGCGCTTCGAGTAGAAAAGCTCCTGCCACTGGCGCACCATGCCGAGGCAGCCGTTGTTGATCACGACGAACGTGACCGGCAGCTTGTGCTCCACCGCCACCACGACCTCCTCGAAGGTCATCTGCGCCCCGCCATCGCCGCACACGGCCACAACCTTGTGGTCTGGCTTGCCGAACGCCGCACCAATCGCCGCGGGAATGCCGAAGCCCATCGTGCCCATGCCGCCGGACGAGAGAAAGTGCCGCGCGTGCCCGTGGCGGAAGTACTGCGCGCTCCACATCTGGTGCTGGCCGACGTCCGTCACCAGGATCGCCTCGCCCTTCGTCACGCGATCGAGCGTCTCGATTACGCTCTGCGGCATGATCACGCCCGGATGCATTGGTTTGTAGCTCATTGGACGCTGCTGCCACCATTTGGCAATCTGCCCGAGCCACGCGTCGTGCGTCGCCGCCTTCACGCGGGAGGACACCGTCGTCAGCACGTCCTTCACGTCCGCCACGATGCCAAGGTCCACGGCGACGTTCTTGTTGAGCGAACTCGGGTCACAGTCGACGTGCACGATCTTCGCATGCTTCGCATAGGCCGCCAGCTTGCCCGTCACACGGTCCGAGAACCGCACGCCGAACGCGAGCAGAAGGTCGCAGTGGTTCACCGCATAGTTCGCCGCCGCCGTGCCGTGCATGCCGGCGAGACGCAGCGAGAGCGGATCCGTCTCGGGGAAGGATCCCAGCCCCATCAGCGTCGTCGCAACGGGAATCTGCGCCTTGCGCGCGAGCGCCGCCACGTCCTTCGAGGCCCCCGACGCGATCACGCCGCCACCCGAGTAGATGACGGGACGCTGAGCCTCGTTGATCAATTTCGCGAGGCGCGTCAACTGCGCCGAAGTCGCCGTCGACTCGGGATGGTACGCCCGCAGCGAAACGCGCTCGGGATAGAACGCCGTCGTCATCGCCCGCTGCACGTCCTTCGGCATGTCGATGACCACCGGTCCGGGCTTCCCGTGCGTGGCGATGTAGAACGCCTCCGCAACGACCTCCGGAATCTCGTCCGCGCTCTGCACGAGGAAGCTGTGCTTCGTCACCGCACGGCAGATGCCATTCATGTCGGCCTCCTGGAAGGCGTCCGTGCCAATCTGCGGCAGCGGAACCTGCCCCGTGATGCACACCATTGGAACGCCGTCCATATTCGCCGTCGCGAGTCCCGTGATCGTGTTCGTCGCACCGGGGCCGCTCGTCACCAGGCAGACACCCGGCTTCCCCGTCGCGCGGGCGTAGCCGTCCGCCATATGAACACTGCCCTGCTCATGGCGCCCCAGCACAAAGCGGAATGGGGCTTCCGGCAGGCAGTTGAAGATGTCGAGGACACTGCCGCCCGGATAGCCGAACAGAACCTCCGTGCCGGCTTTCGCCAGCGAATCCACCAGGGTCTGCGCCCCAGACTTCTCTTTCTTCTTCGTCATCATCTTGCTTCGTCACCTCAAACCGTTCTGCCGCAGCCAGGCCTGTGCGTTCCGATCGCCTCGCGCAGCACGCGAGCGGATCTTCCACTCTAGCGCGAGATGCTCGTCCGCACGCACGCCCGACCCCCGTTCATAGCACGTCGAGACGTTCTCCATCGCCGGAGGATAACCGGCCGAGGCCGCCTTCATGAAAAGCCCGAACGCCCTCCGCGGATCCGCCTCGATTCCCTCGCCCTTCCAGAGCGCGACGCCGAAGACGTCGATCGCCTCGACGCATCCCCCCGCGGCCGCCTTCTCCAGAAGCTTCGCGGCCGTCTTGTAGTCCTGCTTCACGCCTTCACCCCGACGAAGGGCCAGAGCGTAGTTGAACTGACCGAAGGGATTGTCATAGCTCGCCGACTTCGCAAACCACTTCGTCGAGAGCTCAAGGTCCTTCTCGACCACGATTCCGTCCCGGAAGAACGCGCCGATGTTGTTGATTGCCTCGGGATGCCCCTTCTCCGCAGCCGAGCGGAAGCAGTTGAAGGCCGCCGTTTCGTCCTTCGGCACGCCCAATCCCCGCCAGAGGCACATGCCGAGATTGTAGAGGCCGTTCGCGTCGCCCTGTCCGGCCGCGCTCTTGAAGAACCCATGCGCCTGCGAGAGCGCGACCTCGACTTCGTTCGACGGGGCTCCGCCAGCAATGGCCTTCGAGAAGATCATGGCGCCCCAAGCGTTCAGCGCCTGGATGTTGCCGGCCTGCGCGGCACGGTGGAGGAGGTTCGTGTCGCCCTCCTCCAGGGAGAGCAGGTAGAGCGCCATCGGATTGTTGCGCTCGTTCGCAATGCGCTTAATCGGCGCACGGTACTTCTCAAGGTACTCCCTGCGCTTCTCCTCGCCGATCTTCGCCGCGGGAGGGGCGTCCTTCTCGCGCGACACAAGCGCGAGCACGAATGCATAGACGGCCTTGCCCTCCTTGGCCTGCACCGCCACCTCCTCCGCGGCCTCCGCGTATCCCCGGGGAGACCCCGAGGCCCGCGAATTCAGAAGGCGCAGAATCGCGTTCGAGGCATCGGAATCCTGCGCGCCGAAGGCCGCAAGTCCGCACAGAACCGCCACAAGGGCTCCGAATATCCCTTTCCCGATCATCTTCGCCCCCCTTCGCTCAGTTCCTGCCCCGCGCACGCGGTGACAACATAGCCGAGGAGACCGGCATCGTCGCGCCGACGATTGGAGCCCCCCTGTTCCGCCAGTTCTTCCGGCCGGCGCACACCGTCAGCGTACGGCCAGCCGTTCCAAAACGCCACCACGGCGGACGCTTCAGCCCAACGACGTCAAAACCGTCCCGCAACAGCTCGTACACCGCTCGGGCCGTCCAGCCTCGGCTGTCCTTCGCCGCCTCCTCCACCGTGAAGATCAGGCATCCGCCTCCCTGCAGCACGCGGTGCGCCTCCCGCACCAGCGTCACCAGACGCTCGGAAGACGAACCATCCAGCACCGAACGGGAGAAAAGCGCCACCTCGAACTGGTGGTCCTCGAAGGGCAGTTCCCCGTTCGCCCCCAGCTGCAGCACGGTCTTGGGGTCGAGCGCGGCCGCGGTGGAGGTGCGCGCGGCGGCATCGCACTCGACCGTCATCCACACGCCATCGTGCGACGCGCGGAAGGCCTGGGACGCCTGGGCATTCGCAAACCCCAGGTCAAGACCGGCCTTGACACGTGAATAACGCGCGTCAAGCTCCGCGAGTGTTGCCGCCTCGAATATGTCCAGACTAGAGCTCAACGATTGTCTCTTCCCGTGTTGCCAGGTCCTTCATCCTCGCCTGCCCGGCCGTCACGTCGTCCGGACCCAGAAACACCGCCTTTGCGCAAGAACTTGCCCCCGCACGGGAGAAGAACTGCTTCGGCTTCGCCTTGCGGAGCGCCAGATTGACACACTCTCCCTGCGCACGCAGTTTCGCCGCAAGTTTCAGTGCCGCGTCGCGCTGCTCTGGGAACATCCACCCCACGTAGACGCCCTTCTTCGGCGCCGGCGCATCCGCACCCAGACGAGCCTTCAGGAGCTCCGTCACCACCACGTCGCCAAAACCAAGCCCCACTGCCGTCGCAGGGTCGCCGCCGATCGTGGTGAGAAGGTTGTCATAACGACCACCTCCGAAGATGGCACGGAACTCGCGCTGCACATCAAAGCACTCGAAGACGATGCCCGTGTAGTAGCTGAGCCCGCGGATCACCGAGATGTCGAACATCAGGCACTCCGCGAATCCGGCGATCTCCGCCAAACGGAAGAGCTCACGCAGTTGCGCGACCGCGGGCGATCCCGCCCCCGCAAGGTTTTCCGCCTCGTCGAGGGTCTTGAGGTCCATGATCGCGAAGGTTGCCTTCACGCCCGCCTCGTCCACGCCGCCGTCGCGCAGCATCGCCGCGATCTCTTCGTCGGGCATCTTGCCGCGCTTGTCGAGCGCAAGGAACACCTGCGCATGCAGATCCGCAGGGATACCGCTCGCCGCGAGCAGCTCAGAGAGAAGCGCGCGGTTCGAGACGTGCACGCGGAAGTCCGCATTGGAAAGACCCATGCGGCGGAGCGCGTCGCAGGCGGCACCGAGCACCTCGGTCTCCGCAAGCACGCTCTCCTCGCCTACAATGTCGCAGTTCCACTGGTAGTGTTCGCGCTTGCGTCCCTTCGTCATGCGCTCGTAGCGGAAGCACTGGGCAATCGTCGTCCACTTGATCGGGAACGCCAGCGATCCCTGCCGCTGCGCGACCATACGCGCGAGCGTGGGCGTCATCTCCGCACGCAGCGCAATGTGGCGGTCGCTCTTATCGTGGAAGTGGTAGATCTGTTCACCCACCTCCTCACCAGCCTTGCGCGCGAGGAGCTCATAGCTTTCCACCACGCACGCGTCGTACGGCTCGAAGCCCGCGGCCTCGCCGGCGGCGCGGAACGCGTCGAACACGCGGTTGCGCCACACCATGTCCTCGGGGTAGAAGTCCCGCATGCCGCGGGGCGCCTCGAAACTGATCTTCGTCTGCTCGTCCATCATCAACCTTCCTGCTCCGACTCCTTGCGGAGGACTTGGAGAACCCGTCCAATGGCCTCGATGATCGCCTGGGACTCGAACCGGTCGATCCAGTTGTCGGCCAGCTGCCCCTCAAGCGCCTTGAGCGCAAAGGCGAACTCCGTCCCGCGCTGGTGCTCCTCGAGCCAACGCTTCACCACGCGGGCCTCCATCGCCTCAACCTTGGAATCCTGCAGAATGCCCTGCGTGAGCATCCAGAACTCGTCCCGTTCCTCTTTGCGCGTCATCATGATGGCCCGTCTCCCGTGTTACGCCAGAAGTTCCTTGATTGCGGCGACCGCGTCCTCCGGAGCGACGATCTTCATCGCCTCCTTCGGGTCGCGGCGCGCCTTCACCTCCACGCCGCCCTTGGCAAGGCCCTTCGCGCCCACCACCACGCGCACCGTGAAGCCGATGAGGTCGGCGTCCTTGAACTTGACGCCGGGACGCTCCTCGCGGTCGTCCACGATCACGTCGATTCCATCCGCCTCGAGCTTCGCCTCGAGCTCCTCCGCGACCTTCGCCACGGCCTCGTCCTTCGGATCGAGCAGGTCGATCACCACCTGGAACGGCGCCACGGCGGCCGGCCACACGATGCCTTCCTTGTCGTGGCTCTGCTCGATGACGGCCTGCACCGTGCGGCTCACGCCAATGCCGTAGCAGCCCATCACCATCACCTGTTCCTTGAGGTCGTCCGTCTTGTAGACGGCGTTGAAGGCGTCCGTATACTTCGTGCCGAGCTTGAAGACGTGCCCGACCTCGATGCCGCGCTTGATGACCATCGGCTTGCCGCACTTGGCGCAGATGTCGCCGTCCTGGACGATCGTGATGTCGGCGTACGCCGCAATCGTGCAGTCCCGATCGAAGTCGACGTTGCGCAGGTCGATCTCGCCGTCCCGGTTTCCACCCGTGATCATGCCCTTTGCATGCTCGAGCTCGATGTCGGCGTAGACCTTGACATCGCCCTTCGGCGCGACGGGGCCGGCGTACCCGATCGGCGCGCCCGTCACGTTCATCACCGTCTCGAAGTCGGCGAGCGCAAACGTCTTCGCGCCCACCAGGTGCTTGGCCTTGACCTCGTTGAGCTCGCGGTCGCCCGCGACGCAGAAGAGCACCGGCTTGCCGTCCGCCACGTAGACGAGCGTCTTGACCATCTTCTTGGCCGAAACCCCGAAGAACTTCACCATGTCCTCAATGGACTTCGCCGGCGTCGGCGCCTCCTCAATCGGTCCGCACGGCTCATCATTGCGGGGGGCCACCTTGCGCTCGGCCTTTTCGAGGTTCGCCGCGTAGCCGCAGCCGTCGCAGAACGCAATGCCATCCTCGCCGGAATCCGCCAGCACGTGGAACTCGTGCGAGAACTTGCCGCCGATGTCGCCCGTATCAGCCTCGACGGGATAGGCCTTCAACCCACAGCGCTCGAATACGCGCTTGTAGGCGTTGAACATCGCCATGTAGCTCGCGTCCGCCGCCTCGAGCGAGGTGTCGAACGAGTAGGCGTCCTTCATCAGGAACTCCTTCGAGCGCATCAGGCCGAAGCGCGGACGGATCTCGTCGCGGAACTTCCACTGGATCTGGTAGAGCGTCACGGGCAGCTGACGGTAGGAGTTGACCACATTCTTCGCGAGATCGGTCACCAGCTCCTCGGCCGTCGGACTCAGCGCGTACGCGTGCTGACCGCGGTCCTGGAGACGGAACATCCCCGGACCCATCGACTCCCAGCGTCCGCTCGTCTTCCAGAGCTCGGCCGGCTGCAGAATCGGCATCACGATCTCCTGGGCGCCCGCGCGGTCCATCTCCTCGCGCACGATCTTCGCCACCTTGTTCAGGGACCGCATGCCGAGCGGCAGATACGTGAACAACCCGCCCGCGACCTTCTTCACCAACGAGGCGCGCACAAGCAGCTTGTGGGAGTCAATTTCCGCATCCCCCGGGTCTTCCCGGAGGGTCTGAATCATCATCTTGGTCCACTTCATGTGTCTAATCTCTTTCCGTCCCGCCCCTTCTGAGGGCGAGCAAGGATGGTATTTTATCATAAATTACCGCATTCTGCACAAATCATGCGCGACTGAACACGGATGCGCGGCAAGGGAGACTATTTACCCTCCTGGCGCAGCGCTTCCCCATAGAGCGCGCGCCAGGTCTCGCGGGCCTGCTTCTCCAGCTTCGCCTCGGCCTCCATCTTGGACTCTCCAAGTTTCCGGTCGTAGATCCAGAACGGCTTCTTCAGTCCGGCCCCGGCGTAGGAGAAGACGCGCGGGACTTCGATGAGCCGGCCGTTGTCCTTTCGGACAATCTTCGTCCCGTCCGTGAAAACAACCTTCGCCGTCTTCACGGATATCGCCGGCCGAGCCTCTGGCTTGACCTCGACCGGCACCTCGGGAGACTCGTCCTCGGCAACCTTCTCTGTCGAAGACTCCTGCTCTCGCACAGGCTCGGACGCCTCCTCGCGCGCGGGCACCACCACCCGTTCCTGCACGACAGCCGCCAAACGGACTTTGCGCAGCTCCGCCTGCGTCTGCTCCAGAGTCTGCTGAAGCTCCCCCAGTCGGCGTTGCAGATTCACCACGTCCGTGTTCCGACGCGCGAGCTCCTGCCCCGTCTTCACCCGCGAATGGACAAGGAACAGGCAGATGAAAACCATCACGACGCCGAAGCCGAGGGCAACAGGCACTCCCCATCGCCCGGAGGCGGAGGGTTCGGAATCCGCCACAACCCGCAGCCCTTGCACCAGGGAAGGACGGGCCATCACCTTCGCCCTGGGAATGGGCAGGTCCTTCGCCGGGCGGGACTTCGGAAGCTCCGGTTGCCCGACCGCGCCCTCCAATTCCTTCGGCGGCAGTTCGGGGACCGCCCGTTCCTCTTCCTCTCGTTTCGCCAGCAGGTCACGGAGATACCGCTTCGTCTCCTTGTCCCGCTCGAACCGAATCAGGTACTTGAGATCGTTCGGCGTCAGGGACGGTTCGATCTCCTCCAGGCACGCCTTATACTGCGCCGTGTCCGTCTTCTCGCCGAAATGCGTGGAGTAGAAGCCCAGGCCGATGAACAGGCGGGCACCGGGCGGGGCGAACCTGAAAAGCCGGTCAAGCTCCGGGTCCTGCCGGCAGGCAGAGATCGCGGTCCGGAAATCCTCCTCCGGGATGACGGGTCCGTCGCTCTCGATCACATCTTCTTCAGCCATGGCAGAACTTCCCTTCTCAACGAGCGCCACCCCTCAGACCAAACGCGTACCGAGGCCAATCCGGAATGTAGTCGCCCACCCCCAGCAGGACCGTAAGGTTCGGATGGTCGTCGGCTGGACAACCAGCCGAAAATTCTCCGCAGACCACGTGGCATGTCTTCGACCCGATCTTCGCCGCGAGCCAACCGTCCGGCTTCTCCGGGGACAGCACGCAGACGCCCTCCAGATGTGGGAAACGCACCAGCTCCGACGGTTCCAGCATGGCCGCCTTTCCACAGAGCGTCAAATGACGCACACAGTCCGGAACGGCCTCCACCGAGTCCGCAATCCCATAAATGTCGCAAGACTCCTTCGCCCACGCGCGCAAAACGCGGCCGAAAGAGGCCCCCCCCAGCGTGCCCGCATCATACACGATCCACAAACGCGGCAGCCCGACATCCCAATTCTTGCCCAGGAAGGAAACGACCGTTCGACCAGCTCCACCATCCCGCGTGATGCGCGGGTTCCCATCCGACCCCTGCCACGCACCGATCATCTCCAGTCCGGCAAGGGCCACGCCTCCCAGCACACAGGCCGCGCCAAGCCCCCATCCGCACACCACCCACTGATGCCGCGCGCGAATCGCCCCCACAACGGGCACCAACGCCACCGCGGGCAGCACCCAGAGCTCCCACGCCTCCGCGACGGAACTGAACAGGGACGCCGTCCCCAGGGCAAGCCACAGCGCGAGCGGCAGTCCCTGTCTTCGACGGAGGCAGTGGACACCGCAGACCCCCAAGACGAACAACCATCCCGCCAGATAGGCGAGGCGTCCCCACCGCCCCAGCTCGACCAGCCACGTGAAATGGCTCCCCACCAGCGTACGATAGTTCTCCCGTCGTTCCACGGGCTGGTACCAACTCATGAAGGACGCACCCGAGTTTCCCAGCCCCCATCCGCCCGGGGCATCGGCCACCATGCGCGGAACGGCCTGCCAGAGGACCATCCGATTCCCCACGGACGCGTCCCGCCCGGGAGCCGCCTTGGACAAACGCCCGAGCGCGCTTCGTCCCACGGGAAGAGCCATGAGGCACGCGACCACGGCCAGCAGTGGCACCAGCCGCCGACCACTGAAGGCCAGAACGGCAAGAGCCCCCACAACCAGCGCCAACAGTCCTCCCCGGGAGAACGTGTGCAGGAGCGCGTAGCAGAAGACGGAGAATAGGGCATAGCCCGCACATATTGTCCACCGGCGGTGCGCGGTGACGGCGCAGGCCAACGCCACCAACGCCAGAGCGGCAAAGAGAACCGCCGCCTTGTTGGGGTTGTCGAACCAGAGCTGCCAACGCGACATGCCCGCGTAGGAGAAGACGTCTGTGGCGAACAGGCTCATTCGTCCAGCCACCGGGACTGCAAGTCCTCCGGCAGCAGCATGCGGTATTCAAGCGGAATGCAGGAGAAGTCCTCCACGGGGAAGACCATCTGGTTCTTGACATCGGCGACCATCGCCGCCGAGGCGAAGATGTCCTCCCAGTCCGGCTGCACGGGCTTCCCGCCATTGCGGCGCGTGGCCCGCGCATATTCGGCCAACGCGTAGTCGAAGCACGCGCGTCCCAGCAGGCCGGATTTCGCGGACCCCTCCAGGTGGCTGACGCCCGCGTACGCCTTGTACACGATGGGATAGCGCATGTCGCGGACAACACGGAAGAACGCCAGTGATCGTTCATAACCACCATCGAGACGCTCTCCCGTCGTGAGGCACCAGAGGACCTTCCGTCCGGCCTTCGTCGGCTCGTCGAAACTGCCCGGGATGTTCGTGTGCACCGCCAGGAACCGCTCAGGTTTCCGAAGCGCAAGACGCTGCACGAACTGTCCAGCACCACAACTCCCCGCCATCAAGAAGCCGGACTCGGGGATTCCATGGTGCTTCGCGAACCAGGCGATGCCGAAATCCCAGCCCAGCGACACCTGGTCGAACGTGACGTCGATCTGACGCGCCTTCTCGCGCGGCAGTTCGTTCCAGTTCTTGTTGGGATCCCAGATGCTGCGCGAGCCCCAGGCGACGATGGCAAGCTGGCGTTGCTCCGCATAATCGTAGAGTCCCCCCTTGCCCGCGCTGACCTTCTCCTTGACCTCGGCCGGGCTATCCGCAAGCAGACAGAGGCAGAGGACGCCCTTCACAGGCACCCCGCCACGCGGCAGACGCAAAAACATCGTCAGCTGAGGGTAGTTCTTCGCCTTCAGCTTCTCGACGTGCTCGATGACATCCACCACCTCGACAGCGCCCCCTCCCTTCGTCTCCGCCGCGGGGCAGAGTCCAGCCAGGAAGGACGCCGCGAGAAGCAGCGCACGCTTTGTCACTCGTTTCCGTTCGGCTTGTCCGAGGCCGCGCATGTATCCGTCTTGCAGACGGGAATCGGCGGCTGCGCATCGGGAGCCGGAGCCCGGCAGGAGTCCTGGCCCTTGCCGCCGCTGTTTCCGCAGCTGTCGCCGTGAGTACCTCCGGTCGAACAGGCGTCCTTGCCGACCTGGCATCCCATCACGCCCTTCTCGGCGTCGACCGCGGGGGCCGCGACCAGCGTGAAGTTCGCCAACGAACCCGCCGCGACGCAGGCCACCAGCCTCTCGCTGAAGTTCTTCCTCGTGATCATGTCACTTCTCCTTTGTTCGTCTGTTGCCTTCTCTTCAAATCCAGATACCAGGCCCCCTGGCGAATGTTCCCGAGGACCTCGTCGCAGTAACTCGGGTCCATCCGGAACGTGCCGTCCTCGCGGGCCACCGCCCAGGGACACGGCCCGCCGCAGATCCGGTACGCCCAGCACTTCGAGCAGGTCTCCTTCACGCAGGCGCGCCAGTTCCGCCAGAACGCCCGACAGCGATCAAGGTCGGGGCCCTCCGCCATCGTTCCGACCACCCAGTCCTTCATGCCGACGAAGCGGTGGCAGGGATAGAGCGTTCCGTCCGCCCCGACCGTCGTCGTGCCGCGGCAGGCCCCGCAGCGGAATGGCGACACGCCCGGCGCACGCGCGCAGACCTGGTCCTCCTCGAGATCGGAAAAGGGATTGTACTTCGGCTCCCGTCCCGACGCGACCTCGTCCAGCATCCAGGGCACGACCTCGTCCGCCGTCTGGCGTTCCATCTGCCTGCGGTCCTCCGCCGTGAAATCGCACGCGCTCGGGAAAATCGGATTGGAGACCGGCCCCAGAACGATGCGCGTGAAGCCGAATCCGTCGAAGAAGCGGATCAGCTTCATCAGATCCGGAACGGGATGCGCCATCGTGCAGCGCACGGTCACGCGGCTGCGGCGCTTCATCAAGCGGCGGATGCCGGCTGTCGCGAGGTCCCACGACCCGTTGCCGTCGCGCGTCGGACACTGCGCGTCGTGCAGCTCCTGCGGACCGTCCAGGCTCACCATCAGCCCGAAGTTGTAGGTCTTGATGAGATCGATCGCCTCGTCGTCGAGCAGCGTGCCGTTCGTCGTCATCACGTATTCGGCCTTCACCCCACGCTCCGCGGCGAGCTTCTGGCTGAGCGCGATCGCCTCCTTCATCACCTGCTTGTTGAGCAGCGGCTCCCCGCCGAAGAACGTGATGGAGACGTCGTCCTTTCCGCTGTGGGCGAACAGCCATTCGACGGCCCGTCGTGCGATTTCGGACGGCATCAGCCCGCTGTTCGGCACCTCGTCGCGGCAGGTCCCGCAATAACAGTACCGGCAGGCGAGGTTGCACCGCTCTGAAAGCGACAGCTCCAGCCTGCTCCAGTTCTCCGAATACCTGCGCGCCAACGCCTCCTCGAATTCGGAATCCCCACAAAGCTCTGCCTCAACAGGCTGGAAGAATCCATTCGCCTCCAGCGTCCCGACCTCCGCCAGCACGTCCACCGCAGCCGGATGCCGTGCGCGGAACTTCGCCTCCACTTCGTCCTTCGAGAACGTCTGCCGCAGCTCCAGGTAGTCGTAGGCGGCACGCGAGATGGACATGAACTTTCCGAGGGCCCGATGGTAGACGAACGGCACACCCCGATACTCGAAGAGATGATAGGGCGTCATGGCGTCATGTCCTTTCCGTCCAGGCGCAGACGCCGGACCTTCCCGTCCTCCGCATACCAGCGCTCCTCGCGCGCCGGGAGGGAATTCCCTTCACGTTCTTCGGTTCCCCGCGAAAGGCGGTGGAAGACAATCCGACGCCTGCTGTCGTACGAATAGTCGTTCCGGTGCAGGAGCGCGCCCTTCCGCGTCTTCTCCGACCAGCGCATCAGGCCATACAGGTCGCCGGCCGGGAACCGCGCCCACTTGTACTGCGTGCCATCCGCTTCGCGGTACTCTCCCTTCCCATTTGCCAGATTGAACCAGTAGAACTCCTGGCGCCCATCAAGATTCAGTCGGCTGATGGACGGATTGTTCCACTCGGGCTTCCGCTCCCCGAACGTGTAGCTCCAGCCCCCATAGGAACCAAGCCTCTTCGAATACCGGTCCCACGTCACGGTCAGGTCGCCGACCTTGAGCGACTCGGCGTTTCCGACGACCCCTCGGGTGAAGGTCTTCCGCAACCCGTCCGGCCACGTCATCGACAGACTGTCCGCCCCCCGCTCCACAGCCACCGAGCCCTTGCCCGCGAATTGGAACTCAGCCTTCGAGCCCCCACGGGCGTCGCGCACCACGGTGAGCAGATTCTGCCCCCGGCTGTTGATCTTCTCGAGATGCCGGCCGGAGTATCCGAAGTCGAATGTTCCCTCCTCCGTCTTCATCCGGGCCAGGCGTCCCTTCCGGAACGACAGCACGATCCGTTCGCCACCACCGATGTCGCCCTGCAGGGAGATCTCGTCGCCCTTCGCGCGTCCGGACCAGACCCGGGGACTGGTCAGAACCTCGGGATTGTCCCGGCTCACGCGGATGTCGCGCTTCAGGCCATCCGGCTGGAGGAACTCGTAGGTCTTCTCGTCCACCGGCATGATCCGACTCTCCAGCAGCGGAATATGCCACCCGGGGCCCAGAACACCATGTGGAGCCGACTCGTCCGAAGTCCAGTACGCATAGAGCGGAATGGCCCCAACGTCGCCGAGCTTCTCGACCAGAAAGGCCCGTCCCGCCGCGTCGACGCCCTCGAAGGGCCCCGCAAGTCCACTGAGCCGATCGAAGAGAAAGCTCTCCGCCATCGCCGACAACGCCAGCAAGGCCCCAAGCCCTCCAAGGACCAACCGTATGGACGACAGATGCGTCATCCAATCCCTCGCTCCAGTTCCGCCCACGCCGACGAGAACTTCTTCAGGTACTCGCCCCCCGGCTTCGCCGCCTCGACGACGATGAGGTCACGCACGCGCTGCTGCTCGACCACGTACTGCTCGGTCGTGAAAGTTCCCTTGAAGTGCTCCACCCGCAGCCACAGCAGATAGGTCGTGAGCGCGTCGAACACGTTGTACTGCACGATCTCGCGTACCTTGCCCCCGTAGAACAGTCCCGCCACGTCGTCCCCCGTGGTGTCGAGTTTACCGGGGATTCCGCAGAGGTTCGCGATTTCGTTGAGGGAGCAGTTGTAGCCCTTCCCGCGGCCGCCGACCAGCTCCATCAGGTCGTAGGCGTTCATCTCCCAGGGCTTGCACTCCATCTGGTGCGCGAAGGACGGCAGGCGCAGTCCGTTCACGATCGCCCGCTGGGCGAGGATGTGCATGTCGGCGTTCTTCGAGTTGTAGCCGACCAGAAGCGGATTCGCCGTGCCGAACTTCTCGAGATAGCGCCTGAGGATGTCCGCTTCGGCGAGGGACTTGTCCTCGGGATTCTCGGGCAGCGCCCAGAGATGGAGCTTGACGCCGCCATCCTGCTCCTCCACGCGGACCACAGTTGCGATGGAGACGATGCGGCAGAGCACGGTCTTGAGGAACGGCTGGGGATTGGTCTCTCGGTCGAAGTCGGGACCGTTCTCCCACATCACCCGCATCACCTCGTCATCCGGAACATCCACGCCGAGATGGTAGAGGCGGCGCCCCGCCGTCATGTCGGGGGCCCACTCGCAGTCAAATGCCCAGACCTGTCGCTTCACCGCCATCCCGGCCTCACTTTCCCGCCACGGCGCCGCGGACGATCGCCTCGTAGGCGTCCGCCTGCTCCTCCATGGACTTCACCATCTTGAACTGGGTGCGGCACCGCACGAGGTTGTGGTCCTCGCACGTCGTGTGGAAATAGACGTCGCCCGCCAGATAGTCCGTGAGGAACCTGACGCCGATCGTGAACGTGATGAGCCGCCCCGAGAACGCGAGGTTCTCGAGCTCGGCGTCGTTGAGGAACTTCGCCTCGGAGAGATAGCCCTTCACGAGCTGTTCGAAGTACTCCTTGCGCGAGAACACCTTCGAAAGGTCGCGCTCGTCCTCGGCGGCCGCGGCCGTCGACGTGCGCACCATGTCGCCGAAGTCGTAGAGCGCGCAGCCCGGCATCGTCGTGTCGAGGTCGATCACCGCCACGCCCTCGTTCGTCACGTCGTCAAGCATTACGTTATTGATCTTCGTGTCGTTGTGCGTGATGCGCTCGGGAATCGCCCCGCTCGCCATCAGGTCGAGGATGCGTCTCGCCTCGGCGCGATGCGCCTCGACGAACGCCATCTCCTCGGCGACGTCCTTGAGGCGCCCCTTCACGTCGGCCTTCGCCGCCGCATCGAGCTGCGCGAGGCGGGCCCGCGTGTCGTGGAAGTGCGGAATGATGTCGTGGAGGCGCGGCTCGGGAAGATCCGCCAGATCGTTCTGGAACTTCGCGAACGCCTGCGCGACCTTGAACGCCTGCTCGGGCTTCTCGATGAGATCGACCGTGCGGGCTCCCTCGATGAAGACGTACTGACGCCACGGCTTCGTGTAGTCCATCACCGTGAGCGTGCAGCGCGGATTGTCCGGATGCTTCGAGCGAATATGCGCCGTCACGCGGCGGATGTTCTCCATCAGCGCATCCGCGTCCGGGAAGATCGACGTGTTGATCTTCTGGAGGATGTACTTCGGTCCCTCGGGACACGTCACGAGATATGTCTCGTTGATATGCCCGCTTCCATATCTCTCAATTGTCGGCTGCATGACGGGAAGTATACCACAAAACCATTTTCGGTGCCGTGGAATCGCGCTGATAGAATCTAAGAATGTTCGAATGGATTGTTTCCCGAATGTTTCCCGAATCATTCACAAATCCTTCACACGACCGTGAAGAATTTTGAGCAGAACGGGATCGAAAACAGTGTTGGGAAAGGAAAATACGGACATTCTGTGAAAGATTTGTGGGCAAACGAAAAGTCAGGTGAACCAACGGAAATGTCTTCGGGACCAAAGGGGTGGGGGCGGCAGGCATCCTTTTCCCGATATCGTCCCTTCAGGATCGCCGAATCGAGAATCCGCCTGACGATTCGGCAGACAGGCAGGCCCGGCAGACCAGTCGGGCAGACCCAAATCAACGAACGGGCAGACCCCGTGCTTCCATTGCCGCCGATGCCCAGAGTCCTAAGGAGCGGCGGCGATATGATCACTCAAGAAGGATTTGAATTACCTGTGCGGGCAAACCGTTGGTATACGCGCCCCAATCCGTCGAACGCCTTTCGACTGGTACCGAAAGTGCAGCGGCGAGCTTCAGCGAATTCGTGATGTCAAATTCGACCGAGTCCTTTTGAAATATACGTACTAGCGTCGTTCTCTTTCGCTCAACGTCAAAACACGAAGTCCCCTTCACATCAACCAGTTTCATTGCCAACTCCGTCTCGCATCAATCATTTTATATCATCTAGAAACATATTAATTGCGCTGACCGGCAAAGAATTGGTAAAGATACCTACCTCTTCCCCACGATTATGTACGCAGCGACTCCGCCATCGCCGTCGTGACGGTCACCAACGAAACGGAGAAGGAA
>JAUNMP010000134.1 GCA_030537465.1 bacterium
TAAGAGTTCTGGCCTTATGTCTTGTGGGCTGCCTGGCAGGACTCCTGACGCTGGTTTTGCTTGTGGGGGCGTATCGAGATGTATGAGACTGACGAAACGTTCAGGAACGGCATGGCCGACGTCTGTTCGATCACCAGGCCGACTGTCGAGGAGGTGATGGAGGAATTCGCCCAGATCCCCCTCATCGACGGCAAGACCTTCTGGGAACTCGAGAACGAACTGGAGTGGGTCTAACCGCACATTCTCGCTTCCAAGGACCTCCCATCACCGAAATCCGCCTCGCAGGGGGCGGATTTTTGCTATAATTCTCCCGTCAAGCGGACGCGTGTTCGCGAGGCGATTGTTCTTTGATATCGGCGGCAGGGCGCCTTGCGCAATTCTGCCGCCATCATAAATGTGCGCAAGCGCATTTTTTGCTTCGGTTGAAAACGGCTAATTTGAGATCGGAAGTAAAGAATGTGGCTACGCAGGCCTATGCACACAGGGTGTATTGCACCCTGTCCTTATGTGCATCTGGTTTGCGTGCCCGTTCTTGATATTTCCGATCGGGCTCTTAGCCGTGCCTCAACCGAGATATCTCGAACGAGGCACGCTCTTTTTATGCCGCCCAGACTGCGCTGCCGATTCTCCTGGGGCGGCTGGAAACGGGAGCAGGGCAGAATGGAGTTTCACGAGTTGCTGGCGCGGTATCGGCGTGAGTCGCTGTCGGAGGCTCAGAAGGGCACGAAGTTCGAGCAGCTGATGCGGACGTATCTTCTGGCATTGCCGAGATTCCAGGGGCTTTTCGCCAAGGTCTGGCTGTGGCACGATTTCCCGTATCGGATGGACTTCGGCACCGGGCACGACCTGGGCATTGATCTTGTGGCACTCACCGTGGACGGCGAATACTGGGCCGTGCAGTGCAAGTGCTATGCAGCCGATACCTACATCTCCAAGGAATCCGTCGACACGTTCCTCGCGACGTCGGGCAAACGGTTCTCCGACGATTCCCTCGAATCCCGCCAATTCTCACGTCGGCTCTGGATCTCCACGACGGACAACTGGTCGGCGAATGCCGAGGCCTCGCTGCAGAACCAGGTGCCGCCGGTGATGAAGATCGGCCTCGCCGACCTTGCCCAGTCGCCCGTTGACTGGGCCGCGCTCGAGGCGAAGGCGCACGGCGAGAAGGCGCCGAAGACCGCCGGGCCCCGCACCCCGCGTGAGCACCAGCAGGAGGCCATCGATGCCGCCCACGCCCATTTCAGGACCGCCGACCGCGGCAAGCTGATCATGGCCTGCGGCACGGGCAAGACCTACACCTCGCTCAAGATCGCGGAGAATGAAGTGAAATCGACCGGACTCGTCCTCTTTCTCGTCCCTTCGCTCGCGCTCCTCGGCCAGACGCTCGACGAGTGGACGGCCCATGCCGCCCAGCCGATCCGCCCGATGTGCGTCTGCTCGGACGCGACCGTCTCGAAGAAGCAGCGGGCGACGGACGACGGCGGCTACACCATCGAAGACTTGGCCTTCCCCGCCGTCACGAACACGGACGAGATCGTCCGCCAGTTCCATCAGCTGGACCTGCTCGCGAAGACGAACAAGGGCTTCCGCGTGGTCTTCTCCACCTACCAGTCCCTCCCCCAGGTCATCAAGGCCCAGCAGGCGCTCAACCACGAAAAGGCCCATCAGGCGGACTTCGATCTCGTGATCTGCGACGAGGCCCACCGCACCACGGGCGCGGCGGCCAGGGATGCCAAGGAGTCCGCCTTCATCCTCGTGCACGACAACTCGAAGCTCATCGCGTCGAAACGCCTCTACATGACGGCGACGCCGCGCATCTACAACGACAAGGTCAAGGATGACGCCAAATCCGAGGATGTGATCCTCTGTTCGATGGACGACGAGGCGGTCTACGGACGCGAGTTCTACCGCATCGGCTTCGGCAAGGCCGTCGAGAAGGGCCTGCTCGCGGACTACAAGGTCCTCGTCCTCACAGTGCCCGACATCCCGAAGGAGCTGCGCGCCGCCGTCACCGCCTCGAACGGCGAAATCAAGATGGACGACGCGGCCAAGCTCGTCGGCTGCACGAATGCGCTCTCGAAGATCTGCGTGCGCGACTCGTCCTCGCTCGTCGCCGAGGATCCCGCGCTCATGCACAAGGCCGTCGCCTTCTGCGCCAACATCAACGCCTCGCGGCAGATCGTCGCGAGCTTCAACGCGCTCAGGGAGGACTACTTCAAGTCGCTGACGCCCGAGGAACGCAGTGCGCGCGTGGCAATCGAGGCGGACCACGTGGACGGCACGATGGGCGCAGGCATTCGCCAGCAGAAACTGGCTTGGCTCAATGACGTCGGCCCGGACACGAACACCTGCCACGTCCTTTCGAACGTGCGCTGCCTCTCCGAAGGCGTGGACGTGCCGTCGCTGGACGCGATCCTCTTCCTCTCGGCCCGCAACAGCCCCGTCGACGTCGTCCAGTCGGTTGGGCGCGTCATGCGCCGGGCGCCCGGCAAGAAGTACGGCTACGTGATCATCCCCGTGGTCGTGCCGCCCGGGATGTCGGCCGTCGAGGCGCTCGACAGCTCCGACGTCTACAACGTCGTGTGGACGGTCCTGAACGCCCTCCGCGCCCACGACGACCACTTCGAGGCCGAGATCAACAAGATCGACCTCAACAAAAACGGCAGCGGGAAGATCGTCGTCGACGTGATTGGCAAGGGCGGCGGTTCCGACGGTTCGGTAGGGTCCGCGCCCCGCGCGGACCGCTCCGGCGCGTACACACAGGAGGAGTTCGACCTGCGCGCGGCGATCTACGCGAAGATGGTCAAGAAGGTGGGCACGCGCCGCTACTGGTCGCTCTGGGCGGAGGAGGTCGCGAAGATCGCCGCCTGCCATTCCGAACGGCTTCACGGAATCATTGCCGAGCCGGGGCCGAAGCGCGACGAGTTCCTGAAGTTCCTCGATTCGCTCCGCGAAAACCTGAATCCCGCCGTGAGCGAGGAAGAGGCGGCGGACATGCTTGTGCAGCACGCGCTCACGAAGCCCGTCTTCGACGCGGTGTTCGGGGACTACGACTTCGCCGGCTCGAACGTCGTCTCGATGGCGATGCAGAAGACCGTCGATCTCCTGCACGAGGAAATCCCGGAGAAGGAACGCGCCGCGCTGGACGAGTTCTACAGGTCCGTCGCCGAACGCGCCGAGGGAATCGACAACGCTGAGGGCCGGCAGCGCATCATCTACGAACTCTACGACAAGTTCTTCCGCACGGCGTTCCCCAGGATGTCCGAACAGCTCGGCATCGTCTACACGCCCGTCGAGTGCGTGGACTTCATCGTCAACTCCGTCGAGGATGTCCTCAGGAAGGAGTTCGGCCAGTCGCTGACGGACCAGAACGTCCACGTGATCGATCCCTTCACGGGGACGGGCACGTTCATGACGCGGCTCCTGCAGTCGGGACACATCAAGCCGAAGGACCTGCCGCGCAAGTACGCCGAGGAGCTTCACGCGAACGAGATCGTCCTCCTGGCCTACTACATCGCCTCGGTCAACATCGAGAACGTCTACCACGAGCTGGTCAAGCCCGCCAATCCTGTCAATCCTGTAAATCCTGTCAGGGAAAGCCCCTCCTACACGCCTTTCGAGGGCATCTGCCTCACCGACACCTTCGCGCTCTACGAGAAGGACGGCGCCTTCGAGACGAATGACTTCCAGCAGAATTCGGCGCGCGTGCAAAGGCAGCGCAAAAGCCCCATCCGCATTGTCATCGGCAATCCGCCCTATTCCATCGGACAAAAGAGCGCAAACGACAACGCCCAGAACCAGCGCTACCCGAGACTGGAGGAGAAGATCGCCGAGACGTATGCGAGGAAATCGTCGGCTACGACGACCAAGGGCCTCTACGACTCCTACATCAAGGCGTTCCGCTGGGCGACCGACCGCCTGGAGGACGGCAAGGGCATCGTCGCGTTCATCTCCAATGCGGGGTGGCTCGACGCGAGCGCGATGGACGGCTTCCGCGCCACGTTGCAGGACGAGTTCGATTCCATCTACGTCTTCAACCTGCGCGGCAATTGCCGGACGAGTGGCGAACTGCGCAAGAAGGAGGCAGGCAATGTCTTCGGCCTCGGTTCGCGCACGCCGATTGCCATCACGCTCCTCGTGCGCAACGGCGGTGTCGTCGACACCGCCCTACCATCGACCGGCGGTAGGGCGGTTTCGATGAAACCGCCGCATCCACCATCGACCGGCGGTAGGGCGGTTTCGATGAAACCGCCGCATCGTCGCGCCCGCATCTTCTACCGTGACATCGGCGACTACCTCTCGCGCGAGAAGAAGCTCGAGATCGTCAAGGAGATGCGCTCCATGCTCGATCCGAAGATGAACCTCGTCGAAATCACGCCGAACGAGAAGAACGACTGGATCAACCAGCGCGACGGCCTCTTCGATTCGCTCATCCCGATTGGGGATAAGGATGACAAGAAGGATCAGACGGCGTTTCTGCCGCAGTATTCTCTTGGGCTTAACACCAACAGAGACACGTGGTCTTACAATTTCTCTAGGGAACAGTTGTTGCAAAATATGTCGCAGACCATTGCCTTCTATAATTCTCTGATTGGGAAGGAACCCGTTTACGACGAGAAGAGGATCAAATGGTCGAGTAGTCTCTTGCCAAAACATGAAAAGGGGATTCCTGCAACATTTGATGAACGGTGTGTGAGGCCTGCGATTTACCGCCCGTTCTGTCGTCAGTATCTCTATTTTGATGATATGTTCGTCCATCGATTGGGGCAGATGCCGCGTTTGTTCCCGACTCCATCGCACAAGAACCGCGTGATTTGCATTGCAGGTGTTGGGGCGAGGTCGTTTTCATGCCTGATGACCGATTGCATTCCGGACCTTCATCTGCTTGAATCGGGTGCGCAGTGCTTCCCCCTCTACGTCTACACGAAAGACGAGAAGGGCGAGCAGATGACGCTGTTCGACAAGGGGGACGGCGGGTATCGGCGCGAGAGCGGGATTACGGACTTCATGCTCGCGCGGTGCCGGAGGGAGTTTGGCGAGAAGGTGACGAAGGAAGACATCTTCTACTACATCTACGCCGTCCTTCATTCGCCCGACTACCGTGCGCGGTTCGAGGCGGACCTGAAGAAATCGCTCGCGCGCATTCCGCTGTGCCGGACGGGGGCGGAATTCGCCGCGTTCGTCAAGGCGGGGCGCAAGCTGGGCGACCTCCACTGCGGCTACGAGAACGCCGCGCCGTGGCAAGACTGCGTGGTGGATGTGAAGGCCGTGCAGGGGACGCTGGGGGATGCGAACCGCGCGGGGCGCGGTCCCTACCAGGTGACGAAGATGCGGTTTGCGAAGAAGGAGCGTCCCGTTGACGAGAACAAGAACGGCAAGCTGGATCGCTGGGAGCTGGAGGACCGCAGCCGCATCGTCTACAACGACCGCGTGACGATTCGCGGCATTCCGCTCGCGGCGTACGACTACGTGGTGAACGGCAAGAGCGCGATCGAGTGGGTGATGGAACGGTATCAGGTGACGACCAACAAGGATTCGGGCATCGTCAACGATCCGAACAAGTGGCTGGCGGAATCGGGCGACGAACGCTACATCGTCGATCTGATCCTCAAGGTCGTGACCGTTTCCATGGAGACCCAGAAGATCGTCGCGAAACTCCCCCGCCTCAAATTCTAGTTCCAGAAGAAGGGCGAATGGGGACTGTCCCCGCTTAAAGGGCGAATGGGGACTGTCCCCGCTTGATTTTCTGCGTATAGAGCGTTATACGAACGGGACAGCGGATTTATGGTACAATACAATCCGTTCAGAAAAAGGAGTAGATTTCATGTCAGCAGTAATGGAACAAGTGAACATGATGAGTGCAGACGAGAAGCTGCGCTTGATTGTGCATATTGCGGAATCCTTGTCCGTGGGATCCCCGCGCCAAGACTCTTCTGCTGTGAGTGTTCTGAAAACGCGAAAAAAACCATGTGTCCGGGATTTTATCGGCTACGGCAGACGGTTCCATCCCGAATACCGTTCCACCGAAGATGTCATGAGGGAACTTCGTGAGGGAGAAGATGAATGACTTGGGTCGTTGACACATGCGTCTTGATTGACATCTTGCGTGGCGACAAGTTGTTCTCTGAAAAATCGTCAGACGCATTGCAGGCAAAGATGGATGATGTCTTGACGATTGCGCCGTTGACATATGTGGAATTGGCGCCGGAGTTCAACGGCGATGTTGTGGCGCAAGATTCGTTCCTTGACAGCATTTGGATTCAATGCGATTTTGACGGTGGCAGAGATGCTGTGCTTGCGGCTCATAAGGCGTGGAACGAACATGTCATGCGCAAGCGGGCGGGTGCAGAGAGGAAAAGGCCGATAGCAGACATCATGATTGGTGCGTACGCACTGCGGAGGGGCGGCCTCATCACGCGCAACGAGTCGGATTTCAGGACGTTGTATCCCAATCTGGTCATCTTCAACCCGATTTCGCCAACTGTTTGACACCTTTATAGGGGCGGCAAAGAAATATAGTGATTTTTCTGAGGAGGGCGAATGGGGTCTGTCCCCGCTTGATTTCTCCCAGTCGTCATCCTCAACCTCCGCATTTCCCGCACGGCTTGCCATTGCTCCTCTTGCAATGTCATGCCTGCCGGCTCATTTCGTTGTGCGGGTATTGCTTCCTGATGCAGGTGTTTTTTCCATCTCCGGCCACGTGCGAATCGTGACGTGCCTGGCGTCCGCGGCCCGGAGGACTGTGGTATAATCTCGCTTTCACCGGAACCGTCCGGGAATGATGAGAATGTGCCAATGAGAATTATCCATACCGGAGAGCTGCGCGGATTTTCCGTGGGGGAGAGGTTCCTGATGTTCCTCTTCGCCGTGCTGCCGGGCAATCACACGATCGACTGCGTGGCGGACTACGCGCGGGCGATCTCCGGACGTCCGCCGAACATGCCGATGCTGCGGGAGACGATACGAACGTTGCTTGCGGAGGATGTCCTTGAGGAGGGATCTTCCGCGCGGGGCGTGAAGGGACGCGCCTGTCGTCTGACGGTCAGCTGTTCGTGGAAGGCCCTGCAGCTGCTGGCCGCGGATGCGACGAAGCACAACTGGTGGCCGACGCCCGCGGTGATCTCCGGAGGATTGTCCGGTGCCTGGCTGGGCGCGGAATTGGCCTATGGGGTGCGGAACTTCGTGGAGCCGATGCAGGTCTGGCAGGTGGCCGAGTCGATGCGCGCGCTGCTCACGGACGACGCCTGCGCCGCATACGGACTGCCGCCGGGCGCGCGTTATCCGCTCATCGCCGCGCACTGGACGGCGATCGAACGGATCTTCGATCTCCTGGATCCCGCGGAACCGGCGCCGTCGGGACCCTTTCCGCCGAAGTCCGCCGAACAGATGGTGCCCGCTCTTCTGGAGCTGGCCTTCCTGCGCGGTGTCAATGTTCTGCCCGCGCTCGAGGCGGTCCGCTCGCTCCTGGCGGCGCCGGGCGTTCGTCCGTCGACGGCGCTGCTGTGCGCCTATGGGGCCCTTTGCGTCTGGACGGGACGGCGCGACCTGTTGACGGGGCTTGCGCACGTGGTGCCGGCGGGGTCGCCGGGGGAACGTTTCGCGGCGCTCTGTCTGGACACCTTCGAGGGGCGGTTCGAGGAGGCCGAGCACGCATTCGCGTCCGGATGGGACGACTTCCGCGGCGTTCTGCCGACGGATGTCTCGACGCCCGTGTGTCTGCTCGGCATCGCGCTGGCCCTGCGCGTCGACGCCCCGCTCGCTCGTGTGGCGAAGTATGCCGGCGAACTGAAACGGGAGCCCGAGCTGCTGAACTGGCATCCGGCGGGTCGTAGCGCGTTTCGCGACGTCCTGCGACGACGCAGCGACCAGGTGGATCGCCTGATGTGCGCGGCGGCGCCCAACTGGCGCGCGCAGCCGACGGGTCTGCCGTCCTTCGTGGACCAGCTGTTGATTCCCAAACAGGCGTACGCGGCGGGTTATCCCACGCTGGCCGTCGTCCTCGCGGCCGAGATTCGCCGAGCGGATCCCGAGACGCCGCATCTCGACGCGTTCTTCGAACTGCTGATGAAGGACGGCGCGGTACCGGTGGTGAAGAACGTCGCGCGGGAACCCAAGTGGCGCGTCGCGCTGCGGGCGTTGGACGATTGTCTGCCGGCGAAGGGGGCGCAGGAAAGGGCCGAGCAGACGCTCAAGGGGTCGATTTCCTGGAACGTCACGCTTTCGGGTGTGTCGCGGGCGGGCGAAGTGCTTTATTCCTGCGTGCGTCTGGAACCGGCCTATCGCGGTCCCCGCGCGGCGGAGGACGGACGCGACGACCGTCGATTGACGTTGAAGGGTCTCGCGGCGGCGAAGTATCGGGCGTGCCTGACGTCTGTCGACGCCGAGGTGCTCCAGGAACTGCAGCGTGCGGGCTATAATTCACGGGTGGTCTATTCCGTTCCCGAGACGGCGCTGGAACTACTCTGCGGCCATCCGCAGTTGACGGTGGGCGTGTTGGACGGAACGCAGGAGGGAGAGTCGGTCCGTCCGATGGTCCTGACGCGCCAGCTCTGCGAGATGACGACGGCGATGGACGATGCGGGCGGATTGCGCCTTTCGCTGCCGGCGTGGCTGTTCGATACGCCGCAGACCGCCTATGCGATTCGCCGGACGGAGGGCGGGGAATACATCTACCATCCGTTGCCCAAGCGGGTGAGGAACATCGTGGAGGTGTTCGACTCCCAGACCGAAGATGGCGTGCTGTCCGTGCCGAAGGAGGCGATGCCGGAGGCGAAGGGCGTCCTTGTTCGTCTGGCGGGCGTGATGTCCCTGGGCGGGACGCTGGCGATGGAAGGGGGCGAGGACTTCCGCCGTGTCGCCGGGGATCCGACGCCACACGTGCGGCTCGTCTACGCCAATGACGCGTTGTCCCTCGCGCTGGTGGTGGAACCGTTGCCGAACCGGGCGGTGGCGGCGTGTGAACCGGGGGTCGGGTTGGCCGAGCGACTGGTCCAGCTGAAAGGGGGGAGGACCGTGCTGCTGGTTCGGACGTTGGAGGCCGAGACCGCCGCCGCCGAGCCTGTCCGGACCGCCCTGTCGGCGTTCGACGCCTGGGCGACGGGGAAGAACCGCTGGCTGGTGACGAGCGCGGAGGAGTCCCTTGAGGCGCTGCGTACGCTGCGGGAGCTGGACGGCGTGAGGCTGGACTGGCCGGAGGGGGAGAAGATCCGGGTGACAAGACCCTCGGTCGGCGGCGTGAAGATCGAGGCAAGCGGCACGGACTGGTTTGCCGTCGACGGCGAGGTGGCGCTCGACGACGGGCGGGTCATGGCGCTGATGGATCTGCTGGGCGCGCTCGAGAACCGCGAAGGCAACTATGTGCGGTTCGGCGAGAACGACTATGTCTATCTGAGCAACGAGCTGTTGCGTCGGATGGAGTCGTTGTCGACGGTCGTGACGTCCTACGGCGGCGCCGAGGGGAAGACCGTGCGGAACCAGATTTCGCCAGCGGCGCTGCCGATGCTCGAGGAGGTGTTCGCAGAGGGAGGCGAGGGACTTCCGGAGCTTCCGAAGATTCTGTCTGCCCGCGCGAAGTCCATCAAGGAGGCCTTTGCGGAGAAGGTGGAGGCGCCGCGTCGGTTCAAGGGGACCCTGCGTCCGTACCAGGAGGCGGGATACGCCTGGCTGGAACATCTGGCGGCGTGCGGATTCGGGGCGTGTCTGGCGGATGACATGGGTCTGGGCAAGACCGTGCAGATCATCGCGCTGCTGCTGCGGCGCACGGCGGAGGGGGCGTCGCTCGTCGTGGCGCCGGCCTCGGTGTGCGTGAATTGGATCAGGGAGATCGAGCGCTTCGCACCGACGCTGCGGCCGGTGACGCTCTGGGGCGAGAAGTCCCTGCCGCAGGGGCTGGGCGCGGGGGACGTGGTCGTGGCGAGCTACGGGCTGCTCGTGTCGCGGGCGGAGGACTTCGTGTCCGTCGACTGGAATGGCGTCGTGCTCGACGAGGCGCAGGCCGTGAAGAACGCGGTGACCCAGCGGGCGCACGCGGCGTGCCGTCTGCGGGCGAAGTTCCGCATCGCGGCGACGGGCACGCCCGTGGAGAACCGGCTGGCGGAGTTCTGGAGCATCTTCTCGTTCCTGAACCCGGGGCTGCTGGGAACGCAGCGGGAGTTCGAGGGACGCTTCACCGAGGCGGGCTTCGCGACGCGGGCGCTCAAGAGGATCGTCGAGCCCTTCGTGCTGCGGCGGCTGAAGCGGGACGTGCTCAAGGAACTCCCCGAGAAGACCGAGGTCACGCTGCGCGTGGCGTTGGGCGAGGACGAGCGGCTTGCGTACGAGGCGTGCCGGCGGAGCGCGCTCGCGGGGCTGCAGGAACGGGGCGAGACGGAGAACCGCGTGTCGATTCTCGCGGCGCTCATGCGTCTGCGCCGGTTCTGCTGCCATCCGTCGCTCGTGATGCCAGAGATGAAGGCGAGCGCGAAGCTCGAGGCCGTGCTGGAGCTGTTGGGCAATCTCCGCGAGGGAGGGCATCGGGCGCTGGTGTTCAGTCAGTTCGTCGACTATCTGGCGATCGTCCGGGAGGCTGTGGAGGCGCGGGGGTGGAGCTATCGGTATCTGGACGGGACGACACCGCAGGCTGAGCGCGCCGCGTCCGTGGACGCATTCCAGCGGGGCGACGGCGACTTTTTCCTCATTTCGCTCAAGGCGGGCGGAACGGGACTCAACCTCACGGCGGCGAACTATGTGCTGCTGCTGGATCCCTGGTGGAATCCGGCGGTGGAGGACCAGGCGGCGGACCGTGCGCACCGCATCGGGCAGAAGTTGCCGGTGACGGTGTACCGCGTCGTCGCGGAGAACACGGTGGAGGACCGGATCCTCGACCTGCACGGCGACAAGCGGGCGGTGAGCGAGGATCTGCTCGAGTCCGCCAAGGGAACGGCGCTGACGCCGGAGACGCTGATGGGGCTGTTCGGGGACGATTCGTCCACTTCGTCAATCTAAGAATCTGGAGGCATCATGTACTACACCGAGACGCCGGAGGGCGTGATCCTGAACGTCAAGGCGCAGCCGAGGTCCTCGAAGGCGGGGATCGATGGGCTGCTGGGGGATGCCGTGAAGGTGCGCATCCGCTGCGCGCCGGTGGACGGCAAGGCGAACAAGGAGCTGATCGAGACATTGGCGGATGCATTCGACGTCGCGAAGAGCGCGGTTGTCTTCAAGGGGGGCGAGACGTCGAAGACGAAGCGCCTGCTGGTCAAGGGCGTGACGGCGGCACAGGTCAAATCCGTGGTGGAAGGTTGACGATGGCGAATCTGGACTTCGAGCAGGTGGCGGGCGATGTCGTGATGGGCATCGACGAGGCGGGGCGGGGTCCGCTCGTTGGCGGTGTCTATGCGGCCGCGGTCACCGTGCCGCTGAAGCGGGCGGGCGAGCTTCTCGAGGGAAACTGGAAGGGCGTGAACGACTCGAAGAAGCTGACGGAACGGAAACGGGAGGCTTTGGCCGAGGTGATCAAGTCGACACCGGAGTGCACATGGTGCATTGCGTCGGCTTCACCGGAGGAAATCGACCGGCTCAACATCCTCCGGGCGACGCACCTGGCGATGCGGCGGGCGGCTTTGGGCGTCGCCGAGAAGATTGGAGAGTCAAAGGGGGAGGAGGCGAAGGGTTCGCTTTCAATCCTGGTGGATGGGCTTCCCGTGCCGACGCTGCCGTTTCCGTCGCGGAACATCGTGAAAGGGGACGCGAAGTCGCTCTTCATCGCGGCGGCGTCGATTCTCGCGAAGACGGCACGCGACGCGGACTGCCTTCGTCTTGAGGCACTCTATCCGGGGTATGGCTTCGCGAAGCACAAGGGATACCCGACGCCGGCGCATCTGGAGGCCCTGAAACGGCTGGGTCCCTGCCCCGAACACCGCCGGAGCTTCGGCCCTGTTTCGCAGATGACACTGTTCTGAGATCAACTTTTGCCCTCGCGTCGGATTTCTGCTATACTATACGGCCGTTCGGGTTCAAGAGGACGCCGAAACTTAAATTATTGGAGAATGGACATGCTGAACGAGCTGAAAGGCGATTTCATGGTGTTTTCGGGGACGGCGAATCTGCCGCTCGCCGAGAAGGTGGCCTCCTATCTTGGGAAGCCTCTCAACAAGATCGACATCAAGCATTTCCCCGACGGCGAGACGTTCTGCCAGGTCCAGGAGGGCGTGCGTGGACGCGACGTGTTCGTGATCCAGAGCGGTAGCCCCGCGCCGAATGACGCGTACATGGAGCTCTTCATCATCATGGACGCGCTTCGCCGCGGCAGTGCGGCGCGCATCACGGCCGTGATTCCGTACTATGGCTACGCGCGCCAGGATCGCAAGGATCAGCCGCGGGTGCCGATCACGGCGCGCCTCATCGCGAACCTCATCACGGCGGCGGGGGCGGACCGCGTCCTCACGCTCGACCTGCACGCGAACCAGATCCAGGGTTTCTTCAACATTCCGCTCGATCAGCTGCACGCGGAGCCGGTGATTCTCAAGTACATTCGGGACATGCATCTGCCGAAGCCGATCGTCGTGGCGCCGGATACGGGCGGGGCGAAGACGGCGTACGGCTACAGCCGCAAGCTCGGCACGGGGCTCGCGATCGTGGCGAAGCAGCGTACGGGCGGCGATACGGTGGACGCGTTCAGCGTCGTCGGCGACGTGAAGGACTGCGACGTCATCATGATCGACGACATGACGGCGACGGGTGGCACGCTCAGCGCGGCGGCGAAGATGTGCCGCGACAACGGCGCGAAGAGCGTCCA
>JAUNMP010000135.1 GCA_030537465.1 bacterium
ATCGCATCGGCATCGTGACCTCGCCCTCGGGCGCGGTGATCCACGACATGTGCGATGTGATCAACCGCCGCTTCCCCAACGTCGAGATTCGCCTCTATCCCGTCAAGGTGCAGGGCGAAGGCGCGGTGGAGAGCGTGGTCGCGGGCATCCGCTTCTTCAACGGACTGCTGGTGAACCACGATGCGGGATGGCGTCCGGACGTGCTGATCGTCGGGCGCGGCGGTGGGTCGGTCGAGGACCTCTGGACCTTCAACGAGGAACCCGTCGTGCGGGCCGTTGCGGAATCCGAAATTCCGGTGATCTCCGCCGTGGGGCACGAAAGCGACGTCACGCTCTGCGACTACGTGGCCGATCTGCGGGCGGGGACGCCGTCCATTGCGGGCGAGCGCGTGGTGCCGGTGAAGGCCGAACTCGTCGCGCGCGTCAGTGACCTGGCCGATCGCCTGGAGCGGGCGCCGCGTCAGGCCTGCGAGATGCGGATCCAGCAGCTGGACTATCTTGTCCATCGACTGGACTCTGCGCCACAGGGTGCGTTGGGACGGGCGGAGAGGCGGCTGGCGGATCTGTCGCGTCGGTTGCCTCTGGCGCCGCAGGGCGCGCTCTCGAGCACGGAACGCCGCATCGTGGACCTCTCCGCGCGGCTGGTGCCGGCGCTGAAGGACTCCGTCGCGCGCCTGGCGCAGCGTGTGCAGCGGGCCGCGCTGCGAATTGAACCGCCGACGCGCAGGGCGTTTCTGCGGGCCGAAGCCCGTACGGAGGCATTGAACCAGAAATTGAATCTGTTGAACCCCTACGGAATTCTCGGGCGGGGGTATTCGATTACGCTGACGGAGGATGGTCGCGTGGTCCGCTCGGCGAAGGACGTGGGGGCGGGAGTCCGCCTGAAGACGCACCTGGGCGATGGCGAGGTCGAGTCGGTGGTTGTGAAGGAGGAATGTGGTGTTTGATTTTCTCCAGGATCTTTGGGGACGATTGACGGGCCGCCGCCGTCGACTGGGCTTCTCTGCAGCGGCGACGACCGATCGGGGCCTCGTGCGCGACGACAATCAGGATTCGTTCGTGTGCGCGCCTGAGGAGGGTTTTCTCTGCGTGGCGGATGGCATGGGCGGCGGCGAGGGCGGGGCTCTCGCGAGTCAGTGGACCTGCACGGCGCTGCAGGAGGCCTGGATGTCCACGAAGGGACGGCCGCTTGAGGCGCGAGAGCCGCAGGTTCTCGAGGCGTTGCAGTCCGTGAACGGCCGGATCCGCGCCTATGCGAAGAGCAACGGTTTCAAGGTGATGGGTACGACCGCGGCGGCGATTCTGCATGAATGCGTGGATGGCTTCCGCGCGCGGATCTTCCACGTGGGCGACAGTCGCATCTACCGCTATCGCCTGGGACGCCTAGATGTGCTGACGCGGGACCATACGGTCGGCAATGAACTGGGCTCGGCGATGTCTGCTTCAAGCTCCGCTCAGGCGAAGTCGCTTCAGGCCCGAAGCAATCCCCTCACGCATATCCTCACGCGGGCCGTTGGCACGGAGTTGCGGGCGCGCCCCGACTGGAAAACGGTTGACGTGCAGAAGGGCGATCGGTTCATGCTTTGCTCGGATGGCGTCCATGACATGCTTTCCGATGCGGAGATCGCGGAGATTCTGAAGGAGTCCTCCTCTCCTCGTGTGGCGGTGGCGCATATCGAGGCGGCAGTCCGCAAGGCGGGGGCGGGGGACAACTACACCATTGTCTGTGGATACGTGGTCACGCAGCATTGTTGATTCAACAGGGACGCGCTGATGCGGGTCCAATTGAAACTTACAGAAGGAGAAACACAAAATATGGAAAAGAAGAACCATCTGTTCAAGGCCGAGATCAAGGAGATGCTCGACCTTGTCGTCAATTCGCTCTACTCGAAGAAGGAGATCTTCCTGCGCGAGCTCATCTCGAACGCGTCCGATGCGATCGACCGCGCGAAATACCTGGGGCTCACCCAGCCCGAACTCGTCGCGGACAATCCCGAGTGGAAGATCCAGATCCTCGCGGACAAGGACGCGAAGACGCTCATGATCTCGGACAACGGCAGCGGCATGAACGCCGAGGACCTCGAGAAGAACCTCGGCGTGATCGCGAGCTCCGGCACGAAGGCCTTCCGCGCGGCGCTCAAGGAGAAGGGCGGTTCCAACCTGCCCGAGCTCATCGGCCAGTTCGGTGTGGGCTTCTACGCGGCGTTCATGGTGGCGGACCGCGTGCGCGTCGTCTCGAAGAAGCGCGGCGAGACCGCGGCCTATCAGTGGGAGAGCGACTGCGGCGGCTCCTACACGATCGAGGACGGCCTGCGCGACGAGTGCGGCACGAGCGTGATGCTGCACCTCCGCCCCGAATTCGAGGAATACCTCGACCAGTGGCGCATCGAGCAGCTGGTGAAGGACTACTCGGACTTCATTTCCTACCCGATCTTCTTCAAGGGATTGCCTGAGAAGAAGGACGAGAAGAAGGACGAAGCCGCCGAGGCTCCGAAGCCCCTCAACACGATGACGGCTCTCTGGAAGCGCGCGAAGAAGGACGTGAAGCCCGAGGAGTACAACGAGTTCTACAAGCACCTCACGCGCGACTATGCGGATCCGCTGGAGACGATCCACTTCTCCGGCGAGGGCCAGGTCGAGTTCAAGGCACTCCTCTTCCTCCCGAAGCAGGCCGGCATGGACATCTACATGCCGAACACGAAGCGTGGTCTCTCCCTCTACGTGCGCAACGTCTTCATCGGCGACGACTTCGAGATGCTTCTGCCCGAGTACCTTCGCTTCGCGAAGGGCGTGGTGGACAGTGCCGATCTGCCGCTCAACGTGAGCCGCGAGATGCTGCAGGACGATGCGATCATCCGCAAGATCAAGCAGGCCGTCACCTCCAAGATCCTCTCGACGCTGCTCGAGATGAAGGAGAAGAAGCCCGACGTCTACAAGGAGTTCTACGCGGCGTTCGGACGCGTCCTCAAGGAGGGCGTGCGCACCGACTACGCGAACGCGGACCGCATCAAGAAGCTGCTCATGTACTACTCGGCGAAGTCCGAGGAGGGCGTGCGCATCTCCTTCGACGACTATGTCAAGGCGATGCCGTCGGATCAGAAGGACATCTACTTCCTCACGGCCGAGCGTCTTGAGGATGCGCGCCACTCGCCGCAGATCGAGCAGGCTCTCAAGCACGGCTGCGACGTGCTCTTCTTCGTCGATCCCGTCGACGAATGGCTGGTGGACGACCTTCGCGAGTACGAGGGCAAGAAGTTCGTGGACATCGCCAAGGGCGATGTCCAGTTCGGCAGCGAGGCCGACCAGAAGGCCGAGAAGGAGGCCAACGAGAAGGCGAGCGCCGATCTTCGTCCGTTCCTCGACTCCGTGAAGGAGCAGCTGAAGGACAACGTCGCCGACGTACGCGTTTCCACGCGCCTTGCCGACTCCCCGTGCTGCCTCGTCGCCGGCGCGAATGCGCTTTCCGCTTCGATGGAGCGCATGCTCCGCGCGATGAACCAGGAGGTCCCGCACGAGAAGCGCACGCTCGAGGTCAACGCCACGCACCCGCTCGTCGAGAAGATGAAGGGGCTCTCGGGCGACGAACTGAAGGACGCCGTCGAATTGCTCTACGACCAGGCGCTGATCGCCGAAGGCTCGGCGATTCCCGATCCCGGCCGCTTCACCAAGCTGCTCACGCAGCTGATGCTCAAGTAGTCGGATGGCGGGCAGTGTGCTAGTCACGGGCGGCGCGAAGCGGATCGGCAAGGCAATCTGCGAAGCGCTGCGTGCACGCGGGTGGAACGTATTGGTCCACTCGCGTGACGCGTCCAATCCGCTTTGCGCGGATTTTGACGACCCGGAGGCCCCTGCCCGTTTGTTCCTCAAGGCGTGCGAACTTGCGCCCGACCTCTGCGCGGTCGTGAACAACGCCTCCGCGTTCTCGACCGCGAAGGACCTGTCACCCGACGAGGCGGCGCGCCTGATGCGGGTGAATGCCGAGGCCCCTGAGAAGCTAGCGAAGTTCCTCGGTGTGCGCATGATGGAACATGCTCCCTATTCTGGGTCCGTTGTGCACCTGCTTGACAACCGGATTCTTTCCGAGCCGGACACTCCCACGCCCTACGAGGCTTCGAAGATCGCGTTGCGGAAGACAATGACGCCGATGGCGGCGCGTTTCGGGTTCTGTCTGCGGGTGAACGCCGTGGCGCCGGGGCCTGTGCTCGTGCCGGCGGATGCCGCGAATTCGGAGAAGGGGGGGCGGGTGCTGCTGGACCACCGTCCGTCCCCCGAGGATGTCGCCGAGGCGGTGGCCTATCTGCTGGAGGCGAGGTCCGTCACGGGACAGATCCTCGCGGTGGATTCGGGGCAGTCGCTCCGTCTTTGATTTTCTGTTCGTCCAGGTTGGCCTGTGTGGACGACGTCGTGTAAGTTGGGGAAAAGAAGGGAATGGACGAGAAATGAAGAAGTTGATGCTTGCGGCCACCGCGGTGGCCTCGTTTTTCGCCGTCGAGGCGAAGGTTCAGCTGGGGGTGCCGTTCACGGACGGCGTCGTGCTGCAGCGCGACCGCGCGGTTCCGGTGTGGGGCACGGCGGACGCCGGCGAGAAGGTGACGGTGTCGCTGACGGGAGGGACCTTCTGCCAGAAGCAGGAGACGGTCGCCGGGGCGGACGGCAAGTGGTGCGTGAAGCTGGCGCCGATGCCCGCCTCCTGCGAAGGGCGCGTGCTGAAGGCGAACGAGGCCGAGGCGAAGGACGTGCTCGTGGGCGAGGTCTGGTTCTGTGCCGGACAGTCCAACACCGAGCTTCCGCTCTGCGGCGGCAATCCGCATTTCCGCGACGCGAAGGGCGCTCTCCGTGCGATGATGACGCGCAAGCCGCTCATCCGCTACTGCCACCAGAGCAACTACAGAACGTCCGTTGATCCGAAGAAGACGCCGGCGAAGCCAGTCGAGTGGAAGACGTTCACGCCGCAGAATCTGATGGGCGGTTCGAGCTTCTCCGCGATGGGCGTCTATTTTGCGCTCGAGGTCCACAACGCGCTCGGCATTCCCGTGGGCATCGTCGGAACCTACTGGGGCGGCACGCGCGTGGAACCCTGGACGCCCGCAAGCGGCCTCGCGTCCGTGCCGTCGTGCGCGGTTTTTGCCACGCAGGCTCTGCTCGATCCCGTGGCCTACAAGGCGCAGAAGGACGCGGGCAAGGTCAACTTCCGCATCCAGGACCAGCCGCGCGTCCTGTGGAACGAGATGGTCGAACCCTGGACGCCGTTCGCGATCAAGGGCTTCATCTGGTACCAGGGCTGCTCCAACGCCGGCGACGGTCATGCGTATGCGGACAAGATGCAGGCCCTCTACAACGGCTGGGCGAAGGAATTCGTGAACCCCGACTTGAAGCTCTACTTCGTGCAGCTTGCGCCGTGGGGCTATGACAAGATCGCGACAATCCAGGAAGGACAGGCAATCTTCGCCGCGAAGGAGAAGAACGCCGGCATGGCCGTGATCAACGATGTCGGCAACCTCCGCGACATCCACCCGAACGACAAACAGACGGTGGGTATGCGCCTCGCCGCGCTTGCGCTCAAGCGCGACTATGGCTTCACGGATCTCAAGGCCGATTCGCCCACGCTCAAGAGCTGGAAGATCGAGGGAGACAAGTTCATCCTCTCGTTCAACGATGTCGAGAACTGGTATCTCTACAATCCCGACTGGTCGCTCGCCAACGGTTTCGAGATCGCGGGCGAGGACGGGAAGTTCGTCCCCGCGAAGATCGAGAACCTCACCGTCAGGTCCCAGAAGACCACTGAGAGCGGCGGTGTGATCAACGGTCGCGACCTGGTGGTTCGCGCGGACGGCGTCGCGGCGCCGAAGAAGCTCCGCTATCTGTTTTCGCGTCCGTGGTTCGGTTCCCTCTACAACGAGGCGAACCTTCCGCTCGGCGCGTTCCACATCGGTGACTGAGGAGGAACTTCGGTATGCAGTTCTCAAGACGTGAGTTCATTGGCGCCGGCGCGCTGGCGGCCGCGGGGTGCTGTGCGCCCCGCGCGGGGAAGACGTACGTCTCCGAACCGGTGGAGATCCTGAGAAAGGCCACGCTGCGCAAGCCCGGCGAGAAGCTCCGCATGGGCTTCATCGGCTCGGGGGGGCGTGGTGGCGCGAACCTGAGCGAGTTCTACAAGCTGGGGGAGGAGATCGTCGCGCTCTGCGACGTGGACCTCAACAACCTGAACGGGGCTGCGAAGAAGGTTGCCCCACGTTGCCCGAAGGTCCACACCTACCAGGACTGGCGGGTGATGCTCGAGAAGGAGACGAACCTCGACGCGGTCGTCGTCTCCACGCCGGACCACATGCACGCCGCCTGCGCGATTGCGGCGATGAAGGCCGGCTGCCATGTCTACGTGGAGAAGCCGCTTGTCCGTACGTGGTGGGAGGCGGAACGCTTCCGCGACGTCGCCAAGGCGTGCGGCGTCATCACCCAGATGGGCAACAACGGCAATGGCATGGACGGGCAGCGCCGGAACATCGAGGTCCTGATGAGCGGCGTGCTGGGTGAGATCAAGGAGATCCATGTGACGACGGATCGTCCGATCTGGCCGCAGGGACTGAACCGTCCGAACGGAGCCGACACGGTGCCGCCGAACCTGGACTGGAACCTCTGGCTCGGCGTCGCGCCGAAGCGCCCGTACCGGAAGAACGTCTACCACGCCTTTAAATGGCGCGGGTGGCACGATTTCGGCACGGGGGCGATGGGCGACATCGCCTGCCACGCGATGAGCTTCTTCTGGCGCGGACTCGATCTGCGCGAGACGCTCCGCGCGGAGACGATCAAGAGCACGCCGAAGTTCGACGAGACCTTCCCCGCCGCCACGACGGTTCGGATGACCGTGCGGAGCGCGAAGCAGGACGCCCCCATTGAGATCTACTGGTACGACGGCAAGACGGGCCCCGCGGCCGCGACCTGCAAACGTATCACGAACGGTCGCCGGGAGGCTCTGGGGGGCACGACGATCGTCGGCACGAAGGGCATCTGGTGGAACGGGCAGATCATGATGGCGGGCGAGGCGAAGTTCACGCGCCATCAGGACCATCCCGCGACGCGGGACATCCCCGTGACGCTGCCGCGCGTGCAGGGTCACCACTGGGAGTTCGCCGAGGCGATCCGCGGTGGGGCTCGTCCGTTCTCGGACTACGACCACTCCGTGCCGCTCACGGAGATGGTGCTGCTCGGCTGCATTTCGCAGCGCGTGGCGGGTCCGCTCGAATGGAATCAGGCGGAGGGACGCTTCACGAACTCCGAGGAGGCGAACGCGCTCTTGAAGCCGTACGTCCGCCACGGCTGGTCCATTGGTTGAGGAGGATTCGGCATGCGCACGCGGCACCTGTTGATGTTGACGCTGATGGCGACGTACGTCGCAGGGGCCGCAGTGCGGTCTGGGGAGAATGTGCTCCTGAACGGGCGGTTCGAGACGGATCAGACGGACCTGCCGCTCTATTGGGCCGTCAATGCGCCGAACGGGGTTGTCGCCTGGCGGCCGTCGGATGGCCCTGGCGGAACGCCATGCATGTCTTTCCGCAATCCGAAGGGACGAAAGGCCGAGGTCACGCTGCGCCAGTATGGGCTCCAGCTCGTGAGCAATGGGATCTACCGTGTCTCGCTGATGGTCCGCACGAAGGATTTCGCGAGCCGGAACCACGGGGCCGTCGCGATTGACCAGGGCTGGTACTGGGCGGGCGGTGTCCACAAGTTTCCTGCAAATACGGACTGGACGCGCCTCTCGCGCGAGTTCCGCGCGAAGAAGTCCTCCAATGGACAGTACTCCGTCGCCGTCTACGCAATCGACTTCTCGGGCGATCTCGACGTGGCCGATTTCCAATTGGAGGCTCTTGACGAGACTGCGCAGAGGGGAACGATGCCTTCCTGTGCAGACAAGGCCAGCAAGCTTCCACGGCTTGTTCCGTGGGGCATCAATCTGCGGGAAATCCCGCGCGCCACGCGGAGGGCGACCTTTAGATTCTTCGGCAAGATTCCGGACGGCGAGTCGCCGCGTCTGGTACTCGAAGTCGGTGGAAAGACCGCTTGGACGCCGATCGCGGTGGACCGTGGCGAGACGACCGTCGCCTTGCCGACGGACTGTCCAGAGCGGGGCCGTCTGGCAGCGCGCGTGGAAGGGGCGTCCGACGTGACTCTCTGTTCCGAATCCTTCGCCTACCGTCTGGTGGATCCCGTCGACACGACGGGGCATCGCCGTCTCAACAACTTCGTGACGGAGGTGCTGTCCACCAGGGGAAGCGGCACCTCGACGTTCACAACCACACGCGACGGATGGGTCTTCATCTCGGCGGACGCGCAGTCCGTGACCCTGGACGGCCGGAAGGTGATCGACACGGCGACGCCACGCCATGAGACCTTCCGGAACATTCCCTACGGCAGCCATACGCTGAAAGTGGAGGGGGCCGCCGCGGATGCGCCGATTGTCGTGCGGCAGATCGCCGAGATCTTCAACTACTGTCCGGGGGTGAACTCCAAGGTCGCGGAGAACAAACCCTACGATTGGGAATTCCAGAAGAAGTACGTTCATCCCGCGGTCACGACCCAGAATGGTGGCAACATCCCGGAGGAGCATCGTGCCTGGTTCCGCGACCAGGGCTACCTCTGGCTGGCGAACCAGATGTCCACCAAGCTTGTCGACGAGAACGATCTCACGCGCCGGCTCGCGAAGGGGCGTGGGCTTGTGGATCCGTGCTATGACGGCTGCACCTGCGATGAGCAGTTCTTCGGACAGCCCGGCATGCTCGACTGGTACACACACGGACTGAAGGCCTTCGCGAACCCGTCGAACCGGCTGATCTACACCTGGATCGTCGGCAAGCCGGGAACGCCCGGTGTGGACCACGAGTTCCTCTCCGCGTCGCGCGAGGCCTCCGATGGATACGGGAAGGTGCTCTTCGAGGCGTATTGCCGTACGAAGGCGACGGAGGCAGAGGCGAAGGTCTATCTCGCGAACTACGTTGTCGACACGCTGGAGAAGTACCGGCGGTGGTGCCCCGGCATCGAATCCAGCGCGGGCATCGCCTTCGGCAACTTCAACCAGATTCCGATTCTCTCGCTCTCGCACCATCCCGAGGTCGACTACAAGTACTATCTCGACATGCAGCTCCACCTGGCGGCGACGGACCCGGCGTTCGCGGGGCTTGGCTGCACAGGGTACTGGGGAAGCTACTATGCGGACCGCGAGCTCCACCGCTGGTCCTTTGCGCTGCTGCGCCACTACTGCGTCGAAGGTGGCACGGAGCTCCTCTCGAAGCGGTTTGGATTCTCCTATCTGCCGGGACATCTTGTGAATGGCGACTTCCGTGGAACCCTCGAGGGCTGGACGGCGACGGGGAACGTCTCCGTCGACAGCCACAGGGGATTCGGCTCGCGCTCCCAGAACCGCTGGGGCGGCAATGGCGGACTGGGCGACACGTTCGCAGTCCTCACGAAGGGCGAGGGAGTGGACACGCTGAAGCAGACGGTGAAGGGCCTCGTCCCCGGGCGCAGGTACTGCCTCCAATACGCGACATTCGACGTCAAGGACGTGAAGTCCAACCGCATCGCGCCTCGCCTTTTCGCGCTGAAGGGGACCCTGGGGCCGGAAGCGGAGATCGACGCATCGCGGTGCTGGGTGCACGTTGATCGACGGACGAAGGGACGGTATGCCCACAACGACGGCGTCGCCCGCATCAACCTCCATCACGTCGTCTTCACCGCACGCGCGGCCGAGGTCCAACTTTCGTTCGACGATGCGGAGGCGAAGCCGGGCGAGGCGTTGGGGGTGAACTGCGTGTCGCTGAATCCGTTCTACGGGGAACTCTGAGAAAGGAGACTGAGGAATGAAACGTATGGTGTTGTTGCTGGCGGCCTGTGCCGCGCTGGGGGGCTGGGCGAAGAGTGTGACGGCGGAGCGGATCGCGGCGAAGTTCCGCGTGACGAAGTCCGATGCGTGGTTTGGCGGCGAGCGGACGGTCTTCGAGTTCCGTGGCTGCGAGACTTGGGTTGTTGAACCGGAGAAGCCGGCCGAGGGGAATCCGTGGGCGTGGATCATGGAGTGGCCTGGTGCGTTTGCGAAGCGCACGGGCGCGCCGGCGCTTCTCGCGGCGGGTTACCGCGTGGTCACCTTCAGACCTGGGTTCTACAAGGACGGGAAGTTTGTTTCGCGCCCGGGGAACATGAACGACGCGCGTCTGAAGGAGTGCCGCGAGTTCCAGCGCTTCCTTGCGGACGATCTGGGGCTTGCGCAGAAGGGTAATCTGATCGGCATGAGCTGGGGTGGGTTCTACTCCATCCGCTATGCGTCCACCTACCCCGACTGCGTGGCGCGCATCTACCTTGATGCGCCGCTGCTGGACTTCTCGACCCTCCAGAACTGGGCCGGCTGGAACGTCGCGGGATTCTATGGCGTCGACGCGAAGACCTACGTCGGCAAGGACGACCCGTTGCAGCCCGTCAACCGCGCGGAGCCCGTCGCGAAGGCCGGCATCCCGATCCTGCTGCTCTACGGCGGCGCGGACGTCGTCGTGCCGCCCGCCGTGAACTGCGAACTCTTCGTCAAGCGCTTCCAGTCCTTTGGCGGCAAGATCAAGGTTATGAAGCGGAGTGGCTTCGGGCATCATCCGCACGGACTCGAGGTGGACGAGCAGCGGCAGTTCGTCGACTTCTTCAATGGCAAGTGAGGCGGACATGGGATTCTTCAAGGCATACGACATGCGGGGGACGTTCGGGATTGATTTCGACCTCGACACCGTGTACAGAGTTGGCAAGGCACTGCCGAAGGTGGTGGGCGGCACGCGCTGGCTCGTTGGGCGGGACTGCCGCGCGAGTTCCCCCGAGGTGCGGAACGCGCTCGTGGCGGGACTGCGCGCCGCGGGTGTGGAGGTGACGGACCTCGGTCTCGCGACGACGCCGATGGTCTACTTCTTCACGGCCGAGGACGACTTCGACGGGTCCGTGATGATCACGGCCTCGCACAATCCTCCGTCTGACAACGGACTCAAGGTCTCGAAGCGTGGCGCGCTGCCGGTTGGCTATGAGAGTGGTCTCGCCGAGGTCGAGAAGCTGGTTGCGGCGGACACGGAACGTTATTCCGCCTCTGCGGAGGACGCTCCCGCGACCACGGATCCCGTGCGCCTCGCAAAGTATGTTTCATGGTTGAAGGCACAGGCGGATCTTCCGTCCATTGGGAGTTTGCGCTTCGCCGTCGACTGTTCGGACGGCATGGCGTCCATTCTTGCGCATGAGCTCTTCCCGAATGCGGTTTTCATCAACGATACGCCAGATGGGACCTTCCCCCACCATGCGCCGAATCCGCTTCTCTCGGCTTCGCGCGAGCAGCTTGCGACGGTCGTCCGCGAACGGGAACTCGACTGTGGCGTCATCTTCGACGGCGATGCGGACCGCTGCATGTTCGTCGACGAGACGGGGGCCTTCATTCAGCCCGACTATCTGATCCCCGTCCTCGCCTCAACCTACTTCCCACCCTCTCACCCCTCTCTACCTTCTCACCCCTCTCAACCCTCCCCCCTCTCTCTCCCTTCCATCATCCACGACGTGCGGACTTCCCGTGCGGCGATTGAGGCGATCCGCAAGATGGGCTGCAAGCCCGTGATCGGCAAGGTGGGGCACGCGTATGCAAAGGTGCTGCTGCGCGAGGTGAAGGCTGTCTGTGGCGGCGAGCTCGCGGGGCATTACTATTTCCGCGACTTCCACGGGTGCGATTCGGGGGAACTAGCGGCGCTGCGGATTCTCGGGGCGTTCGCGCAGGCGAAGGCGCGCGGCGAGACGGTTTCGCGGTACATGGAGCCGATCTGCGGCAAGTACGCAAATTCGGGTGAGGTGAACTTCAAGGTCGCGGACAAGCCGGCGGCGATTGCACGAGCCCTTGCCGTGGCGAAGACCTTCGGCAAGGAGACGGAACGCTGCGAGATCGACGGCGTGCGGCTCGAGTTTGCCGAGGGATGGATATCCGTCCGACAGTCCAATACGGAGCCCTATCTGCGTCTGCTGGCCGAGTGCGACACGCCAGAGCGTTTGAAGACGTGGATGGACGCGTTGTCCGCCGCCGTCAGTGCTTGACGCTTTGTTGCTCCAGAAATCAAATAGATTGATTCGAGCCGTCGCGTCTACGGCAGTTGCCAGCGAAGGCTTCAAGCTATTGATGCGGCGATGAAATATCGTGAGTCTTTTCGCGTGGTAGGGCGGGCAGACCCCTGCCCGCTGGGGCCGCGAAGGGTCTCGCGGCCCTACCAGAATATCGCTTGTTCCGCGAAACGGGTTGGGCGGTTTCGATGAAACCGTCAATGCCATTCGACTCCCGTCGACTCCTGTCGACTCCTGTCGATTCGGCACCTCGCCTTTTTGCCGTCCCAAACGCACAAGCGCTGCATCGGCGTTTGAGAAAATCCGCAAGAACGGAACGAAATGTGATATAATCCCCGGACGTCAACGGGGAGAAATCCGCTTGACCGATCGGTTGTGAGCCGGTCGCACGACCTCGGATGAGCGCCTGAAGGGGTGCAAGCCGAGGGGAAGTGAACGCGATTCGCGTATTGAGCTTTAAGAGAAAACTGGTAACTTTCTAAGTCGAAGCGAAATACGGGAACGCGTCACGGTGTGTTCCGTGGCGTATTCTCTATTCATGTTTTGACTTGGGAGGTAATTGCAAAACCCTCCTCAGTTGAACATTCCGGCGACTCCGTCGCCT
>JAUNMP010000397.1 GCA_030537465.1 bacterium
TATCTCCACTGTCTGCATGTGTTTCAGGGAATCCTGAAATTTGCTACAATACGAGAACCAAAGGAGTTCCCGTGATGATGAAAAGGCTTGTTGTTGGAATGATTATTGTTTTGGCGGGTGTCGGTTCGGTGATGGCCGAAACCTACTATTTCACGCGATCGACTGAGGAACCGAATGGTGAAAGCGCATTCGACCTGCCGCGCTGGTCGTTGAGTCAGACGCCGGGAGAGGGTGAGGCGACGTGCGCCATGGCTGGAAACGACTACGTGGTGATCAATTCCCGTATGCGTACTCCGAATAGCGGAGAACACACCTTTCCCGGTGATAGTCTTCAACTCGGGATCCTGGGCGGGAAGGCCGGTTCGCTTGCGCACTGTGGAAGCGGCCTGATCACCTACAGGAAACTGGTCTTCGCAAATGGCTACTATGTGACCTGGCGGAATTTCGACTGCCTCATCGATGGCCCCGTCGAGGTGACGGCGACCAGCGCCTTTTCGGTCTATTCCACGGGGTCTACTTCGTCGGCCATGAACGGCGGGTTGCACTTCTTCGGACCTTTTACGGGGGCGGAGAATGCCGAACTCGTCGGGATGTCGCAGCAGCCGGGATTCCGGCTGACATTCGAGGGGGATATGTCAAAGTATCGCGGGACCATCCGGATGACGCGCTATTCGGCATCGCTGCCGGATTCTGGTACAAACAGCATCCTGCGCCTGGCGTCCGCCGCATCGATTTCCGGTACGGTCAAGCTTGAATATGGTGCCGGCGTCCGTGCGCTGACGGCAGATGACTCGGTGTCGATCGGCAGGCTGTCTCTGATGGCCGGGAGCCGGTTGGTTGTCCCCGTTGATTGCTCGACGCGAAAAGCGGGCCTCGTCTCAATCTCCAATCTGTCGGGCATTGGCGAAACGCAACCGCTGACGATTGCGTTCGACGTCACGGGGCATCTCGTGGACCTGGCGGAGGGTGTGACCCTGCCTGTGCTCGAGTTCGCGGATGCCGGACAGGTGATCACCACGAACTGCTTTGTGTTGCCGCAGTCCCTGGGCGCGGTGCTGAACGGAGCGGATGTTCCCCACATCACCTGGTCTCTGCAGGACAAGGACAGCGCGATCGGTATCCGGCAGCTGGTGCTCACGACCCGCCCCTTCGCCTACCAGAAGGCGTCCGATCCCATCGTCTACACCGGTGGTCCGTCCGATTCCTCCTTCACGAACGAGACCGCCTGGACCGTCGCCGGCGTGCCGTACGCGGGCGTGGACTACATCTGCACGAACTCCTGGTTGAGCACGCCGTATCTAACGAAGAAGACGGACGTGCAGCGGTTCGAGGGCGACTCGCTCACGCTCGCCGACAAGTCGACGATGATCCTCTATAGCTACAACCTTGCGTTTACGGGCCCTGTGACGATGCTCCCCGGCAGCTCCTGCATCTATCATCTGGGAGGAAGTGGCACGCGGACGCTGACGGCGCCCGAGGTCAATATCCCCGGCACGCTGACGACGAAGGAGGTCGGCTTCGAATGCTACCAGAATTCGCTGGGTGTGCTCGACGCGCCACTGACGGGCGCGGGCGTCCTCCGTGTGCGCGGCCGGTCGGGGTCTGGTGCGCCGATGGGCGGCCTTCAACTGGTGCAGGACAACTCGCAGTTCGGCGGTCGTATGTACGTCTACATCCAGGACTGCTCGAAGAACGATCAGTTCCTCGGCCCGGACGAGACGCGCTACATCTGGCTGCAGATCGACAATGCGAACCAGCTCGGCGGTCCCATCCCCGGCAAGTCTGCCGACGATCCGTGTTTCAACGCGCTGGAACTGCGCCATTGGGCGGGTCTCAAGGTGACGGAGAACGTGACGCTTGCAGAGCCGACGCGCGGCGTCTACATCAACGAATACGGTCGCTTCGTCGTCGAGGCGGAGAAGACCCTCGTGCTCAATCAACAGCTGACGGTCAACGGCACCTGCCGCAAGCAGGGCGCGGGCACGCTCGTGCTGGGCGGAGCCTTGAAATTCACGTCTTCTGCGACGGATACGCCTGAAACGGGGAAGAACCTTCTTGCCGTGCTCGAGGGCGCACTGGGCGTCGCCGCCACGAACGCGCTGGACGGCGCGGCGCTTGCATTCGCCGCAGGGACGAAGCTGATTGTGAAGCGCGACCTCGGCACGAGGGGCGCCGTGATGACGAAGGCTGGTTCCTCGCTGACATTGGCGGAAGGACTGGAGTCGCTGCCGGTCGAGCTTGATCTGGGCGACTGGACGGCGGAGACGGCACCCTCTTCCTTCTCCGTTTCGTTGGTGACCGTCACGACGGCGATGGCGGAGTCGCTGCGT
>JAUNMP010000136.1 GCA_030537465.1 bacterium
CGTGCAGCGGGTTCGCGTCGTGGTTCGGGAAGTCGCCGTCGTACTCGCCGAAGAGGGCGTCATAGGTGAGCGGGGAGCCGGCGAAGGCCGCACTCTCGGCGATGCCCATGCCGTTCGCGAAGTCCACGGCGATGTGGAGCGGCTTCGCCATGTGCTGGAAGGTCGCGACGTGCGCGGCGTACTCCTTCGAGATGTCCGCCCGCGTGATCTCGCCGCGGCCGCGCGGCGGCTCGTTGAGGTCCATCTCGGCGACCATCTTCTCGATGTCCTTGATGCCCGTCGCGCCGGAGATCGGCACCGCGTTCGCCTTGCAGAGCTTGCAGCCGTTCCACTCCTTCGTGTTGTGGGAGGCCGTGATCATCACGCTGCCGTCCGCCTTGAAGTGGGAGTTCGCGAAATAGCTCATCGGGGTCGAGGCGAGGTCGATGTCGATCACGTCCACGCCCTCGTCCACGAGGCCCTGCGCGAACGCGTCGAAGAGGGGCTTCGAGTGGACGCGGCAGTCGCGCGCCACCACCACCTTGCCGACCTTGGCGAACTGCGCGTAGGCGCGCGCGATCTTGTAGAAGATGTCCTGCGTGAGGTCCTGTCCGTAGATGCCACGGATGTCATATGCCTTGAAAATGCCCATTGTCGTACTCTTTCTGTTTGGAGGGGGTGGAATTGTCTCTTAAAGGAAATGCGGCCGCAGAGATATGCGGCCGCACGTTCAGGAGGTTGGCTGAACCGAAAATCAGTTCGCCTTCGGTGCGGCCGGCTTCTCAGGCGCCGGAACGGCCGGAGCCTTCGGGGCCTCGGGCTTCGCGGGCGCGGCGGCGACAGGGGCCTTCGGAGCCTCGGGCTTCGCGGGCGCGGCGGCGGCGGGAGCCTTCGCGGCGTCGGCGGCGAGCTTCTCGGGGTCGATCTGGGTGTTCAGATTCGGCAGCGCCTCCTTGGGAGCCTGCTGCTGTTCGACACCGGCCATGGCGGACTCCGCCGCGTGGGACTTCGACGTGAAGCGGGCGAGCAGGAGCGTGTTGACCAGGAAGATCGCGCCCAGCCAAACCGTCACCTTGATGAGGACGTTGCCGGCGTCGGCGCCGAACACGGCTTCACCCATGCCACCGGCGAGGCCGCCCAGACCACCCTCTTTCGGCTTCTGCAGCATCACGACAAGCGCAAGCAACAGACAGACGACGACTTCGACAACGTAGAGCAATGCAACGAGGATATCCATCTCTTCTCTTCCTTTTGTTTGGACCGCTTTCAATCAGGGATCGACGAACGTCAGCTTCAGCGAATCGAAGTCGATCTTCCGATAGTAGCAGTTGCGCGGAGCGCCGGCCTTGTTCTTCGTGTGGCAGATGCCGCCACGGCAGGGACGCACGATGTAGAGGAGCGAATTCTGCTCGCAGTTCACATACGCCTCGAGGAGGTCGAACGTCTCGCCGCTCGTCTCGCCCTTGAACCAGAGCTTGTTGCGGCTCGTGGACCAGAGGATGAGCTTGCGCTTCGCGAAGGACTCCTTCATCGCGAACTCGTTCGTGTACGCGACAAGGATGACTTCCTTCGTGTCGGCGTTCTGCACCGCAACCGGAATGACGCCCGGATCGCACGGAGCCGAACCGGCCGCGCGCGTATCGGCAACCTGCTTGCCGACTTTCTCAAGCTTGGTGAAATCGAGCGTGAGCTCGGAAGATTCTTCTAATTGTCCCATAAGAGTCGCGTATTATACCATATTTGCGGCGCGACGCAAGCGGGCAACTGTCTTTTCCTTGCCGAGCAGCTCGCAGGTCTCGAAAAGCCCGATGCCCTCCCCGCGTCCGGAGACGGCCACGCGGATGGGGTGCACCCAGGGTCCCATGCCCTGTCCCTGCGAAAGCTCCTTCACCATCGCCTCGCCGACGGCGGCCGTGAACGGCTCGAGCTTCTCGAAGCGGTCCGCGAGGTCAAGAAGCAGGTCCTTCACGCCGTCCTTCTTCAGACGCTTCTCAACCGCCTTTTCGTCAAAAGCGTAGTCATCCGTGAAGAAATAGGCGCAATTGCCGGGAATGTCGCTCCAGAACTTCGTGCGGATCTGCAGCTGGTCGATGAGCAGGTCGAGGTTGAAGTCCGCGGGGATCGTCAGACCGGCGTCCGCCACGCGCTTGAGCAGCTCGGCGCGGTAGGTCTCCTTCGGGGCGCGACGGATGTATTCGCCGTTCATCCACTGGAGCTTCTTGATGTCGAACTTCGCCGCGGTGACATGGACCTTCTCGATGTCGAAGAGCTGGACCATCTCCTCGCGCGTGAGCACCTCGCGCTCGTCGCCCGGGTTCCAGCCGAGGAGCAGCAGATAGTTGAAGATCGACTCCGGCAGGTAGCCATTGTCGCGGAACTCGCCCACGAAGGCCGCGCCGTCGCGCTTCGAGTAGGGCTTGCCCTGCGCGTTGACGATCATCGAGAGATGGCCGTACTTCGGCACGGGGGCGCCGAGCGCCTTGAAGATGCAGATGTGCTTGAAGGTGTTCTCGACGTGGTCGTCGCCGCGGATGATGTGGGTGACGCGCTGGTCGATGTCGTCGACGACGTTGGCGATGTGGAAGATCGGCGAGCCGTCGGAACGGACGATCGCGAAGTCCTGGACGTCCTCGGCCTTCTTCGCCATGTGGCCCTTGACGATGTCGTCGAACTCGATCGTGCCCTCCTTGGGCATCTTGAACATCACGACCGTGCCGGTCTTGCCGTCGCGCGAGGTCTTCTCGCACTTGTAGGCGTGGCCGGAGGCGATGAGCTGGTCGACGACCTCGAGGTGGCGCTTCACGTTCTTGGTCTGGTAGAAGACCTCTTCATCGTAGTCGAGGCCCAGCCACTTCATGCAGTCGAAGAGGACCGCGATGGCCTCGGGCGTGGACCGCTCGAGGTCAGTGTCCTCGACGCGCAGCAGGAACTTGCCGCCCGTGTGACGGGCGAAAAGCCAGTTGTAGATGGCGGCGCGGATGTTGCCGATATGGACCTTACCCGTCGGAGACGGGGCGAAACGAACGCGAATGTCTGACATAGTGGCGGATAGTATACCACATCCCGTACAAGGCGGCGTCCCCGAAGTGAGGTGGAGACACCCCATTTCATCTTCAGGGCAGCACGACAGACCGATTCCGAGGCGAAATCCCACCCCGGGAGGGACGCGCTCCCGCGCGTCCGTGGACGAACCGCGTGTTCACGCCTCCAATCGTCATGACCGTCTGTCCGTGACAAAACCGATCTTGCGCATGGGGGAATCTGCAGGAGGGACTGTAACCTGCCGCACAAGATAGTCCATGCCCTGCTTGATCTGAACGACATCGCCCTCAAGGGCGTCGACACGATCTTCCAGGGCAACAAAGTTCTTCAGGTCCTCATACCGCCGCAGCAGTAGCTCACGCAGCACCCGCGTCGCCCACTGCCGAAAACGCGTACCCTGGACAGACTTGACCCGATACCCGACAGAGATAACGACATCCAAACTGTAGAATGCGACATTGTAGGTCTTGCCATCCCTGGCAGTATATGCATTTTTTGCATATACCGTTTCGTCCTTGACGAGCTCCCCCTCTGCGAACACATTGTGGATATGCCGCGCCACGACAGATTGATCCCGCCCAAACAACCTACACATCTGCGCCTGCGTCAACCATACGGTCTCTCCATCGGTCTGAACCTCAAGCCGAATATCTCCACCTGCTTCATAGACAATGATCGTCTGATCCATTCTCGATTCCTTCCCCCAAAAACGTTGGCGTTCTCCATTCTCGGCATCCACGAGCCGACGAGGGAAAGAATAGCACTTCTCCCGCAAGAAAAGAACTACTGGAAATGTCAAAAATGCTAGAGGTCGCCTCACAATCCGTCAAGAAACCGTCAAGGAAACCTGACATTCCGCGTGGGATTTCGCTGCGGAACGGTTCCGAGGCGAAATCCCACCCCGGTCGACACCCGTCTGACCACCCGATATGATCTTCGAAATCAGCATTGCCCTACACCGCCACGGGTTCGAGGTCCTTGATCCGGGTCTTGAGCATCTTGAACATCGCGAGGTTGTCGGCGAAGAGGTCGCCGATGCTCACGTCGCGGAACGGCGTCTTGACCATCAGGTCCCGCAGCGTGATCTCGCCGTTCGCCCGCAGATAGTCGACGACCTCGCCCACGAACCGCTGCTGCATCGCGTTGAGGCTGCCCTGCTGCAGGAAGACGCCGAACTTCTCGTTCACCGCCGCCGGGTCGAGTCCCGTCAGGCTCCGCAGGAAGCCCGCCACGGACCGCCCCTCGTTGTCCTTGTTCTCCTCGTCGAACTCCTCCTTCGTGCCGAGTTCGTGGAAGCAGAGCCGCTCGATCTCGTCCATGTCCGCGGGCGTCAGCTTCTCCATCTGCCGGATCTTCCGGATCACGGCCGAGTCGGTGTGCGCGTTGAGGTAGTCGACCACCTTCTCCCGGTAGGTCTTGATGTCGAGCGTCCAGCCGAAGCCGGGCTTCACCTGGACCTCATCGTCGATGTGCAGCGTGACGATCGCCTTCTTGTCGTCCTTGATGTAGACGAGCAGATCGCGGATGGAGAGGCGCAGCTCCTCGACCTCCTCCAGCGTCGGCTTCTCCCAGAACTCCTCGGAGACGAGCTTCGCCAGCTCCTTCGCCTTCGCCAGCACCTCGGGGATCGACCCCTGCCCCTGCAGCGCCTTCGCCGTCCTGCGGACGCTCAGCACGTCCCCCTTCACGTCCTTGAGGTCGGCTCCCGCCGCGAGCGGCACCTCGATCCGCAGCATCCGGGCGTCGAACGTCTTCACGAACTCGCTGCCGCCCTCGCCTTCGACGAGCGGCGCGATGTGCGCGGTGATCTCGCGCGCCTGAACCGGCGAAAGCGCCTGCCAGGCGGACGCCTCGACGTAGCGGTCGATGTGCGGCAGATTCTCCCGCACCTGGATGCGCGCCGTGCGCGACTTGAGGAGCAGGGTCGCCCTGAAGAGGCCCTCGACCAGCTGCTCCCGGTACGCCTTGCGCCACGGAACCTGCTGGTTCTCGATCGTCTGCAGCTGGTACGCGAGCTTCACCCGCGTCTCGAAGAGCGTCTGCGTGAGCGACTTCGGCACGGCCCCGTCGTCCGTCCCCTCGCCGCCCATGCCGAAGTACTCGAAGTTGCCGCACCAGTCGAAGACGCGGAACTTCTTCTTGCCCTGTCCCGGACCGAACACGTCCGCGCACGTCCGCGTGCCGCGCCCGATCATCTGGATGAACTTGATCTTCGACATCACCCGCTTGAAGAAGACGAGGTTGAGGATCTCCGGCACGTCCACGCCCGTGTCGAGCATGTCCACCGACACGGCGATGCGGAAGCCGGGCTTCGTCTTGAAGTCGTCGATGAGCGTGTCGCTCATCTTCTCGTAGTTGTCGATCAGCTGGCAGTACTCCTCGGGATACTGCGGGTAGAGAGCCCTGAACCGCTTTACGACCATGTCGGCGTGCTGATGGTTCATCGCGAAGACGATGGTCTTGCCGATCGTCTCGCCGCCGCCGACCTTGAACGCGTGCGCCATCAGATCCTGCAGCACGAGGTCGCAAGTGGTCTCGTTGTAGACGGCCTTGAAGATCGCGCTGTTGGAAACGTGCTCCGGGGGGGCCTCGTAGCCCGACTTGAAGAACTCCTCGTCCGCCTCCTCCTTCTCCGCCTCGGAGAGGGAGTCGTAGGTGATGCCGTCGCGCAGCACGTCCGTCGTGCGGTTCTTGAGGTCCCAGTCCACCAGGAAGCCGCTCTTCACCGCCTCCTGGATGGAGTAGGCGAAGTTGGGGTCGCCGCTCTCGCGGTCGAAGAGCCGGTAGGTGTTGGCGTCGACGTCCTCCTTCGGCGTGGCGGTGAGCCCGATCAGCAGCGAGTCGAAGTAGCGGAAAATCGCCCCGTACTTGTTGAAGATGGACCGGTGCGCCTCGTCGATGATGATGAGGTCGAAGCGCCCGGGATGGAACTTCTTGTCCTGGGCGTCGATGTACCGGATCATCGTCTGGTGCGTCGAGAACATGATGCGGGCGTTCGCGTCGCCCTTCAGCTTGTGGTCCGAGAGCACCGAATAGGACATGTTCGGCAGCTGCTTCGCGAACTCCTTGTGCGCCTGCTTCACGAGCTCGCGGCGGTCCGCAAGGAAAAGCACCCGCTCGATCCAGTTGTGCCGCGTGAGCACGTCGACGAGCGCGATCGAGACGCGCGTCTTGCCCGTGCCCGTCGCCAGGACGAGCAGTCCCTTCCGGTGCTTGCCGTCCAGATGCTCGCAGAGGGAGCGGATCGCCGTGATCTGATAGGGACGCCCCGCGATCTCGGGATTCGGCTGCATGTCGCCGATCGCCCCCCGGTTCCGCAGCGCGTGCAGACGCTCCAGCTCCTCGCGCGTGTGGAACGCCACCAGCTGCCGCGGCGCCGCGTAGATGCGGTCCATGCACTGGATGCGGTAGCCGTTCGTGTAGTAGAGCACCGGCTTCACGCCGTACTGCTTCTCCAGGCATTCCCCGTAGCGGATCACCTGCGTGCGGCCCTTCTCCTCGCTCTCGGAGGTGCGCTTCGCCTCCACCACCGCAAGCGGCTTGCCGTCGAGGCCGAAGAGCACGTAGTCGCAGAAGCCCACCTGCCCCATCGGCGGCATCCCCGTCACGCGGATCTCCACGCCCGCCCCGCCCGGCACGACCTGGTCGTTGATTTCGCCGACCTTCCAGCCCGCCTCCTCCAGATACGCGTCGATGTAGAGCCTGCGCGTCTCCATTTCGGTGAGGGACGGCATGGAGACCGGCGCCGTGACGCTGCCCGGCTCGAACGCCGCCCCCGCCAACGCGGCGAAATGGCGCGCCGTATCCTCCGCGCGCGCCGCCTGCGCCTTCTTCACATGCTGATCGTGGTCGGCGCGGGCGCCGAGGAGACGCACGAAGTCGAGCGCCGCCCGCTCCTCGGGGCTCTCGATGAACTCGACGACCGTGCGCGACTGCAGCAGCTCCAGGAGCGTGGCGTCGGCATCCCGTTCCACGCCCTTCTTCGCGAAGAGGAAGTCGACCGTCTGCTGGACGGCATCCCGCGCCGCCTGCGCAAGCGCGACGGGATCCTTCCCCTTGAGGGCAAGATCGAGATGCTGGATGATGTTGGAATAGAAGCTCATGTATCCCCCCACTTCTCCTCGCCGTGCATCTCCGAGATCAACTCAACACCGATTTCTCGAAAAGGTACTCCGGCGAGATGTCTATCTCATCCGACCAAACCACCGAATGCCCCGCACGATGGGCGCGCAGGAAGAACTCAATGTCGCGTAATGGCGCAAAAGACGCATCGTCGAGAAGCTCACGGGCATCATAGAACCGAGTCTCGCCGTTGGCAAATGAGAGCCGTAGTGTATAATCACGCTGCGGCGTGACCGCTTCGACAAACCAATCTGCTTTGCGGGGGATGGACATAGGGCACCTACTGAAGGGGGTTGATCTTGAAATAGGCTTCGCCAGCCTGAATCAATCGCCAATTGGCCGCCAACTCATCATGGTGGATCTCCCACCAGGCCTGCACAAGGCGCTGTTGACGCTTATCCAAATCACCCACGGTCATTTCACCTGTGGCGAGATCGAATGAACCTTCCGTATCCTGGAATTGGGCATGGAAATGCGGCGGATTGTGCTCTCGCGGATTGATTCGAATGACAATTCCGAAAAACATCGACAATGTTGGCATGGCTGTCTCCTTAAAACGGCTTTAGTATATCTTTTCCGTCGGATTCTGTCCAATCACTCGAAATACTCCTGTTTCGCACAACCTTATGATCCCTTTCCACCCGAGCCGCCGCAACGGCCAGCGCGTCGATGTTGGCGGGCCGCATGCCGTGGTAGTTGATTTCCGCCGCCCCGTCGCCCACGATCCACTGGCACAGGCGGTTCATCGCCGTGGCGTCAAACCGCGTCATCGGCTTTTCACCGGGCTGATGGGGCCAGGCCGCCGGCGCGAGCATCAGGAGCCGCCCCTCGGCGCAGGCGTCGAAGTGGCGCCCGCCCGGTTTCTGCAGCGGCGAGAAACCCTTGTTGAGCATCGTGACGAGCGGCAGCCCCGCCTGCAGCGCCTCGCGGGCGATCTGACGCTCGCCATCGCTCACGCAGGGCGAAATCAGCACGGCCCCATGTCGGGCGGCAGCGAAGAGCGCCGCCTTCTTTTCGGCGTAGAACGGCGTGGAAGAGGCCGCAATCGGCTCGCCCTGGGCATCGCGCACGATCTTCAACCCGCCACCCGGCTTCGCCTCGCGCGCGTAGGCGAAATCACGTCGCGACACCTGCACCTGCGCAAGGGGCCGATCGAGCAGAAAGCGGTTGCCAATCGCAGCAAAACGCCCCCGCCCCCGCACGCCCCCCGGCAGGGAAAGCGGCACCGACCATTCGCCCACCACCCGGAAGAGATCGGGGAAGAGGCGCTTGATGGCCAGCCGTCGCGGATTGTCGGCGAGATAGCGCTTCATGTTGGCCAGCTGCCCATCACGAAAGAGAATCGTATCCTGGTAGCCCTCGCCCCACACGGGAAGGCCGGCGAAAGAATTCGCCGGCACGTCACCTTCCCGCGCCGAGTTCCGTGCCTGGCCATTCTTAGCCTGGTTCTGTGCCTGGCCATTCTTGGCCTGGTAAATCCCCTTCCACCGCTTGCTGGCCCCGGCCTTGAAGCCCCGAATCAGCGCGCCCAGCGGCTTGGCGATCGGCGCCTGCACGAAAATGATGAAATGCAGGTGATCGGGCATCAGCTGGCACCGTAGAATCGCCACCTCGGGGAAAAGCCGTGGCATCTCGGCAAGCGCCAGAAGCGCCGCTTCGCCCAGCTCGCTCGGCACCACCCGCGCCTCCACCGCCTCGGGCGTGAGCCCCAGCCCACGCGCCGCCGCGATTGGCAGCCAGTCGCCCCCGGGCCCCTTCACCTCCAACCGCCCCAGCGCCTGCACGGTGCGATCGGCCAGCGTGAGGGTGATCTGATAGATTGCCCGCTGCCGGTAATCCCACCCATTCAGCCGCCGCAGCATCGAATGGATGACATCCCGCCGCACCCCTGGCATTTCACCGCCTGCAGCCAAGTTCCGTGCTTGGCCGTTCTCGGCCACGTTCCGTGCTTGGCCATTCTTAGCCAAGTTCCGGCTCTCCCACCCCGCATCCATCACCCGAAATACTCCTGGAGTTTCGCCCGGTACAACAGGTCGAGTTTCCCGATCAATGCCTGCGCCTCAAACCGTGATTTGTCGAGCTGCTCGATGAAGGCGGCAAACTTCTGTTGGAGAGCAAGAGGTGGCAATGGCATCCGAAATCCTCTTACCTGCTCCTGATTTGCTTTGGGCATTCCTGAACGACCACTTAGCGGTACAATGTAATCCAAGAAATATTGCGACCGCAAAACATAAGCCAGAAAGACCCTATTGGTGTTTACCTTTGGTAATATCGCATACGAATCCGCCGAACACAGACCTTCAAAATTGGGAAGCGCAACCTTATTTAGGTTCGGTCGAATCTTGCTATAGATGATGTGCTCTGGAGTGAATAAATACTTACCGCTCTTTACGGAATCCTGTGCAACCGTGCGAAAACCTACAAGTTCCCCCGTGTCCTTTGTGATGCTATCGATACCGATGTGGGGGTAGTTCGCATATTTCTGAAAGTCCTTAACCAATCCACTCTCGATTTTGGCGACATCGTCAAATGGCGCAATCGGCCATTTCTTTGAATTGGACTTGAAGTCCCCAAACATCTCGACAAATAGCGATTTGGCGAGGAGTTTCAGTTTCTCGACAATCGCCTCGGCATCCTTCTTCGCCGCGCAGATGTTGTCCAGTTCTTCGGCTATCCGCTTCTGCTCCGCAAGCGGGGGGAGAGGAAACTGCAATTCTTTAACTAACTTGAAATGGCGGCTATATCCTAAAGACTCAATCCTTGCCGCATTGAGGGCATAGAAGGCAAACTTACAGAAAACATCCTTGCAAGGAGTAAGGATTTTAACTCCATCCGCTCCAAGGAAAAACGGTTGGTCTACATATTTAACAATTCGGGTATGATCTCCAAAGATGACGACTGGTACATCTTTGAATAGCCCTTCATCACAATCTGTGAAACCAGCGATTTCATTATCACCCTGATCGACAATTGGATAACGCCCCGTGTCACAGTAATGCCCTTGAGCAATCTTCGTTCCGCACCTTGTTGAATCTGAGAAAAACTCAACGAAAGGCACTCTCCCGGCCCGCTCATTCGACCCGTTCGTCCCTTCAGTCTTCATCACCAAGCCATCTGCCCCAAGACATCTCATCTTCTCAGGCCCTTCACCTTCTCCCCGAGCGACTTGTAGAGGGCGTCGATCTCGCCCAGGATCTGCTCGGTCGGGGGGAACTGTTCGGCGACGTAGTCGGTCTGCTTGTACTTGTTGAACGAGAGGTCGTAGCCGTTCGCGACGATCTCGTCCTTCGGCACGCAGAAGCAGGTCGACTTGCGGTCGAGGAACGGCGCGAGGCCCTTCTCGGTCGGCTGGGCGGCGACCGCCTTCCACGCCTTGAACTTCGCGAGGACGTCGGGGATGTCGTTCGCCTTGACGGGCTCCCGCTTCTGGTCGAGCGAATAGCCGTCCGCCTTCATGTCGTAGAACCACACCCTGTCCGTGCCGCCGTTGTCCGTGCGCTGGAAGAAGAGCACCGCCGTCGCCACGCCCGAGTAGGGCTGGAAGACGCCGCTCGGCAGCGACAGCACGCCGATCAGACGCTGGTTCTCCACCAGCTCCTTCCGGATGGCGACGTGCGCCGTGGAGCTGCCGAAGAGCACGCCCTGCGGCACGATCGACCCGCAGCGGCCGCCGATGCGGAGCAGCTTCACGAAGAGCGAGAGGAAGAGCAGCTCCGTCTTGCCCGTCTTGGTGAGCGCCAGGAGGTCCTTCGCCACGGTGTTCTGGAAGATGGTGCCCGTGAACGGCGGATTGGCGCAGATGAGCGTGTACTTGCCGCGGACGGTGTTGTCCTCCCCCACCGAGTCGCAGTAGGCGATGTCGGGGTTGTCGATGCCGTGCAGCATGAGGTTCATCGCGCCGATGCGGAGCATCGTGTGGTCGGTGTCGCGGCCGCTCACGAGGGACGACTTGAACTTCTTCATGTTCGCCGCCTTCATCAGCTCGCCGCCGGAGTTCCGCTTGACGTTGTTGATGACGGAGAGGAGGAAACCGGCGGAGCCCATCGCGGGGTCGATCATCGTGTCGTCCAGAGTGGGCTCGCACATGTCGACGATGAGTTCCGTGAGATGGCGGGGCGTGCGGAACTGCCCGTTCGTGCCGGAGGACGCCACGCGGTTGAGCAGCTCCTCGTAGACGTCGCCCATCGCGTCCTTGTCGCTCAGGTCCATGGACTCGATCTCGTCGACCAGGGTCACGAGCACGAGCGGCGTGGGGATGAGGAAGACGGCGTCCTTCATGAACTCGGCGAAGGCGTTGCCGCGGCCGCGCCCGAGCGTCTTGATGAACGGAAAGGCCCTGTCGCGCACGCAGGCGAGCATCTCCTCGGGGGCGAGGTGGCGGAAGTTCTTCCACCTGAGGGGCTCCTCCTTCGCGCCGAAGACGGGATTCTCGAGGGGCGTCTCGAGAAGCGCGGCGTTCCGCTCGTCGCGCGTCTGGCTGTCGTCCAGCAGCTTCATGAAAAGCAGATAGGTGATCTGCTCCACGTCCGTCAGCGGGTTGGTGAGCCCTCCCGCCCAGAGCGTGTCCCAGATCTTGTCGATCGACCGTTTGATGTCATCCGTCAGCATGGCAGCCCCACTTGAAAATCATACACCGACGGCAGAGTGCGCCCCTCCCGTCTCAATGTTCATAGTTTACAATTCCATGCCCCTATCAGTCAAATCAGAAGTATGGAATTATGGCTTCCGCCCGCATGCGAGTCACGCGGGAGGCCTTACCCCTTCCGGTTGAGGGTGCGCTGGACGCTCTGCTTGATCCGCGTGAAATCGGCGAGGGGGGCAATAACGGACAAGGTCGGGAAGACGTCCGCTTCGGGAGGCACATAACTTCAAATTCCAGCAGGTCCACCCCATGTGCGTTCCGCGCCTGAAGGGGCAATAACGGACAACAGGGGCAATAACGGACAGCGACGCGCCGATTTCGGGGGCAATAACGGACAAAATCCCAGTCAATGTCATTATTGTCCCCTCGGACCTCGCCGAACCCCCAATAAAACAAGGGCATTGCAATAACGGACAACCGATTTGTCCAGCCCATGTCCGTTTTAGCCTGGAAACTTCCCCCGTCGCCGCGAGACGGGGTCATCTCCCCGTCGAAGCCATTCCGGCAGCGGCGGCGGAGAAGAGAAAATGGACATGCGAACGAAACTGCGGTTTCCGAACCCGCCGACCTCAAAGGAGGAGACCTACGATCCGTCGGTGCCGGCCTGGCACCTGGCCTGTGCGCTCGTGGGCGACTACAGCAGCTACACCTACAACACCTACCGGAAGTTCTTTGCCGTTCTGGAGGAGGAGAGGTTCCGAGACATCCTGGACGTCACGCGGATCATCTTCGCGGAGTCGGGCAACATCCGCAACCGCCCGGCCTTTCTCAACGCCCAGTTCGCCGCCGCCCTTTCTCTAGGGGGACTATAGGGGGTGACTCTTTGTTTGTATTGGTTTGTTTGGAGTGAACATGTTCTTTCATGG
>JAUNMP010000137.1 GCA_030537465.1 bacterium
TTATGTGTGGCATGTTTTGTTTTTCATGCTCGGCAGGCATGGCGACGCTTGAAGTAGTGGTGAAGGATGGGCGTGACATGCCCGTTACAAATGCACATCTATGGGTTAGTACGCAGAAGAAGCTTGGATTTGGCCTGGGAAGTAGAAGTTCTGATTATCAGGTGTATGAATGTTATGCGGATCGGATGGGAGTAGTGAAACATTCCTTTCATTGTCCATCAGGTGATTGTGTTTTCTGGGTCGAGGCAGAAGGTTTTTATCCCGCTGTAAGAACTCCTATACATTACAAGATCACCGAGTCGAAATTCAATCTACAGGCGTCACTTGTGGAGAATTATAAGCATGTCGATGTTAAGATGAGAAAAATCATTAATCCACAACCAATGTTTGCAATTGGCAGCGGGCAATTTTTTGCGGTTGAAGATAATGCGTTTTCTCGAGGATTTGATCTTAAGATCGGAGACTGGGTACGTCCTTTCGGAAGAGGTGTCGTGTCAGATTTTATCATTGAAAAGCACAGTAATGTGTCCAATGGTATTCTCAGCATACATTCGGTTCTGAGAATCGACGGGAAAGGAAATGGCGCATATGTCGAAAAGATTAACAAGTCATCAGAATTTAGGTCGTGCTACAAAGCTGATGATAGAAGATTGACGAAAAACGAATTTGTATTTGATGCAGTTAGATTCCCTGACTATACTTACAAGATGTCTTCTCCTATTGTTTCGGACGATGAGTATATGGTTCTTCGAACTCGTTCAAAATACGACGAGAAAGGTAGACTGATTTCGTGTAATTATTCGAAAATATTTGGAGAGGTGAAGATTCAATGTGGTTTTTCATGCATGTCGGCAGTGTTTAATCCGAAAGAAAACGATACTAATATGGAATTTGATAGATCAAAGAATCTTAATGATTTCTCCTGTGGTCTCCTCTTCCCATAAATGAAGTGGAAAATGTGGAGATGACACATCTGTGCAACGAACCTGATCGAGATCCTGCCACAGAAGAACCAGCTTCTCGCCGACGCGATTCCGGCGGAATCGTATGCCACCTGCGGTGTCCGCTTCCCCGAGACGAGTGCGGGAGCCCACTGGGATCCCCCGACCTCCAACGACACAGCCCCGAGCGCTCCGCGGCACGTTCAGACGGCGACGGAGGACTACTGGTGCTGCGACATCGTTTTCCGGGAGTTCGAGAAGGAGGCCGGACGCATATACACCATCATCTATGCAAACGAGGTGCCGTTCACATGGACGGGACAGTACGCCGCGCAAATTCGGGAGGAGGAACTGTTCCACTTACGGCAGTTTCGTGGCGAGGTCCCCGTGTCCGAGGGGGGTCTTGCTGACTGCTGGACGGTAAGAGGCATCCAGTACTACATTAGACAGCTGGCTGCGTCCTACTCGTTCATCGATGTCGGGACTTGGACGGTGCGGGGAAGCACGGCGGACGAGGCGCGAAGTCGTACCCTAGGTGTGATAGCCAATGCCGTGCAGAACGAACTCGTCGAGTCCTCGCGGATCATGAATCTCGATTCGACCCGTGGCCACATGGAGCTGAAGGCCAAGGAACGCATCAATTACAACGCATGCTTCCGCTACCACTGTACATACAGGGGAAAATATGGAGCGAATCCGGTCCGTGAGCTTCACCCGGCCTATCAATGACAAAGGAGTAAACATGAGGACATCTATACGGCTGACCCTTTGGGGCTTCATCTCGCTAGCGGCGGCGGGGAATCTGCGCGCCGCAGTTTCAAATCACTGTGATCAGAATTTCGATTCACTTCCGACGAACGTTCGGGAGTATGTCGTCCACAGTATCACGGACTGCGTCCGCACGACCAGCATCGTGCTGACACGCGACTGGAGACCTGCGGAAACTAATCTGTTCTTGGTTAGGAAGTGGGAGATGGAGTCGGAACCGATCTTCCTGGGGTTGCATAATGCGTTGGGATTGAGGCGTTGTCAATGCGTCGAGATCCTCAAGGGGAATCTGTCGGTGGGGCGAAACGAGGTGTGCTATCTCTATGACGTCCGGCGAATGTATTGCCCTCCGGTTGTGATGTTCCCCGAGGGAAACGGAGGCCCGTTTGATCTTGAGCCAGGGGAATTCGCGTACTACAACGAAAATGACAGGAAGATGAAGAAGGGAAAGGGGAAGCTTGAACTCTGGAAGTTAAGGCCACCCTATGATCCCTATAGTTATAACCGTTGCATCCCGGATGCCGTGTCGTTGATGTTCCTCACACCGGAGCACCAACTCCTCATGGATCGAATGGGGTCTCGCGATTACAATCTCGGATGCCACATGAATCCCTTTTATTGGACGCGGAAAGCTACTTTCCATAAGATTGCCGACGCGAAGAAAATGAGGCGAGAAGAGTTGATGAAAACGCTTGGTGTCGAGGCGGCCTTCTCCAATCGCGTGTTCAGCCTGAACGAGGGTTGTACTTTCCATGTTGACTACTATCCTCCCCGATTGGAATGGAAACCCGAAGAACTCGTTCACCACAAGCCGCAGCCCAAGATGCTACTCTCGTCCGAGGAGGTCTCGGAGGTGGTGCGGCTGGCGTACGCGGTGGACGGCGACGCGGCGGGATACGACGCGGCGTGCGCCCGCTGTCCACAGCTGCTGAAGCCCGTGACCGAATTCCGCACGGGGATCGGCCGGATGCTCCGCGAGGCGCTGTCCGCGGGCGGGATGCTCCCGAATGGCGCGCCCCCCGCCGCGAAGGAGTGATCCGCCATCGGGACGTGCGGGGGGCGGAGACCGACGGACTGCCTGGGCGGAAGTCGTTCGACGACAACTACGGTGAATGATCCTGCGTGAGGATTCCCCAGCGCAATGACATCGTCGTCGGCGACGGATGGATTGCCGAGAACGAAGGCGGGCAGCTGACGGGCCACGTCCATGCGAGTCGGAGAAACGCTGATGGCGGCGGCGGTGCCGGCAACGTGGCACAGGGGCCTGTCGCGACGCTGTACGTCCTTGACGATCCGAAGCTGACACCGGATTTCGATGGTTAGACATCCGATCTCCCGGTCCTCCCGTTCGACTGGAACAATGACGGACTCTTGATCTCGTTCTCGGAGGAGGCGTAGATCGTCAAAGTCGTGACGTCTTCATGGAAAAGAGGGAGACTGTACTATCTGACAATCGTCAATTCGATTTGATCTCGGGCGGTGGGCCTGAGTTCCCACCGCGTGTGGACGAGCTTCGCGAGGAAGCGCTCGTCATGCGAGACGAGCAGCATGGCGCAGGGGGTGTCCACCAGTGCGTTCTCCAGGCACTCGATCGAGGGAAGGTCGAGATGATTGGTGGGTTCGTCCATCACGATGAGATGGGGGCCGCGCTCGACGCCGCGCGCGAGCAGGATTTTGCGAATCTCGCCGGGGCTGGGGGTTGTCGAGGCGAGGAGCCGTCCCGGGCGTGATCCGAGGCGCGAGACGAGGGTCATGACGCGGCCGAGCGGTGCGTCGTCCAGGTTCTTCACGTCGGTGTGGATGTGCCGCGACTCCGCCTCTGAGATTTCCTGAGGAATGACGAGCAGGCGCTCTTCGGGAACGAGCACCTGTGGGAGAAGGTGCTTCAGGAGGGATGACTTCCCGAGGCCATTTGCGCCCACGAGGGCGATGCGGTCGTCGGGGCGGATCTGGAGCGGCGGATGGACGAGGGTGCGTCCGTCGCCGAGATCCAGCGTCCCCGGGGGAATGTCCAATACGTAGTTCTTCTGGGAGATGCCGGCGCCTTCGAGCCAGAAGCCCATTTCGTAGTCGACGCGGATGGACTTGTCGGGCGCGGCCAGCTTCGCCGCGCGCTTGCGCAGTTCGGCGCTCTGGGTGAATCCCCAGCCATCCTTGCCCTGGAGCTTGGCCACGCCGCGCATGAAGCGTCCATCGTGGTCATTCGCAGGTGGCTTCTTCTCCTTGAGTCGCTTCGTTCGCGCGGCGGATTGTTCGGCGGCCTCCCGGCGCTGCTGCGCGGCGGCGGCGAGACGGCGGGCCTTGCCGGCGTTCGCGTCGTGCTGTTCGCGGGCGTGTGTCTGTTCGCGGCGGTCCTGTTCCATGCCCTGGGTGACGCCCCCGGGACGCATTGTGGCATGGGGAGGGAAAACGAAGAGGCACTGGGAGCAGAGGGCGTCGAGAAAATCGCGGTCATGTGAGACGATGAGACCGGCGCCTCTGTAGCGCTTCAGCGCGTCGAGGAGGATGGACTTTCCGCGTTGGTCAAGATGGTTGGTCGGTTCGTCCAGGGCGAGGACGTCCGGTGCGTGCCAAAGGGCGATGGCGATTTGGACGCGCTTCCGTTCGCCGTGGCTGAGGGAGTCCCAGCGGTCAGCCCAGTCGTCCGAAATGCCAAGGCACCGTCGCCAGTCCATGGCGGAGGCGTCCCAGCAGTTCATGAAATCGTCCCAGTCCGCCGGTGGCGCATCGGTGCGCTGGACGGCATACTGTGCCGTGCCGATTTGCCGAACCGAGCCATCCGTGGGCCTGAGCGCCCCCGAGGCGATCTTGAGCAGGGTCGTCTTCCCAGCTCCATTCGCACCGACGATGCCCGTCCATTCGCCCTCGGGGAAGAAGGCGGTGACATGGGTGAGAAGGGAGTCCGTCATACCCGGATAGGCAAACGAGACGTTGTCGAACTGGAGGAACCCGGCCACGGGCCTAGTGTAGCACAATTCGGCGGGTATGGTATACTATCAGGCATGAACAAGAACACCGATGTCAAACCCTGCGGATGGGCGCTTCTGCCCTTTCTCGTTTTCGCCATTTTCTATGTCGGGCTCTCCGTCTGGGCGAATGACTTCTACAAGGTCCCCATGACCATTGCCTTCCTCATCGCCTCGGCGACGGCCCTGATCTTCAACTGGCGGACGCCCCTCGAGAAGAAGGTCGACGTCTACGCGTCCGGCATGGGCGAGACGAACATCATGCTCATGTGCCTGATTTTCATCCTCGCCGGCGCCTTTGCGAGTGTGGCCAAGGGGTCGGGGGCGGTTTCCGCCGCGGTGACGATCGCCCAGTCGATCATTCCGGCGCGGCTCATGGTTGCGGGCGTCTTCCTCATCTCCTGTCTAATCTCGCTTGCGATCGGCACGTCCTGCGGAACGATTGCGGCGGTGAGCCCGATCGCCCTGGGCTTCGCGGCACCGCTCAATCTGTCGCCGGCGCTGCTCCTGGGAGCTGTGGTTGGCGGATCGATGTTCGGCGACAATCTCTCGATGATCTCGGATACAACGATTGCCGCCACGCGGACTCAGGGCGTGCGGATGAAGGACAAGTTCTTCGCGAATTCGCTGGTGGCGTCTCCTGCTGCGCTGATCGCCCTCTTTGCCTATGCGATCGTCGGCGCTTCCGCCGGCACGGTTGAGACGCCCGCCGTCACCTGGCAACACTTCGTACTCGTGCTGCCCTATGTGCTCATCCTGGTTTTGGCTCTCGTGGGACTGAACGTCATGTTCCTGCTCTTCGCCGGAACGGTGCTGGCGGCTGTGATCGGCATGCTCCTCGGCAAATTCGACACCTTTGGCGCGTTGGATCTGCTCGGAAAGGGAACGCTTGGCATGAGCGAGACACTCATCGTGGCGATTCTTGCGGGCGGACTCTTCAAGACCGTCCAGGCCAACGGCGGAATCCTCTGGTTGACGGAGAAGATCGCGAAACTCGTGCGCGGCCCTCGATCCTGCGAATTCGGAATGGGCCTGCTGGTGGCGCTCGTCAACTTCTTCACGGCGAACAACACGGTGGCGATTGTCATCGCGGGTCCCATCGCGAAGACGTGTTCCGATCGGTTCAAGGCGGACCCCATTCGCATGGCGTCGATTCTGGACACGGCGTCCTGCATCGTCCAGGGCATCATCCCCTACGGCGCGCAGATTCTGATCGCGATCGGCATCGCGAAGGGGGCGGAGGCTGCGGTGGGTTCTTTCGATCTGATTACATGCCTCTATTACCAGCCGATGCTGGCCCTGGCGGTGCTGCTGTCCCTGATATTGCGGCGGAAGTCGTCCGAGGATGGGGTTGATGCGCGCGCGGTGGAGTCCGTGGGGGCCTGAAATGGACGTGAAGATCGATCCGTCCTGGAAGGAGATTCTCCAGGAACAGTTCAACAGTCCCTATTTCGTTGAACTGACTCGTTTCGTGCGTGAGGCCTATTCCAAGGGGGTGGTCTATCCGCCGGGACGCTTCATCTTCGAGGCGTTCAACCGCACGCCGTTCGACAAGGTGAAGGTGGTGATTCTCGGGCAGGACCCCTACCATGGGCCAAACCAGGCGCATGGTCTGTGTTTTTCGGTTCAGCCAGGGGTGGCCGTGCCGCCTTCATTGTTCAACATCTACAAGGAACTTGAAGACGAGTACAAGACGTCGTTTCTAAAGCGGAACGGAGATCTCTCCGTCTGGGCGGACCAGGGAGTTCTCCTTTTGAACGCGACCTTGACGGTGAATGCCGGGCAGGCGGGGAGCCATCAGGGGCGGGGTTGGGAGACGTTCACAGACGCCGTGGTGAAAGCGTTGGCCGAGCGGCGCGAACATCTGGTCTTCATGCTCTGGGGGTCCTATGCGCAGCGGAAAGGACTGGTCATTGACCGGTCGCGGCATCTCGTGTTGGAGACGGCCCATCCTTCACCGCTTTCCGCCTATCGTGGTTTCTTCGGCTGCAACCACTTCCGACAGGCGGACGCCTATCTGGAGTCCCACGGGATTGAACCAATCCACTGGTAGATCGAGAAGTTCGGTCAATTCCGCCTGTCTGCCGCGAGCACTTCGCGGAAGGACGGGTAGACCGTGCAGATGGCGCGGATTTCGGGCGTTGGCTGCAGGCGATCGGGAATCATAACGGGACGACAGCCAGCGGCATGGGCGGCTCGAATACCTGTGAGTGCGTCTTCATAGACCACGCAACGTTCAGGGGATAGTTGGAGACGTTCGGCCGCGAGCAGGAAGATGTCCGGTGCGGGCTTGCCCTGGGTTACGTCCTCGCCTGTGACGACGGCGGTGAAGTATTTTCGAATCCCTGAAGATTCGAGATTGTGCGCCACCACTTTCCGTGTGGAACTAGAGGCGATGGCCATCTTGATGTCATTCTCCTGATAGAACGCCAGAATCTCGGCGACACCGGGCTTTAGGACGGGGACTTCACTGAGTTGCCGTGTTGAGGCAATGGCTAGGGCTCGAGAGATGTACGCCTCTGGATCAAGACTCGGCATGTAGCGCCTGACCATCTCCGGCAATCGGCTACGTCCAAGACCGCAGACGCCATGGGTATAGGCTTCTGGGACATCGACCCCCATTTCTCGCCCTGCCGCAATCCAGCTGGACTGGAAAATCGATTCCGTATCGAAGAGAAGACCATCCTGGTCGAAAATGGCACCTAAGAAGTTCATGGTAAATAGAGAGTGAAAATTAACTTGAATTATACACTTTTGAGCGAAGGTTGTGGATGGAATTTTGATTTTGAATCAAATTAATCGTCTCTATCGGATCCTTTGGACATTCGGCACATAGTTCTCAATGGTCACCGTAAATGTGACCATTGAGAACTATGTATGCAGCGGCAAAAGAAGGAAATTCCCTCATGCGTATAGTTCTCAATGGTACGGTTCCGCGTGACCATTGAGAACTATGTGTTGAGAAAAGGCGGAGATGAGTTGGTCATGGATGGTTGCCTTGAATGAGATGATTGAGACAGGGTTTAGACAATATGTCACACGTTTGCGTCATAATGACACAGTCGTTGTGCGTATGAGCTGAGTTAAGGCCTTGGCACGGTGTTTGCATAAGAAAAGGCGTCGGTAAAAATTGAAAGGAGAAACAAAACATGAACACAGCACTGTATATGAATCCACTGAGCATTCTCGATGAGATCTTCAACACAGACAATCGTGCATTCCGTACTGTCCGGGCACGTGTCGCGGGGCGTTTTCCGCCAGTGAATGTATTCCTGGACGAGAACGCGATCATCGTCGATGTCGAACTTCCGGGCAAGACGGCGAAGGACGTGTCGTTGACTCTTGAATCACAGGCCGTCGTGATTGCGGATCGCCCGGCCAACCAGGACGCAGACGGCAAACCTGTGGAGGGGCAGACGCCGAAGTGGTCCCGCCGCCTTGAGCTTCCCTTCCGCGTGGATGCGGACAAGGCGAATGCGAAGTTCGAGAACGGCATTCTGCGAATCGAGCTGCCCAAGGCCGTCGCCGAAGGTGTGCGTCGCATCGAAATCGCCGAATAATCAACCTAGATAACAGAAAAGGAGATTTAAAATGAACGAAGAGAAGTATGTGGTTCCGTCCGCGACGATGAACGAACACCCGAAAGGCTATGAATTGACATTTGAGATTCCTGGCGTTGGCAAGGGAGAGGCCGAGCTCCATGTCGAAAATCGGTCACTGGTTTTGAAGACGCATGCCAAATACCAGGCTCCTGCGGGCTTCAAACAGGTCGCGGCTGAATTCGAGCGTGTGAACTATGCAGTCAGCGTGGATCTGCCCGAGACGGCGGATCCCTCCACGGTTGGGGCAAAACTGGAGAATGGCGTGTTGCGTGTCACGGTCAGGAAACGTCCCGAGACACAGGCGCGCGCGATCGCGATTGACTAACATATCCCCCGAAAGGGGTGGCGGCAAATATATAAAGGGGTGGCTCCTTCGGGAACCACCCCTGTTTTCGTGGAAAATTGAGATTGCGCGTCCCCGAAAAAATGATAAACTTCGCGTATCTTTACGAGTTATCAGATCGAGGATTAAATGGCATTTGGAAATGTGAGGGGAATGGGTACCTGGGGAGTGGCCCTGGCCGCCAGTCTGGCACTACACGTGGTGGTGATTGGCATTATGGCCATTATGGGGATGGGAGGCGGCAAGAATGATGTGCCTCCTCCTCAGCCGATTCCGCAGACGGACGGTCGCGCGCAGGATTTGCCAACGCGCACGGACGCGGAACAGACGGTTGCACCTTCCGTTGACGACTCAGTCTCTTCTGCTTCGAGTGTGAAGGGTGATCGCCTTCAGCAGGAAAAGAAGGGTAAGCAGCAGGATGTCAGTCGGTCTGCGAAATCGGAGCGCACGAAGGCTGATTCGCGAAAGGTGCCCGCGGCCAAGGAAAAGGACGACAGGGGAATCGCCACGGAATCGGGTAAGGATGGCTGGAAGTCCTACAAGGTCAAACCTGGAGATTCATTGACCAAGATTGCGCGTGCCTGCGGTTGTTCTGTGCCGGAGCTCGCGAAGGCGAATGGTCTGTCGGCGACGGCCAACCTCAAGTTGGGCCAGACCATCAAGGTCAAGAATATGCCTTCCGACGCGGAGTGAGGGATATGAAGAAGAGTACCAAGGTAAAGTTGAAGACTTTCCTCGTGTTGATCCTGATTCTGGGCGCGGTCGCCGCTGCGGCTGCGGGATGGTTCTACATGAGACACCTGGAAGAGGTCAGGCAGGAGCAGCAGCGCGTTGAGAACGAGAAGTTCGTGAAGGACTACAAGGAAGTCTTCGATCTGGTGCGGGAACGCAATGAGCGGGAGATTGCGCTTCGCAGGGAGTACGATCTCAAAGCCCTGAAGAAGATCGAGGAGATATTCGGGAAGCCAGTACCCCGCAAGGAGATTGCGCCTGATACCCCGATGACGGCTCTGGACCAGATTTCGGCCAGACTCTATCATGACCTTGATCTCCTCAACGAGGCGGAACGCCATCTTCAGGGCGTGGAAAAGGAACATCCGTACGATATGGATGTTCTGATCGTCGGGGGTGCTGTCTCCGAAGATCCAAAGGCTCGTCGTCGCCGTCCTGTACCAGTTCAGGCGCAGCCTGCAGCTGCAAACTAATTAATCCACGACGGCGTCGGCCAGTTTGGCGTCCAGCCGCTTGGGGCTTACGGGTTCGGCGGTCTTTAGCTCCTGGGCGAAGACCGAAACGCGGTACTCCTCAAGCAGCCAGCGAATCTCCGCCAGTGCGGAGGGGTCGAATTTCACCTTTGACTTTCCGGTGACGGCGTCCTCATAGAGCTGCCAATAGGAGGCGATGCGTTCCTCCTTCGAGAGGTCGCCGATTGGATTGGTGCGGGCGCGATCCAGTCGGATCTCCGCGCCCTTGAGATAGCGTTTGTAGTGCCGAAGACGGGCAAGCGGCACATTCTTTGGGAAGCCACGGTAGATGAGCCAGGCCAGTTGGGTCTGGATGGCATCGGCCGTTTCGGGGGGAATGCCCTGCTCCTGGAGGCGGTCGTCGATTCGGGCGGCCGCGGTGTAGGCGTCCGTGAGAATGCGCGTCATTTCGGCGAGGGCCTCCCCGAGAAGACCACGGTTCGTCTGGAGACGCCGTTCGAATTCGGCGGCGTCCCTGACGGGCGGCTGATTGCGGACGAAGACCTCGCGCACGGCACCTGTGAGGATGTCCGCATTGATCTTGGCGTCCTCATAGTCGAGAGACTTGAGATAGAGCTGTCCGGGCAGCGGGAGAGACTTCCGTCTGAAGGACGCGCGGAAGGAGTTCCCGAGCGCGAGAAGATAGAGCCGCGTGACGCCGGCGGCATGGGCCGCCGCCGCGGATTTCGTATCGGCGTAGAGACGGAGGGAAACGCCCGCCTCGCCCTCGTCGTGCAGGGCCGGAAAGTGTTCGAGCGTCCAGCCCGCGCGGGCATCGGACGTCTTTTCGGGAATGGTCCCAAATGTCCAGGAGGTCGATGTTTCGGAAGATTGGCCTCTGGACGGACTGATCGAGCGAACGGTGGAAGAACCCTTGTCCACGCCGACGGCCTCGAGGACCTCCTCAAGATCACGCGATGCGGCGAGAACTCGGCCGTTCTGGTCGTCCCGGATGCGGAAACGGACGAGAAGATGCGGAGGCAGCCGAAGATTGGCCCAGGTCTCGGGGGCGATGCGGAAGCCCCATTCCTCGTAGATGGCGTGGCGGACGGCGTCGATCAGGGGTTCGCTGCCTGGTTTGAGGCGTGCGAGGAGTCCGGCGATGGTGTCGTTGATCGGCTGAAGGACGCGACGCTGGGCGGAGGGGAGCGTCGAGAGGAGGTAGGCGAGCTTCTCGGGGAGCGCGCCGGGGACAAGCCAGTCCGCAGGCCAGAGACGGAGGGCCGCGGCGTCCGATTTCCGGACCGTGCAGGTGATGCCGTCCTCCTCGGGATCATCCGGCGAATTGCGGTAGGTGAGCGCCATCTTCACGTCGCCGATGCGGATCGTGTCGGGGAAGTCGGTGTCGGCGAGGTTCTCGGCCGGCCACCAGTCGGACTTCTTCAGAACGAAATCAGGGCGTCCCTTCCCCAGCCATTTCCGGAGCGCGGGGGCGGAGGCGACGTCGGGGGGGAGGATGTGGGCGAAGTGGGCGCAGAGGCGGTCGACGTCGAAGATCTCGGGATGGCGCGACTTCTCGGCGCGCTTGCGGAGGGCGTCGAGGAGGGCGTTGTTCTGGCGGACGTCCGGAGGGGGGTGCGGGAAGTCGCCGTCCACGAGTCCGCGGCGAATGAAGATCTCGCGGGCGAAGGGAAGGTCGACGCGGCTGAAGTCGCAGCGGCGGGCGGGGACGATGACGAGTCCGTAGAGGACGACCTGTTCGGTGGCCCGCACGAAGCCGCTCTGTTCGTCCCATTCAGGGGAATGGTAGCTGTGGCGGCAGATGGGGCCGGCGACCGGTTCGACCCAGGCGGGATCAAGGATAGCCGCGTTCCGAGCGAAGAGGCGCGCCGTGTCGACGAGTTCCCCGGCCATGATCCAGGCGGGTGACTCCGGCCTCTGCTGTTTGGCGTCCGGTTTGTGTGCATTGACGACAGTCGTCCGTTCTTCGCGGAACTTGAGTTTCTTTGTCAGTACGGAACTTGGGTGCAGGGCAAAGCGGAGACCATGGGCGCCGCGGTAGTCGCGTTCCTCGGGATCGTACTTACCGATGCGGCCGAGGAGCCCGGAGAGGAGCGCTTTGTGCAGGCGGGCGGACCAGTCGTCCAGAGAATGGCGTTCCTTGGTCTTGGGACCCTGCTCCTGAACTTTGAAACGGTCAAGGTCCGGCGTGAAATCCTCTTGGAATGTAAGATCAAGGCGCTTGGCGAGATCGGTGAGCTGGCGTACGAGGTCACGCCACTCACGCATCTTGGGATAGGAGAGATAGGTCTTCTTTGCGAGGGCCCGGGCCTTGGACTGCGAGAGTTCGGAGGTTGTGTTGTGCCACCAGGTCCAGAGCTTCAGGGTGCCGAGAAAGTCCGAACCGGGGACGCGGAAGGGAGCGTGGGCCTGAGTCGCCTTCTCCCGTTCGTCGACGGGACGCCGGCGGGGATCGTCGCAGGCCATGGCGGCGACGATTGGAATCGTGGAGGGGAGGATGGCGTTGTCCGAGGCGGCGAGCAGCATGCGCGCGAGGCGGGGCTCGACGGGGATCTTCGCCAGTTTGCGTCCGATGTCGGTGAGGCAGATGCGCGTCTCCGAATCCTGTCCTTGTCCCTCGGAACCTTGAACCTGGCCCCTTGAACCTGGCCCCTTGAACGTGGAAGGTGGGACCTGCCGATGGTAGATGTCGCCGAGTTCGAGGAGCTCGCGCAGACCCTCGTGGATCATGGCGGGTTTGGGCGGATCGAGGAAGGGGAAGCGTTCGACGTCGCCGAGGCGCAGGTCGAGCATCGTGAGGATGACGCCGGCGAGGGAGGAG
>JAUNMP010000138.1 GCA_030537465.1 bacterium
TCGCCCACCATCTCGGGGTCGAGCGCGGAGGTCGGCTCGTCGAAGAGCATCACCTGAGGCTCCATCGCAAGCGAACGGACGATCGCAACGCGCTGTTTCTGTCCGCCCGAGAGCTGCTGCGGATAGGCCTTCGCCTTCTCCGCGAGCCCAACGCGTGCCAGCAGTTCCATCGCCTTCTTCTCGGCCTCCTCCCGTGCGACACCACGCACCAGACGCGGCGCGAGCGTGATGTTGTCGAGGATCGTCAAATGCGGGAAGAGATTGAAGTGCTGGAACACCATCCCCATCTCGGACCGCACGCGGTTCTTCGTCTTCTCGTCGGCCGACACGATGTCGATGCCCTCGAACTCGATCGTCCCCTCGGTCGGCTGCTCCAGCAGGTTCATGCAGCGTAGGAACGTGGACTTGCCGCCACCGGACGGTCCGATCATCACCACGACCTCACCCTTGCGGATGTCGGTGGTGAGTCCCTTCAGGACCTCCAGTTTCCCAAAGGCCTTCTTCAGTCCCCGGATCTTCAACAAAGTTTCAGACATCTCTTCGTCCCTTTCTCAACCCTCTCACCCTTCTCAACCTTCTACGAATCGTTGTGGACGACGTCCGCGCCCGTGTTGCGGAGATACCGCTCGAGCTTCCCGAGCAACCAGGTGAACGTCATCACCAGCACCAGGTAGATCGCCGCGACCGTGAGGTACGGCAGATAGACCGAATAGGTCTGCGAACGGATGATATCGCCACCCTTCGCGAGGTCGATCAGCGCGATGTACCCCACGATGGACGTATCCTTCATCAGCACGATGAACTCGTTGCCAAGCGCCGGCAGCACATTGCGGATCGCCTGCGGCAGAATGATCCGCAGCATCGTCCGCCAATAGCTAAGCCCCAGCGCGCGCCCCGCCTCCATCTGCCCCGGGTCGATCGAGACGATGCCCGCGCGGATGATCTCCGCCTGGTAGGCGGCCGAGTTGATGCCGAACGCGAGAATCGCGATCAGAACCTTCGAGTCGACGGACCGCAGAATAATGTAGTAGGTGATGAGCAGCTGCACGACCATCGGCGTGCCGCGGATGATCGTGAGATAGACCTTCGCCAGCGCATTCATCACCGGGAAGTAACCATACTTGTCGTGGCTCGAACGAATGACCGCGATGAGGAAGCCAAGAATCAGTCCAAAGACGATGGACGACAGCGCGACCTCGAGTGTGATGCCAAGTCCCTTGACCAGATACATGCCACGGGACGATCCATCGGCGGCCTTCTTGAGGAAGCAGAGGTGGAAGTCGTCGCGGAGCGCGTTCCATTTCTCGGAGAGCCAGTCGACGAGGCCATTGTTCGAGGCGGATCCAGACGCCGCCGCGACCTCCTTCAGCTTGTCGCTCTCGACCGTGTAGTCGGCCACCCATTTCTCAAGGCGTCCGTCGGCCTTGACGGCCGCGATTGTCTCGTTGATGGCGGCAAGCAACTCGGGCTGGCCCTTCGCCACCGCGATCGCATACTCCTCAGAGGAGAGGAAGTCGGAGAGGGCGAGCTTCTCTTCGCCCTTCACGCAGTTCTTCGCGGGGTCGATGTCGGCGATCACGAACGCGCAGCGCCCCGCGAGCATGGCGGCACAGGCCTCAGGCGTCGATTTGAAGCGCTCGGGCTCCTGCTTGAGCTGCTCCATCACGTAGGTGTCGCTCGTCGTGCCGCTCTGCACGCCGATTTTCTTCCCCTTGAGCAGATCCGGTGTCGTGTAGGGAGACGACTTCTGGAAGATGACGACGATGCCCGTCTTGACATACGGCACCGAGAAGTCGACGTTTTTCTTCCGATCCTCCGTGATCGTGATGCCGGAGGCGGCAAGGTTCGCCTTACCCGAGATCACGGCGGGGATCACCGAGTCGAAGTCCATGTTCTCGACACGGAACTCGCGGCCGAGCTTCTGCGCGACGGCCTTCGAAATCTCCACATCGATGCCGACGACCTCCTGTCCACGCAGGAATTCATACGGAGGGAATGTCGCCTCCGTGGCCATCGTCAAAGTCTGAGCGGCCTGCGAAACGCAGGTCGCCAGAACGAAACCGCAAAAAGCGGAGAATATCCTCTTCATTGGAACAGACATCCCCGGATCACTTGTCCTTTAGCTTGTCGCTTTCTTCGGTGAACTGTTTGATCCACTGGTCGAGCTGGCCGGACTTCTTGAGTTCGGTGATCGTCTCGTCGATCGCCTTGAGCAGTTCAGGCTGGCCCTTGCGAATCGCGACGGCGTACTCCTCGGAGGTGATGAAGTCGGAGAGCGCGAGATCCGCCTCGCCCTTCACGCAGTTCTTCGCGGGGTCGATGTCGGCAATCACGAACTCGACGCGGCCGGACTTGAGAGCCGCCACGGCCTCAGCCGGGGACTTGGAGCGCTCGGGCTCCTGCTTGAGCTGTTCAAGCACGAAAGTCTCGGAGGTCGTGCCGCTCTGCACGCCGATCTTCTTTCCCTTGAGCTGGTCTTTGTCCTTGAACGGGTTGTCCTTCTTGTAGATCACCACGATGCCCGTCCTGACGTACGGAATCGAGAAGTCGACGTTCTTCTTCCGGTCTTCCGTGACCGTGATGCCCGCGGCCGCAAGGTCGGCCTTGCCGCTGATGACGGCGGGAATCACCGAGTCGAAGTCGACCGTTTCGGCCTTGAATGGACGGTTCAGCTTCTTCGCCACCGCGCGGCAGATCTCCACGTCGATGCCGGCGATCTCCTGTCCACGCAGGAACTCATAGGGCGGGAATGTCGCCTCCGTGATCATCTTGAGCGAATTGTCCTTCTCGCCACATCCGCACAGCAGCGCGACAGCCGCGCCGAACACCAGCATCATCTTCTTCATTGATTTTGACCCTTCTGATATGCCCCTTCGGGCGAAATTTCAATACATTATACCGCTTCCGTCTCCAAACGGCAACCTTTTCGGCATTCGCAGGTTATTTCTTCGCGGATTCGGCACGCAGTTCGACGGCCAAGCGATCGACGATCAGAATCGGCGAATCCCACATCGGGAGATCGCGGAACACCGTGCGCTTCTCCTCCAGATCGAACATACTGGCGGGGATTTCAAACACACGGCCCGTGATCATATCCACCCACACAGGATTCTCGATGCGGCCCCACACGGGCAGCTTGACGCGGTCGAAGCCGAGCTGGTTGCCCGGACGCTCCTGCGCGAACCAGAAGAACCAGAGCGGCTTGCCCTTGCGGATGACCTTGGAGCAGGTGAGCTGACGCGGCTTCGCGTTGCGGGCGTCCCACCAGTAGTTCATCGTGAACGGCGCCTCGAGGTCCATCTTCTCCGGTTTCGCGTCGCAGTCCAGCAGACTGAAAACGTTCTGCATCGCGTAGAAGCTCGGGCGACGGTACACGAATTCCTTTAACGTGTTGGAACGGACGAGTCCGAAGCTCTGCAGCATGAACGTGTACTGCAGGTCGATCATCGTGAACACGTTGCAGGGGATGTCACGCGAGAAGTCGCCAATCGTGCGGCGCAGATCCCACTTCGCCTGCGAATACTCTGTCCACTCGATGCTGTGCATCGCGTGGGCGAACTCAAGCTGCGCGGGGCATCCCACCTCACCCTGCATAATGTCGAATTTGGACGAGTATCCCTTCACAAACGCACGCAGACGCTCGGCCGAGGCATAGGATGTATCCGGATTCGGCGAATAGGGATGGTAGATCCAGTGCGTGACGAGGTCGAGCGCGTTCTCCTTCTTGAGCTTCTCGGCGACGATCGCATAGTCGTTCTTCTCCGGATCCTTGTTCCAGGAGATGGCCGTGACGAAGCACTTCGCGTTCGGCTGCACCTCGTGGACGGCCTTCGCGGTGCGATACACCATCTCGGCGTACTCGGGCCCCTGATGGAAGGGCTCGTTCCAGATTTCCCACTCGTCCACAACGTCCTTGTAGCGTTCGACACAGGCCTTGCAGTAGCGGAGCCACGCCTCGAACGCCTCGGGATTGTCCGTGACCTGCTTCACGCGCATGCCAAGACGGAAATCGCTGCCCCACACGGGATTGCCATAGGAGAGGCAAACCCATGGCTTGACGCCCATGGCGGCGGATTCGCGCAGCTGCGGATCGAGCCAGGTGAAGTCATACTTGCCCTTCTCCTGCTCGGTCTTCGCCCAGCCGCTGAAGAAACGGGCGTGCTTCACGCCAAGCATGGGGAGCAGCTCCTTGAAGGAGTTCCACTCGGCGTAGTCGCGGTCCATCGTCTCGCAGCCAACGGACCAGCTGCTGGCCTTGACGTCCTTCGAATTGCGCACGGCGAGACGCCCGATCTCGCGCAGACCGGGGTCCAGCTCGTTCAGGGCCTTCCAGGTCACGCACTTCCTCTCCTTCTGGAGGATGGACGTTGGCGCCGCCTTCTTCACGTGGTCGCCCCACGCATCCCAGCTCTTGATCTTGGCCGCGTCCTTGAACGAGACCACGCCGTTGGTATTGGCCGACGCATCGGCGCGCACGGAGAAAGCCGCGAGCGCAAGGCCGGCGGACGCCAGAGAGGAAAATACTGTCTTCATGCGTGACAGTATAGCACAAATCACTTCGCCGCGAGCGCGACGAGTTCGCGGGCGTGCTGCTCGACCACGGAGGTGAGCTTGGTGCCGCCCAGCATACGGGCGATTTCCGCGACCCGCGCCTCCCCCTCGAGCAGCTGGATCGAGGAGCGCGTACGCCCTCCGGAGACCGATTTCGCCACTGCGAAGTGCCGTTCGCCATAGACGGCGCTCTGCGGCAGGTGGGTGATGGCGATCACCTGGTGGTGGACGGCGACGGTCCGCAGCTTCTCGCCCACGGCCCTACCGACCTCGCCGCCGATGTTGGAGTCGATCTCGTCGAACACGAGCACGGGGATCGCATCGTGCTCCGCGACGACGGTCTTCACCGCAAGCATCACGCGGGCGATTTCGCCGGTCGAGGCGATTTCGCGCAGCGGACGCGCCGGCTCGCCCGGATTCGGCGCGAACTGGAAATCGACGGCGTCGCAGCCGGAGGCGTCGGGCTCATGCGGCGTGAGCGTCACGCCGAAGCCCGCCTTGAGGAAGCCGAGCCCGTGCAGTTCCTTCGTGATCTGCTTCGCGAGCTTCTCGGCCGTCTTCTTCCGTTGCGCGGTGAGCTTGGCACCCGCGGTCCGCACGACGATCTCCGCCGCGGCGATTTCATCTGCCAGTGACTTCAGTCGCGCGTCACGTCCCTCCAAATCGGCCAGGCGCTCCGCCCGCACATCACGCAGAGCGAGTAGGGATGCGACGTCGGCGCAATTGTACTTGCGCTTGAGGCGCTGGACGAGCGACAGCCGTTCGTCGAGGGTCTGAAGGGCCTCGGGGTCCGCATCCAGACGCGAGACGGAATCGGCGAGCTCGCGCGAAAGCTCCTGTACCTGCACCGTGAGGCGCTCGATCTCCTCGCCCCACTCGACGGCGGCCTCGTGGAAGCGTGCCATCTCGCGCACGCGCGCCCCGGCGCCGATGAGGGCCGCTGCCGCGGAATCGTCCGCCTCGGAGAGTGCAGCCGTCGCGGCGTTTGCGCAGTCGAGGATCTCCGCCGCATGCGCGGCGGCAGCATGGCGGGCAGGAAGCTCGTCGTCGTCGTCTGCGGTCAGCTTGGCGGCGTCGAGCTCCTCGACAGCATAGCGGAGACGCTCGCACTCCTCGGCGACGTCAGTGCTGTCACCTTGAAGCTCGGTGAGTTTCGCCCGGAGATCCGAGAGCGTCGTCCAGGCGGTGGCATAGTCCTTCGCGCCAATCCGCCCGTAGGCGTCGAGCACGCTGCGTTGGAAGCTCTCCTCGAGAAGTGATTGGTGGTCGTTCGGGCCATGCACATCCACAAGCAGCTTGCCGAGAGCGCGCAGCGTCTGCACCGTCGACGCGGCGTCGTTCACGTGGACGCGGCCGCCACCCGTGGCCGAAATCGTGCGGCGCACGATCAGCGCACCATCTTCGCAGGGCGGCAGACCGACCTCCTCGAGGAAGTCGCCAATCGTCGCGGAACCTTCAATCTGGAACTCCGCCTCGATGCGCGCCTCCTTGGCGCCATCACGCACGGTGGACGCATCTGCGCGTGCGCCAAGCACGAGCTCGAGCGCGCCCATGAGGACGCTCTTGCCCGCGCCGGTCTCGCCGGTGATGACATTGAGACCCGCGCCGAATTCGACATCAGCCGATTCGACGATCGCCAGGTTCCGGACTGAAAGGCGTGTGAGCAATTTAGCAGCGTCCCGCGGCGTGGAGGAAGTCGAAGCTCGCCTTGACGTGCTCGAGCGTATTCGGGTTGGACTCGCACTCGACGACATACCATTCCACCTTCTCGGCGTCCGTCGCCTTGTAGAGTTCCGCCCAGTCGACACCCTTCGCCGTGCCCGGCTGGCCGAGCACGCCCGTCGCGCCGCCCTTGCCGTAGACTTCCTTCGCGTGCATCGTGCGGGAACGGCCCGGATACTTTTTGAACCAGGCGACGGGGTCCTCACCGGCGGAGACGATGTGCCCAACGTCCGCCTGCATACAGACGAGCGGGGAGGCGTTGTCGAAGAGGATCTGGAACGGCGCGACGCCATTCACCTTGTCGCGGAACTCGTGCTGATGGTTGTGGTAGCCCACGAAGCAGCCGCTCTTCTTGGCGGTCTCGGCGGCAATAGAGAGATCCTCCGCCAGCTTCTTCCAGTAGCCGGCCTTGTCCTTGCAGTCCTTCGGGGCGTTCGCCCAGGGCACCATCAGATAGTGGTTGCCGTAACCGAGGTTGAAGTCGATCGTCTTCTGGATCTCGTTCGGGAGAATCGTATTGAGGCCGAGGTGCGTGCCGGCGCGCTGGAGGCCGAGCTCGTCGAGAATCTGCTTGAGCTCGGGCGCGGAGAACCCGCCGTAGCCCGCGAACTCGACACCGGCGTAGCCGATGTCGCGCACGGCCTTGAGCGTCGCACGGAAGCCGTCCTTGTCCTTCATAAGACCACGAACGGAATAGAGCTGCAGCGCGACCTGCGTCTTCTTGGACCCACAGGGGCAGACGCAGCCGGTGGAAGCGGTGAAGGCAGCCGCGGCGAACGCGGACTGGAGGAACGAGCGACGGGTCAACTGCATGATGATGTCTCCTAGATTGAAATTGGCGGAATTATACCAAAACGGACGGACGGACGCACCGACGAAATGAGGGCGCGGACCAATGTCCACGCCCTCTTCATCGCCTGTTCGTGCGCCGTCTTACTTCTTGGCGGGAGCGGCGGGAGCAGCCGCGGGCTTGGCGGCCTCAGGAGCGGCTGGCTTCGCTGCAGGAGCGGGAGCGGCAGGCTTCGCGGCGGGGACGGCCTCGGCCTTCTTCTCCGCCTCCAGGGACTTCTGGGCGCTGTCGGCCAGATCGAACATGGAGGCGGCCTGGCGCTTGCGGCTGGAGTCGTGGCGCTTGACGACGTCGATCTGGGAATCGATGCGCGCCTTCGCCATCTCATCCTTGGCGGCAGCCTTGAGGGCCTCGAGGTCCTTCAGCGCCTCGTCCTTCTTGCCACCGAGCATCTTGCAGCGGGCGGCACCGAGCTGGGCCGTCAGCAACAGGTAGGAATTCGTGCTCGCCTGGGAGAAGTCCTCGAACGCCTTCTGCGCTTCGGCATACTTCTCAAGCCCCTCCAGCGAATAGGCGCGACCGACGACGGCAACGTCCGCGAACGCGGCATTGTCACTGGACTTAATCAGCTCGTCGTAGATCTTCAGAGCCTTCTCGTACTTGGCGGAGTCATCAATCGCCTCGTCGTAGTAGGACTTCGCGAGACGGAGACGGAGCGCGGGGCCGACCTTCGTCGAACCATAGTCGCTGACGGCGGACTCGAGATCCTCGGTGCTGATCGCGTTCATCAGAACCTGGTTAGCGGCAGCCGCATTCCGCTTCTGATAGTTCTTCCAGGTGTAGAAACCCATTACGGCGATTGCGACGACAAGCAGCATTGCCAGCGTGGACTTACCTTCCTTCACCCACCAATCCCAGACCGGGAGCAGCTCAGGCGCGGCCTTCACGAAGGCAGGCAGATTCTCGTTCGGGACCTCGGGGGTTTTGATTTCTTCACTCATGGTCTTCACTACCTTGTTCTTTGCTCAATTGACGGGACAGCTCGTCCCACTGATCCAGGGTCTTCTCGTCGCGTCCTTCCGCACGCGCCACAATCCGATTGAAGTCGAGGGCGTCCGAGAAGTCGCGGTTGTAGACGAAGCGCTTGCGGCTCTTCTGCGGCGGCTGCGCCAGCCGCTTCACGGAGTCGATCATCAGCACGGCCGAGAAATACGTTGCCTTCGGCATGCGGAGTCCCTTAGACATCGTGCCGAGCACCTCGCGCGCATGCCCCGGGTTCGCCTTCGCCATCGCCGCGAACAGCGTCGCCGCGCGCAGGCCGTTGGAAACGTCGACGCCACGCTCCTTCATCGCCTTCTCGTAGCGGTCGAGAACCGCGAGGTAGTTCCAGGTGGAGGACTTGGCGCCGCCGTCGGAATCAATGAATTTCGCCAGCTCCGGCAGCAAATCGCCCAGCAGGCCGAACTCGTACATCATCCGAAACGCCTTCTCGCTCGCCCCATAGGTGAAGAGGCGGAAGATCTCTTCGCAGAGACGCGGAATCGCGGCCGTGAGAATACAGGAATGGAGCTTGCGGATGGCCCTCTCCGTGCCACGCTCGATCTTGAAGTCGAGGCGCGCCGCGAACTTGATCGCCCGCATCATGCGCACAGGATCCTCGCGGAAGCGAATCATCGGGTCGCCGATCGAGCGGATGACCTTCTTCTTCAGGTCCTTCAGTCCGCCGACCCAGTCGATCACCGCGAAGGTCTTGATGTCGTAGAAGAGGCCGTTCACCGTGAAGTCGCGCCGATTGGCGTCCGTCTCCGGCGTGCCGAAGGTGTTGTCTTCGAACGGCCCCTCCGCCGCATGCTCGATGATTTCGCCCACCGTCTGCGAATTCCGGCGGAACGTCGCGGTCTCGATCACCTTCTCGCCAAAGCGCACATGCGCAAGGCGGAAACGGCGCCCGATAAGGAAACAGTTGCGGAACGCCTTCTTCACCTCGTTCGGCGTCGCGCTCGTGCCGACGTCGAAATCCTTTGGACTGCGCCCGAGAAGAAGATCGCGAACGCCACCTCCCACCAGATACGCCGTGTACCCCAGCTTCGAAAGCCGATAGAGCACCTTGAGCGCGTCCGGATCGATGTTCTTGCGGGAAATACAGTGGTCAGCGCGCTCGCAGACCACGGGCGCGCTCTTCTTGGCACTGAATTTACCTAGAAATCCGAACATGAATTCGGATATTATGCCAAAAACGGGACGAAGAATCAAGTGCGATGGCTGGAGACGCCAAGAAGAACGCCGCACAGGACGAGCGTGACGGCCAGGGAACTGCCGCCGTGGGAGATCAGGGGCAGCGTGATCCCCGTCATCGGCAGGGCGTTGATCACACCCGCGACGTTGAGAACAACCTGCACGACCAGGCTCGCGACAATCCCCGTCGCGAGAAGCGCCTCTCCCCGCTCGTCAGCCTCGGCGCACCGTCCCGCCGCCATCAGGCCGCGCACGCCGATCATCCCCCAGGCCAGGAGAACCAGCACGCAACCGACCACCCCTAGGTCCTCCGCCAATGCGGCATAGACGAAGTCGCTCGAGACGATGGGAACCGCATTCGCATCGCCCATGCCAAAGCCCGCACCCGTCACACCCCCGCTCACAACCGCGGCCAGTCCCTGGAGCGTCTGCCATCCCGCCCCCGTCGCATCCTCCAGCGGATCCCGCCAGACGGCAAATCTCGTCGCCAAATGCCCCATGGGGTGGGCGGCGACGGCGGCAAATCCCAGGCCTATCGCCCCGAACGCCGCCGCGCCCCACCCCCAGGACGCGACGAAGAGCATTGCCGAGAGCGTGAGCACCAGCTGCGCAAGCAGGCCGAAGTCGCCCGCAAGGGCGATCTCCATGCCGATGACGCCGACCAGCCCGCAGCAAATCAGCACGTCCTTTGACGCAAGAATCCCCTTCTTCCCACGGGACAGCCACCCAGCCGCGAAGACCACCAGGCAGAACTTCACCAGTTCCGACGGATTGAGCCGTCCTGGAAGGTACAGTCCGCCACGATAGCGTCGACCGAACACCAGCAACGCCGCCATCAAGGCAAACGCGCCACCCCAGGCGATCCACGGCCCCCAGGCGCGCAGCGCTCGACCGGCCCGGCCACCCGCGCAGGCAATGGCCGCGGCGAGTCCGGCAAAAAGCCCGATTCCAAGCGACACAAAGACCGACTGTCCGGGGACAGTCCCCGCCAGGCGCGTCTGAACGGCCACTCCCAGCGCCGCCAGCAGTCCCACCGCCCCGAGCATGATCCAGTCGACCTTCATTCGAAATACCCCAGTTCTCTCGCCTCGAGCAGAACGCCCTTCGCGACGGGCAGCGCCGCCTCGGCACCGAATCCGCCATGTTCCACCACCACCGTCACGACGAGGCGCGGCCCACGCTCCGGCGCAAAGCAGGTGAACCACGCATGATCCCTCCCGCCCTTCCCCGTCTCGGCAGTCCCCGTCTTGGCGCAGACGTCGAGTCCAGGGATGTCGCAGCCCCGCGCGGTTCCGTCTTTCACCACGCCTCGCATCATCTTCTTCACCCGGCCCGCCGCCGCGAAGGTAAACGGGCGCGCCCGCAGCGTCGGCTTCGCCGTCGCGGAGAGCGTGGGGGCCAGCATCAATCCGTCATCCGCTACCGCGGCCGTGAAGAGCGCCACCGAGAGCGGCGTGAGCTGCAGCGCGCCCTGTCCGATTGCGACCGGGGCGAGCTGACGCGCCTTCAAACCATCCGGTACGCCGCCCCCCGTCGACTCAAGCGCCAGATCCGTCGCCGACAGAACGACGGCCGGATCACGCAGACGCGCCGCGGCGACGGTCTCCTCGAATATTTCAGACCCCATCCCCACGCCCAGCTGGGCGAAGTACGTGTTGGAGGAGTGGATCAGAGCTGTCTCCATGCCGATGCGGCCGAACCCCTTCCACGTCTTCCCCCTCCGCGCCATCTGCCGGAACTCGACATCGCGGATCGGCGGCGTGCCGGGGCCAGAACGATATCCCGCCGCGGGACAATTGTACACGGGGTCCATGCCCCGCGAAAGCGCGGCGGCGGCGGCGAACACCTTGAACGTCGACCCTGGTGGATAGAGTCCGTTGAGCGCGCGGTTCAGATAGTTCACGCGCGGGGCCGAGACCAGCGCCCGAATGCGTCCCGTTGTGGGATCCAGCGCCACCACGGCTCCCATCTTCCCCTTCATGAGCGCTTCCGCCTTCGCCTGGAGGCGGGCGTCGAGCGTCAGCTCAACCGACGCACCACCATCAACCAACGCAAGATCGTCGATTACGTGCTGGAAGGTCGACCCCGGCTCCGCGACGTCCAGTGTCGTCCCCCGCGCGTCGACGGCGACACCATGCGGCGGCACCACCTCGTCCGCGTTCGCACGATGGCTGTAGCGGCGCATGAAGCGGACGAACCGCGGATCCTTCGGTCCCGCCACCAGCCAGTGGACGTGGACGAGGACCAGCGCCAAAAGCGACAGTCCGCCCATCACCCCGAGGATGATCAGGCGGACTCGCATTCCTCCGGCTTTCGGCCGCAACCTATTCGCCCTTCACCGCCGCCATCGCGGCCTTGCGCATCACAGCCGCCTTCTCCTCCGGCACGAAGGCCGGACGGTACGTGCACTTCGTCACGTCCACGCCGAACAGCGACGCCACCCACACGCAGCCCTGCAGGTATTCTCCCGAGGGATTGAGGTGCGACGGGTCCATGCGCAGCTTGTGCACATCTTTGTCCTTGCTCCAGGAGCTTCCCTTCCCCCAGAAGGCCTTGCCGCAGACGTCGCCGTAGAATTCGGGCACCTGCGGATCCTTGAACGCGGCAATCTCCTTCTTCGTGTAGATCTTCTCGTACTTCACGGGGAGGTCGCGACGGTAGTTCTGCACCGCGACCGCCGTGGGGATGATCTTGAGGTTGTGCTTCTTCGCGAGCGTGCCGTAGGCCTCGTGCAGCTTCTCAAACATCCCGTCCGGCGTGAGCTTCCATGTCGTCAGGCGTCCGTCGTAGGGGGCATAGCTCCAGGTCTCCTGGATGCGGATCTCCGCCTGCGGTGCAAGTTCCTTGATCTTGGCGATCAGGTTGTCCGCGTAGGGCTGGTAGGTCTTGTAGAACGCGCTCTGCCCGCTCGCCTGCTGGATCGTCACGATGTCCCACTTCTCGGCGGTGAGCGCCTGCGGGATGTTGGCGTGGCCCTTCGGCGCCACCTTGCGAAGGCCGGACTTCTTCTCGTCGCAGGAGGTCCAGCTCATCTGCACTGAATACGGCTGGAAACTCGGGTCGCCCGCCTTCTCGACGTTCGCCCAGTGCTTCTGAAGCGGACACCCACCGATGCAGAGGTTCGCGAGGTCCAGCTCGCAGCCCATCGCCTTCGCGACCGCCGGCGTCTGCTTCATCGCGCTCACGGTGAAGCTGTTGCCGATCATCAGCACCTTGAGGGCCTTCGCCTCACCCAGCACCGCGCACGCGCACGCCACCATCATCAACATCATCTTGACGTTCATTGGACTTTCCTTTCTCCGCCGCTTTTTAGCTTAGAGC
>JAUNMP010000003.1:0-46961 GCA_030537465.1 bacterium
AACGCGATTCTCATCGTCGAGTTCGCGAAGGACAAGCGGGAGAACGAGAACTACTCGATCGTGGATGCGGCCGGCACGGCTGCGGGCGAGCGCCTGCGCGCCCTGCTGATGACGGCGCTCACGACGCTGCTCGGCACGCTGCCGATGATGATCGCGACGGGAGCGGGCGCGGCGAGCCGCAACCACCTGGGCACGACGGAGTTCTGGGGCATGTTCGCGTCGGTCTCCTTCGGCATCCTGCTGGTGCCGGGGCTCTACGCGCTCTTCCAGACCTGGCGCGAACGCGTCAAGCGGGGATTCGGCTATCTGTCCGCCCGCGCGCAGCGCCGGCGGCAGCTGAAGGACCGTGTGCAGACGGTTCGGGATTCCAAGATTCCAGGTTCCGATGTTCCTGGTGATAAGTGAGTGAGGGATTGTCAATGAAGAAGCAGATGCTGTTGGTGTCGGGTCTCCTGCTGGTGGCCGGATGCGGTATGTGGGCAGTCGGGCCGGACTACAAGGAGCCGGAAATCGTCGCTTCGGACGCGGTGACGCCGGATGCGGGATTCCCGACCACGAACAAGACGGCGACGGGGGAGTTTCAGGCCGCGACCGCGGAGAATGATCCGCGCGTTGTGATCACGTCGGAGACAATTGGGGCCTGGTGGAACCAGTTCAACGACGACATCCTCACGAATCTCGTCGCCGCCGCCGTTTCGAACAACCTCTCGTTCCTGATGGCACAGGAACGACTTGTCCAGGCACGGTGGTCGCTGGTCGGCAGCGCGGCGGCGTTCATGCCCAAGGTTTCGATGGATGGAACCTATACGCGCTCGGGATCGCACCGCTTTACGAGTTCGCGGTGGGGGAGCGGGAAGGCCTATCATGGTGATCATTGGAAAAGCGGATTCGACGCCTCCTGGGAGATTGACATTTTCGGTGGCACGCGCCGTGCCTACGAATCGGCGGATGCAGCGCTTTCCGCGGCCGAATGTTCGCTTGAGCATGCCTGGGTCTCGCTCACGGCCGAGATTGGTTCCCAGTACATCAGCCTCAGGACGACGCAGGAGCGTATGCGTGTGGCTCGTGCGAACCTCAAACTCCAGAGCGAGACCTATGACATCCTCAAGTCCCGCCTCGACAGCGGCATTGGCGATGAGCTCGCGGTGAACCAGGCGAAATACAATGTCGAGCAGACGCGCGCGTCGATTCCGAATCTGCTGGCCACCGAGGAGCGTCACATGAACGCGTTGGCCATTCTTTCGGGTACGATGCCAGGTGCGCTGCACATGATGCTTCGTGAGCTCCCGGAACGGGATTGGCTCATTGCGCCGCAGCGGCTTGAGTCCATTCCGCTGGACACGATGCGTGCGCGTCCCGGCGTGCGCGCCGCCGAACGTGCGCTGGCCGCTCAGGTTGCGGCGGTTGGCGTGGCCGAGAGCATGTTGTTCCCGAAGTTCTACATCAATGGTTCGCTTGGCCTCGATAGCGTGAAAGCCAACAAGTTCTTCCGCCGGGAGGCTTTTCTCGCCTCGATCGGACCGAGCTTCAGCTGGCCGATCTTCCAGGGCGGCAATCTCGTCGCGGCTATGAAGATTGAGGAGTCCAAGATGAACGAGGCGGCACTGAAGTACGAGCTGGCGGTGCAGACGGCCTACGAGGAGACGCGCAACGCGTACAGCGCCTATACCCAGGAATATCACCGATATCAGTCCCTTCAGGGGGCCGTGAAAGCTGCGACCGACGCTGTGAATATCTCGCAGGACCTCTACAAGAATGGCTTGGCCGACTTTAACAATGTGCTTGATGCGCAGCGCTCGTTGCTGACGCTTGCGGAATCCCTGACAATCAGCCGTGGAAACATCACACTCAACCTGATTGCCCTCTACAAGGCGCTTGGAGGGGGAATTTCGCTGTAGTCAAGAGGGGGACGGAAAAAATTTTCGCATTTTGGAATTGCCAAATCGACAAAATTTCACTATCCTACTTGACCGTGAAGACGCGGACTAGGTTCGAGGTCTTCCACAACTTGTCCTAAAGAGGTAGAAACAAACATGAACAAGGCTTTGCATGCACTCGTCTACGTGACCCTGGTGGTCGCGGCCGCCGCGCTGTTCTTTGAGATTCAGCTCGATGGAAAGAGGGAGTTGCTCAAGGATCGCAATCGTCAGCTTGAAGACTACATTGTAAAGATTTCGAACACGATTGAGAAGTCTGACGCCGCCAAGCCTGCATCGCTTCCCGAAGCCCGCAAGGATGTTTCCGCCGTTGAGGCGAAGCTCGTAGATTCTCCCGAGACGGAGAATGTGCTTGAAGATTATCCCGCCCAGCTCGAAGAGGCGAACCTCGAGACGCTGAAGTGGGACGACAAGGAGCGTATTCAGCTCCGTCAGCTCTACAAGCTTGATGGTGAGGGCAACAAGATTCCCGATGCGGCCAATCCCGGTGATTTCGTGAAGAAGGGCGCAGGTACGGCGCAGGAGCTTCTTGACCAGCTCTTTGAACGTGCGAAGGCCCAGCAGGCTAAGCTCAATACGACCCGTGCCGAGCTTGCCAATGCCCGCACGAAGCTCGAGGCGCTCGTGAACGACTACAACAAGCTCAAGCCCGAGGGGCGTCAGGACAAGGTCACCATCGAGGAGAAGAAGGCGCAGATTGAAGAGCTTGAGCAGGCCAAGGCCGCGGTTGAGGAGCAGTTGACGAAGACGAAGTCCCAGATTGACGATCTCAACGCCGAAATCAAGTCCCTCAAGGACGAGCGCGACAGCGCGAAGGACGAGACGGAGGCTGTGAAGGAGGATCTCGCGAAGACCCAGAAGCTGGTTGATCAGTTGAAGAAGCTTCTCCAGAACCAGCCTGCTCAGCAGCAGACCGTCGCCAGCGGCACGGTCAACGCTGCGCCGCTGACGGTCGGCAACAAGGGCAAGATTGTGGAAGTCAACTCCAAGCTGATGTTCGCGGTCATCGAGTTCGACGAGGATGCGATGAAGGAACTGCTCGGGCCTGAGCGTCAGAATGCACTTCCCCAGCTTGAGATGGGCATTCGCCGCACGGGCTTCCAGGGACCTGCCGGTGAGTATGTTGGTCGTCTCCGTCTTCGTCAGAGTGTTCCCGGTAAGAATTTCGTGATTGCCGATCTCCTTGGCGACTGGTTGCAGACCGAGGTCAAGAAGGGCGATGTCATTTTCGCGGAATAATCGGTCGCGTGCGATCACATGGGCCTTTGCGCTGCTTGGCGCATTGGCCCTCGGGCTTCTTTCGGGTTGCATTGCCGACTCTGCGGAGGATTCCGATTTGCCGTGGTCGTCGAACAAGACCTGGGAAGGACTTGGGCCACTTCCCTCCATCATCACTGATCGATATGATTGAGAATCAGGAATTCATCCAAGGTGAAGGCGGCGTCCGGTTGGACGCCGCTTTGTTTGCTCGTTACCCCACTTCTTCTCGGGCGTTCTGCCGTGAGGCTTGCGCTGATGGCGCGATTCTTGTTGATGGACGACCGGCGATCAAGGGACTGAAGCTGCGTGGTGGAGAGACGGTTCGCGTGGTGGAGTTGGCGGAGGAGATTGACAATCGGGTGATGCCTGATCTGTCGGTTCGCGCCCGTTGTGTTTTTGAGGATGAAACACTACTGGCCTATGACAAGCCCGCAGGAATGCCGGTCCAGCCACTTTCGCGCAAGGAATCCGGCACATTGATGAACGGAGTTGTCGCTCGCCACCCTGAATGCGCGGGCATCGGGGATCAGCCTTTGATGGCGGGGGCGCTTCATCGTATTGACGCAGACACTTCCGGACTTGTCCTGGTTGCCCGGTCCGCCGTCGCATATGAGCGTCTCCGCACGCAGTTCGCCGAACAGACGGTGAAGAAGACATACCTGGCGCTGGTCGAGGGGGCCGTGGCTGTAGGAGGCACGCTTGAGAACAATCTGGTGCATGACCCTACGCTCCCGTTCTGCCGTATGATTGACATCTCGCGTGCTCGGCAGCGCATCAAGGCCGCTCCGCTCCATGCAGTCACGAATTTCAACCCCATTGGCCTGACGCGGTGTGGAAACGAGGAACGTACACTGCTTGAGGTGACGATCTACACGGGGGTGACGCACCAGATCCGCGCGCAGTTGGCCTTTGCGGGAATGCATATCGTGAATGACCGCCTCTACGGGGGATTTGCCGTCGAGGGGCAGTCTGGACATTGTCTCCATGCTCTGGCCGCCAGATTCCTTCACCCCGCATCCGGTGTGGAGACCGAAATCCGTACGGCCTATCCAGGATGGGCGGCGCTATGACCTGGACCTGGAGGAGGTTCTGGACGGCGATTGGCGTGGCGATGTTCCTCATGGCCATGGGGTTTGGGGTTCGATGCGCCGAGGATGAACAGGTTGGGTACACGCACGATTCGTCGATGTGGGTTTTCGTGGCGGCAGGCCTCTTTGCCTACTATGCCGCAATCGCCCTCTATCAGCTGCTGCGGCGTAGTCGGGCTGAGCGCCGTCCCAAAACACCTTCTGCACCCACTTGAAATCCACCCGTGAATGTTATATAATAGATGTTCTGTTTTGCAAAAGGACTCGAGAGGTAAATGATGAATTCAGATTCAAAGTCGCGGAATGACATTTGGAAATGGCTCGTGCTGTTGATCGTTTCTGTCTTTTCCATTTATGTCACCTATCCTCCAACGACGCAGAAGGACGAGGAAGGAAACGTGGTCCAGGAGGGCAAGCTCCGCTTCGGTCTTGATCTGAAGGGCGGTACTTCGTTCACGCTGGGCGTTGACAAGGACAAGCTTCGTGACATTATCGTCGCGGCGAATCCCGACATCACCAATCGCCCGGGTGCCGTCGAGGCCGAGATGAACAAGACGCTGAATGGCTGCGATGAGCGCATCATCCAGGTCGTGCGTCGCCGCATTGACGGCATGGGCATGAACGAGCCTGTGATCCAGGGAATGAAGGACCATCGGCTCCTCGTCCAGCTTCCCGGCATCGACGAAGCGACGCGTGCGACGGCGAAGAGGTCTCTGCAGAGCGCTGCGTTCCTCGAGTTCCGTCTGACTCACGCGGATGACGATCGTCTCATCAGCGAGCTGATGAGCAAGACCAAGTCCTGCCCTGAAGGCTATGTGCGCAGCGGCGATCGTTTCGTCCGTGCGGCGAATTACAATGAAGTCGCCTCGCGCCCCGGTTACGCGACGCGTCTCGCGACGTTCGGCGTGCCGGATCCGTCCTATCAGTTCATGCTGGAGGAGGTCCGCCAGGACAAGGGTGGCGTGCCGTCCTACGTCGGTCACTTTGTGTCGCGCATCCCGCCCGCGAAGAAGCCCATCACGGGCGAGTACCTCAAGTCCGCGCGCGTGACGCTTGACTCGGTCGGCAGCTGCTCCATCGCCTTCACGTTTGATGGCGAGGGTGCGGAACTGTTCCGTGAGGCGACCCGCAACTACAAGAAGGGTGGCCCGAAGAACAAGAGAGGCGCCGAGGGTCGTCATCTCGCGATCATCCTCGACGATGTGCTTATTTCCGATCCCGTCATCCAGTCCGAAATCGGTGGCGAGGGCCAGATCACGGGTTCGTTCACGGCTCAGGAGGCCCAGCAGCTCGCGAATGACCTGAACGCAGGCGCGCTTCCCGCGCCGCTGAAGCTTCTCGCCGAATCCTCTGTCTCCCCGACGGTCGGAGAGGACGCGAAACGCGCTGGTCTTGTTGCTGCCGGCCTCGGCTTCGCATTGGTTGCCCTGTTCATGTTTGTCTACTATTGGTACGCGGGTCTCATCGCGAACATCGCGCTCTTCCTCGACATCGCGCTGCTGCCTGCCGCGCTTGTCATTGTGGCGAATGTTCTCGGTGTGTTCGCCCAGCAGCAGGATGCGGCCATGGGCGCCGCCGGTTCGACGGCTCTGCCGGTTCTCACGATGCCGGGCATCGCCGGCCTTGTGCTCACGCTGGGTATGGCGGTTGACGCGAACGTGATCATCTTCGAGCGTATCCGCGAGGAATTCGCCGCCAAGGCGTCCGCTGGTACGGCTCTCAAGAATGGTTATGGCCGCGCCTTCACGGCGATTCTCGACTCGAACATCACCACAATCGTGACGGGTATCATCCTCTTCGTCGTGGGTACGGGTCCGGTCCGCGGCTTCGCGATCACGCTCACGGCGGGCGTCGTCATCTCGATGTTCACTGCGGTGATCGTCACGCGCCTTCTCTTCAATTCCACGACGAATCCCGAGTCGATGAAGCCCTTCAAGATGCTCAGCATCTTCAAGAAGGTTCCGTCGATCGACTTCGTGAAGCTCGGCAAGGTCACGGTTTTTGTGACGTTCGGCATCTGTCTCCTCACGGTTGCGATTTTCTTCATCCGTGCGTTCGCCAATCCTGCGTCTGTGCTCGCGGTTGACCTGACGGGTGGTACGTCGCTCGTCTACTCCATTGACCAGAACGCAAAACCGTCTGTCGGCGAGATCCGCAAAGTCCTCGGTGAATTCGACAATGCGGCGATCATCCAGTACCAGGATGGCGTGGGCGATTCCACGCTGCTCGTGAAGACGGGTGAGACGGCCGAGTCGAAGAAGGGGCTTGAGCTCCCGAACCGCGATGTCGCCGCGCATGTCACGGGCATGCTCCAGAAGAATTTCGATAAGGCGAACATCAAGCAGATCTCGGTCGACGAGGTTGGTTCGATGGTCGGAGCCGACCTGAAGAGGTCCGGTACGCTCGCCGTCGTCTGTTCGCTCTGCGCGATTCTGATCTACGTGGCGTTCCGCTTCGAGTTCGGTTTCGGCCTTGGTGCGCTTGTTGCCCTCGCGCACGATGCCCTGATCTCGCTCGGCATCTTCTCGCTCTGCGGTCGCCAGGTCTCCCTGCTGGTGATCACGGCGCTCCTGACGATCATCGGCTACTCGGTGAACGACACGATCGTTGTCTTCGACCGTATCCGCGAGGATCTGCGCAAGGACCAGAAAACGGACTTCAAGACGCTCTGCAATCGCGCTCTGAACGAGTGCCTGAGCCGCACGGTCATCACCTCGATCACGACGTTCTTCGCGGTCATCGCCCTCTTCGCGTTCGGCGACGGTTCGATCTTCGACTTCGCGCTCACGATGTTGATCGGCGTCATCGCGGGAACCTTCTCGTCCGTGTTCATCGCCACGCCGGTGATGATGTGGTTCTACAAGGGGCGCCGTCCGCAGTTCACGAAGGAGACGGCCGTCGAGGCCGAACAGAAGTAAGTCACCTTGACAGGCGAATCTACAAATGGCGTCGGCGTGGTGGAGACCCACACGCTGACGCTTTCGCTTCCCGAGGGGGGATTCCGCCTTGAGGAAGGAGGCTCGCTGCCTCGTGTGGACGTGGCTTGGGAAAGCTGCGGACTGGTCAAGCCGGAGAACGACAATGTCGTCTTCATCTGCCATGCGCTGACGGGGGACGCACATGTGGCCGGGCGCTACGCCAACGAGAACGAGAGCTCGGGCTGGTGGGAGAGCATCGTCGGTCCGGGCAAAGCCATCGACACGAACCGTTATCGTGTGATCTGCGCGAATGTGTTGGGCGGCTGCAAGGGGACGACAGGTCCCTCCAGCGTCAATCCTGCGACGGGGCGACCCTGGGGAAGCGCCTTTCCGCGTTTCACGATCGGCGACACGGTCGAGGTCTATCGTGCGCTTCTGCGCGAACTCGGCGTGACGCATCTGGCCGGACTTGTCGGCGGAAGCTTCGGCGGCATCCAGGTCTGCGAATGGCTGGCGGCCCATCCGAACGAGGTCGACAAGGCCGTGATGATTGCTTCTGGCGCCGCCTTGAACTCCCAGGCGCTCGCCTTCGACATTGTCGGTCGCTATGCGATCACCCTTGACCCCCACTGGCACGGTGGCGACTACTATGATCGCCCGTTCGAGGACCGTCCGAACGTTGGTTTGGCCCAGGCCCGCCAGGTTGCGCACATCACCTATCTGTCCCTCGACCTGTTGAATCGCCGCTTCGGACGCAAGCAGCAGGAGGACTGGCTGGCCAAGGGCGCGGAGTGGCTGGAAGCGCATGCCGCGAAGTTCGGGACCACTTTCGCCATTGAGAGCTATTTGCGCTACCAGGCGAAGAAGTTCATTGCCCGTTTTGACGCGAATTCCTATCTTCAGATCACGCATGCGATGGATCGTTATGACGCATCTGTCAAATACGGTTCCCTCGATGAGGTCTGCAGGCGCATCACGGCGAAGCTTCTCTTGGTTTCAATCTCGGGAGATTGGCTCTTCAGCGAGGAGCAGAGCCGCAACATTGCGGCTGCCATGCTACGGCAGGGCAAGGATGTCTCGTATTCCCATCTCGACATCAAGGTGGGGCATGATGGGTTCCTAACCCATACGAAGGAACTCGGGAAGCTGATGGGGGCGTTCTTTGCCTCGATTCCGACCGAAGTGGCCTCCGAGAAACGGCAGAAACTGGCTCCGATTGTTGAAATGATTCCCGAGGGGGGCGAGGTTCTTGACATTGGCTGCGGATCAGGCTCATTGCTGACGCTTCTTCGCGAGAAGAAGGTTCGGGGTACGGGCATTGAAATCGACTTCGGAAAGATCGTCGATGGTGTGCGTGGCGACCTGAACATACTTTACGAGGACGCCGACGAAGGTCTCGGTCTGCTGCCGGATGCAGCTTATGATGTTGCAGTGCTCTCGGAAACCCTGCAGACGGTGAAGAAGCCACGGGAGATTCTGGTCAAGATTCTCGACAAGGCGAAGGAAGCCGTCGTCACGATTCCGAACTTTGCGTCGATTGGCATTCGCCTGCACCTCTTGCTGACGGGTCGGATGCCTGTGGGCAGTGAGCTGCCGTTCGAATGGTACGATACGCCGAATACGCACTTCTTCACCTTCCACGACTTCCGCGCGCTTTGCGCCAAGGAAGGCATCGAGATCAAGACGGTTCGAGCTGAGGCGAATGGCTGGTTCGGGCGCCTGCTTCTGGCTCTGGGCTTCGTCAATCTGGGAGCCGACCGTGTGATTTGTCGTCTCGCCCGTCGGTGACCGAACTGGATGACGGACTTGACTTTCCAGTTTCGATAGTTCATAATCTTGATATTCAGATTTTTAAAAAATCCTAGAAGGAGTGTCCATGCAGAACCAGGAAGTCTACGACGAGCTCGTCGCGAAGTTCGAGAAGCAGTACGGCTGCAAGCCCGCCGCCGTCGCCTACGCCCCCGGCCGCATTGAGGTGCTGGGCAACCACACCGACTACAACGAGGGCTACGTCTTCTCGGCCGCCATCGACAAGGGTACGTTCTTCGCCGTCGCTCCGTCGGAGGATACGAAGTGCTCGCTCACGGCGGGTGACTTCATGGAGACGGTCGAATTCGATATCGCGAACGTTGCTCCTGCGAAAGAGATGACGTGGCAGAACTACGTCACGGGTACGTTCAACTGGCTCTTCGACGGCGAGCCCGCGAAGGCGGGCAAGGGCTGGAAGGGCATGTTCCTCGGCAACATCCCGCTGGGTGCCGGACTTTCCTCTTCCGCCGCGCTTGAGATGTGCACGGTCCTCGCGCTCTGCAAGCTCTATGGCATTGAGAAGGACAAGACCACTCTCGCAAAGATCGGTCAGAAGGCCGAGCACACGTTCGCTGGCTGCCCGTGTGGTCTTCTCGACCAGGCCTCCTCGCTCTACGGAAAGGAAGGCGGCCTCGTGAAGAGCGATTTCCGCTACTGCAAGTTCGAGAACGTCGACCTTGGTCCGACGGTCGCGTTCATGATGGTGAAGTCCAACGCGAAGCATGCGCTTGTGGACGGCGCCTACGCGAGCCGCCGTCAGGCATGCGAGGACGCGGCGAAGTACTTCGCGGGCGTCCTGAAGCACCCGGTCACGCATCTGCGCGACGTCTCCTGCGCTGAGTGGATCCTCTACCGCGGCGGTCTCTCCGAGACGACGGCCAAGCGCGCGATCCACCCGATCGGCGAGGATGAACGCGTGATCAACGGCGCGGCGCTTCTCGAGAAGGGCGACCTCGCCGGCTTCGGTTCGCTGATGTTCGATTCGCACGAGTCCAGCCGCAACTGGTTCGAGAACTCCTGCGAGGAGCTCGACACGATCGTGGACGCCGCGAAGGCGATTCCCGAAGTGCTCGGCGCGCGTCTCTCCGGCGGTGGATTCGGCGGCAGCTGCTGCCTGCTTGTGAAGCCCGAGGCGGCGGACAAGATCGCCGCGGCGATCACGGCGGCCTACAAGACGGCCTACGGCGACGAGCCGACCTGCGCGGTGATCAAGCCGAGCGAGGGCGCGCATCTCGTCTGATGACGAGTTCAAGGTTCAAAGTTCCAAGTTTCATGTTTCGTGTTCAAAGTTGGCTTGTCCAATACCCGAAACCTTGAACCCGGAACCTTGAACCTTGAACCTGAAACTTTGAATTCGAAACCTTAAACAAGAAAGTCAAATCATGTCTAACGAAAGTCAATCCAAGGGCAATCTGCTCGCCATCGGCGTCTGCTTCGCCCTCTTCTTCATGATCGCGTTTGTGACGAACTTCGCCGGCGCGATGGGCCCCATCCTCAAGACTCAGTTCGGTGCCTCCAACATGGCATCCCAGCTGGGCTCCGCCGCGAACTTCTTCGCCTATTTTTTCATGGGCATCCCCGGCGGTCTCATTCTGAAGCGCAAGGGCTATAAGTTCACGTCGCTGCTGGCGGCCGCAGTTGGCTTCCTCGGCGTGGGCGTGCAGCTCGCCGCCGCCTACTGCGGCAAGGACAGCGCGTTCACGGTGTACGTGACGGGTGCGTTCATCGCCGGCTTCTCGATGTGCCTGCTGAACCTCGTCGTCAACCCGCTCCTCAACACGCTCGGCGGTGGCGGCAACAAGGGCAACCAGCTCGTGCAGTTCGGATGCTCGCTGAACTCGATCGGCGCCACGCTCGCCCCGGTCATCCTCGGCTGGCTCGTTGGTGGTGAGGTTGCCAAGGCGAATGTCGGCCAGGCGGTTCCGGCCCTTGTGATTGCCATGGCGATCTTCGCGGTGGCCTTCGTCGTGATCGCCCTGTCGAAGATTCCCGAGCCGCACCTTGAGACGGCCGAGGAGAAGGCCAACCGCACGTCGGTCGTGGCCGACATCCTGTCGACGCTCAAGTTCCGCCACTTCACGCTCGGCGCGCTCGCGATCTTCTTCTACATCGTGATCGAGAGCGGCATCCCGAACATGGCGATGCTCTACATGACGGCCGAGAAACTTGGTGAAGTCAAGAACCCGGCGTTCGTCGGCGCGGCCGTGGCCGGCAGCGTCTGTGGCGCCTACTGGTTCTGCATGATGATCGGCCGTCTGCTGGGCGGCGTGATTGGCGGCAAGGTCTCCTCCCGAGTGCAGATCACGATCTGCTCGGTGATGGGCATTGCGTGCATGCTCGCGGCGATGTACATGCCGGTGAAGATGGTCACGGTGTTCGGCAAGGAGTTCCCGCTCGCGATGTGCGCGATGGCGCTCTGCGGTCTCTTCACCTCGGTGATGTGGGGCGGCATCTTCAACATGGCGGCCGAGGGCCTTGGCAAGTATGTGCCGATGGGCTCGGGCATCTTCATGGCGATGGTCGTCGGCGGCCTGATGCTGCCGGTGCAGGGGCTCGTCGCGGACAAGATCGGCTTCCTGAACAGCTACTGGATGACGATCGCCCTCTTCGCCTACGTGCTCTTCTACGCGCTGATCGGTTCGCGCGTCTCGAAGCGCGCCGATGCGTAAGAATGGAAGGTTGAGGGGGGGGGAGAGAAGGTTGAGAGGTTAGAGATTTCCGAGTATGCCTTTCGCCTCTCCCCTGATGATGCCCCACCTGTATCGGGTGGGGCTTTCTTGTGCCAGGAAGATAGGTCAAGCAGGCTCCACATACGAGTCTTGCCCACACAAAGAATTTGCAATTTAATGGAGGCTTCAGGTATAAGTGTGGGTCTCATTTCAAGGCTTTATGAAGTACGCAGATGCTCCGCATACGCGGTATTTGCCGAAAACCGTTGTGGCTAACGACGCCCTCGCCCAATCGCAATTCATTGACAAACCGGAAATCCCCATTTACGGCGAGGGCTACGCCACGAACGGTTTTCGGCAAGATCATACATCCAGAAGGCTGTTGCCTAATACGCATCTTCGACCGAATCGACCGTGGCGGAATGCGCCGAAGAGCGAAGCTCGAAGGGAAGGTTGCGAAGCAACGGCGAAGCCGCCCGCAAGGGCCCGCGCCCGCGCGTCAAAAATCAAGCCATAGAATTGGCAAATTCAAGTCATTGGCGCGGGCGTTGTAGCCATGTCGATTCGGTCGAAAAATCTGCGTATGCGCAGCATCTGCGTACCTAATAGGGCGCTCCGAGTACCTGAACAGACCCACACTTATACCCGAAGAGCCATTTAATGCCACCATTGAGTATGGGCAGTACAAGTATGGGGAGCACCAGGCGTGATGGAGGGGAAAGGAAAAAGTGATGAAACGAGACAATGAGAATCGGGTTGTGTTTCTCGATTGGCTGCGCGTGATCGCCTGTTTCATGGTGATGGTCGTGCACGCCTGCGAGGCCTTCTATTTCAACGACGCGGGCGAGACGTGCTTCCGTTCGCTCTCCGATGCCCGCTGGGCCGTCGGCATCGACTCGGCCTGCCGTGCCGCCGTGCCACTCTTTGTGATCGCCTCGAGTTTTCTCCTTTTCCCGCTGAAGCGGACGACGGGCGATTTCTTCCGTCGTCGCCTTGCGCGTGTCGTCCTGCCGTTCCTCCTCTGGTCCGGCGTCTACATCGTCTGGAACGCCCTGAGTTTCGAGAAGGGCTTCACCTGCGACGTCTCGGCCATCGGCGGAAACTTCGCGCGCTTTTTCTTTAACTTCCCGATGACGACTGGCGGGCATCTCTGGTTCGTGCCAATGCTTCTTGGGCTTTATCTCGTGATGCCGCTCTTGTCCCCCTGGGCCGAGAAGGTGACGGAGAGGGAGCTGCGCGGCTGGATCCTGCTCTGGCTCTTCACGACGCTCTTCCCGTTCGTGCGCAAGCTCTGGGCCTGCTGGTTCGCCCCTGCCGCCGATGCCGCCTCGGGCACGTTCTGGTCTCACACATTTGGCCTCGGCGACTTCGACGCCCTGCCCTTCCTCTGGGGCGAGTGCCCCTGGAACTCGTTCGGCACGTTCCAGTATGTGAGCGGATTCTTCGGCTATCTGCTGATCGGACTCTACCTGCGGAAGTTCCTCCCGCAGCTGAATTGGCGCCAGACCCTCACGCGGGCCATTCCGCTTTGGATTGTCGGCTATGCGATTGTGGCTGGCTTCTTCTATTGCCGCATTCCATTCGACGGCTCCTTCCCGTTGACGCGTCCCTACGCGCTCGCCGTCGATCTCGAGATGAGCTGGGAGTTCTGCAGCCTTGGCGTGGCGCTGACGGTGATCGGATACATCCTCGTGCTGCGCAAGCTCGATTTCTCTGGCTGGTTCTACGCGCACGTCGTGCGCCCCATCTCGGAGGCGAGTTATGGAACCTACCTCATGCACATGCTCATCCTCTCGCCCGTCGTCGGACAGTATCGCACGTCGCTCTCCACGCCGCTGACGATCGTCCTGACCGCCGTCACGACCTTCGTCCTGGCTTCGCTTGTGAGTATTGTGTTGAGGCGAATTCCCGGAATCGGCAAGTCCATTACATGAGTGGCATGAATCATCGGAAGATATGGTATAATGTCCCCTATGGCAGAATCCACCGAGACAGTTGTTCCGCAGAAAATCGGTAAATGGCGTATCGTGCGCTCGCTTGGCAAGGGCGGCATGGCCGAAGTTTACGAGGTGGAGGACGAGAAGCTCGGATCCCGCTACGCGTTGAAGCTCTTCACGTATGATCGGGCGGAGCGGGAGATGGCGCGTACGCGTTTCTTCTCCGAGGGACGTCTCCTCGCGAAGCTCGACCACCCGCGTCTCGTGCGCGTCTACGAGGTCGAGGAGGACGCCGCCACGGGACGCCCCTATTTCGTGATGGATCTGGTGCTGTCGCCAGATGGCGGGCCGCGGACGCTTGCGGAGGTCGAGACGCCGGACGAAGACCAGGTCGCCATGTGGTACGAGGATCTCCGCGGCGGCCTCGACTACATCCACGGGAAGGGCATTCTCCACCGCGACCTCAAGCTGCAGAACGTGCTCCTTGGGTCGGACGGCCATGCCGTTCTCTCCGACTTCGGCGTGGCGAAGATCTTCGATCCCTCCCTGCGGGTCGATCTCGGTCTCTCGGCCGAACAGACGCTGATTGCCGCGAAGGGCGGACAGAAGACCGTGATGGGCAGCGTCGGCTATCTCGCCCCCGAGGTGGAGATGGGCGTCGCGGCTTCGAAGGAGAGCGATTGGTATGCGTTGGGAGTCTTGATTTTCCGTCTGCTCACGGGTGTGTGGTGCGATGCCCGCACGGATGTCGTGGGGGACCTTGAAAGCTATTCCCCCACGTGGCTCAAGATCCTGCCCAAGCTCCTTCATTTGAATCCGGCCGGGCGCGAGTGCCCCAGCTGGACGGAGCTCGAGCGTGCTCGCCGTGAGGAAGAGGCCTATCGGGTCGAGCAGCTCTATCTGGAGGCGCGGGACAAACTCCGTCGCGCCAAGACGTCCAAGAAATGGCTGATTGGTGTCATAGCCGCAGGTCTGGTGATGGCGCTGGTTGGGACTGTATGGTTTACGGTTTGGCAACATCTATTCCGTTTGCCGACATTTGACGAACTCTGTGTCATTCCCGCCGATGTTCCCGCCGTCGTGTCGGATGACGACGATGTGGCGTCGCGGGCCTTCTATCGTCTGGCGCAGACGGATGCCTGGTTTCTGACGCGTGACATTCTGGGTGATGTCGGTGCGGGGCGGAAGACGCGGGCAAGTGCCGTGGTTGACATTCGGCGCTTGATCCAGCGTCTGCGGCAGGATGAAGAGGAGGTCTTCGGCCAGGAATATGAATGTCTCAGCGATGAGCATCCGGAGGCATTGATCCGCCTGCTTTCGGGAATGGCCGATCGTCTGGAAGGAAAGGAGGTACCATGAGCACATTCCCTGAAACCTCTTTTACCTTGATTGCGAAGATCAAGGATCTCGCGAAGGGGCAGGATTCCGCCGTCTGGAGCCGCTTCTGGGATCTTTATGCGCCGGCCATGCGCGCCTTCGCCGTATTCAAGGGGGGCGAGGCGAATGCGGACGACATCGTGATGACGGTGCTGGCAAAGCTCGTCGAGGTTCTCCGGACGGGTCAGTACGATCCCGCCAAGGGGAGTTTCCACTCCTATCTCGCGACGATGATCTACAACGAGGTCCACATGCAGCACCGTAAGGATGAAGTTCGAAAGACGGATGCGCATGTGCCGATTGACGAGACGCTCAGCGAGGCGCTCGTGGCGCCTTCCACGGTGGACGCCGATGTCGACTGGCAGCGGGCGATTCTGGCCGCGGCGGTGGAGCATGTCCTGACGAAGACGGCCCTCTCCGAACGTGATCGTGAAGTCTACCGCTTCTATGTTCAGGAGAACCATTCGCTTGATGAAACGGTCGAGAAGTTCCATCTGCTCCGAAACACGATCAGCCAGATCAAGACGCGTATCGAGAAGCGCATTGCGGCCATCGGCCGTGAAATGGCCGCCGCCGCCGACCGCCTCTGAACATTACCTGGTATCGTATCGACAACCTTCCATAGGGGACCACGCATTTCGCGCTTGAAATCTTTTTGAAAAAAGAAACTTTCTTTGTCATCGGTCTTTGTCATTCGCATATCAACAAGTGGATGCGGAATGTAAGCCCCGATCCAATGAAGAAAGTTTCTTCCTAACCTTGTGCGAAAGCCGAACCGATTCCTAGCGGTTCGGCTTCGTGGTTTATAAGACCCCATCCCCATGCCCGCCCACATACGAGTCTTGCCCATAAAATCAAGTATCTGCTAAATAGCTCCCACTCTAATCCCACAATCTCTCATTCAAACATTCAAACAATTATCCCCACACTATGTGCCCTCTTCCTGTCAATGACAGCGCTACGGAAAAATTTCTAATTTTTTTTATTTGCCCCCTTGCGCACCTCATCTCTGTTTGATATACTGACGTCGCTTACGAGCACAGGAGGCTTTGCGGACCGCCAGTCCGGGCCTAGGAAACCTGATTGGTTTCAAAGTCCAAAAAAGTCCTGTTGTGTGGTAGAAGCAAGGTTAACCAAAAAGGAAAGAAACAAAATGAAGAAGCTCATGCTCGTGGCCGCTACGGCCCTTTCGCTCGGTGCTTTCGCTTTCTGCGGCGATGGCGAGCCCACTCCGGTTATCGTTGTCAAGGCCCCGAAGGTTCAGCGCCAGGTCTACAAGATGACGTTCTCTGGCAAGACGACGAAGGCTCTCCCTGCCAAGGCCACGCCGGTTCAGTGCGGTGATGACATTGAGGGTTGCTACGCTCGCGTGCCGGCCAAGCTCAAGATCAAGGGCTGGCTTGCTCTCTGCAAGACCGAGTGCGATGCCATCCACGGTGGTTCGGCTGATGCCGAGGCGTTCGCTTTCTGGGCGACGAAGCCGTACAAGGCTGACCTCACGCCTGATGCTGAACTCGACTTCGACGGCGGCGAATTTCCTCACGTGATCGGCAAGAAGCCGAACAAGGCCGAGGCCTATGGTACGTTCAAGAGCAAGTTCGTGTTCGTGGATGGTGTGGAGTGGGATCTCGCCGATGGCCTGATCTTCGCGGGTCTCGGCAAGTACAAGGCTCCGATCTACAAGAAGATCGCGGGTAACTTCGTTGGCAAGCCGGCCGCTTCTTGGTACATCTCCGACAAGATCTGCAAGCAGAGCGACGTCTATGACTGCTCGACGCTCACGCTCAAGTGCGAAGAGTATCCGAGCACGGTTGCGTTCGGTAAGTGGAACATGAAGTACAGCAAGTCCGCGGCCAAGAAGATGGCCTCTGGCAAGCTGCCGAAGGTTCCGGCCTATGCGACGTACTCTCAGCAGGGTGAATAACTTCAAGTTGATTTGACTTGAGTAGTTCAAAGTTGGTGGGGTGGTGAAAACTGCCTCGCCAACTTTGATGTATATGGGGGAGAGCAAAATGAAGAAAAAAGGGATGAGCATAGGGCTGGTGGCTTTGGCTCTTTTACTGGTCGGATGCACGGAGAAGAGTGCGACGGGCGAAAAAAAGATGTCCGAGTTGACGGACGGAACGGTTTTTCTGCGTGTGAATGGAGAAGCGTTCAAGAAACATGATTTTGTCGTTGCTTCAACCCTTTATGACTATATGGCGCGTATGGCTTCGAAGGATTCGCTGAAGGGGCCAAATGCGAAAGCCGAACGTTCGGTGTTGTTGCGTCGTCCGTTCATTGTGGGCGAGATCAAGCGTCGGGCATTGCTCGCCCAGTTTGCGTGTGCGAACAAGATCGAGGCGAACGAGGCCAATACGAAGAAGGCGGAAGAACTCTTTCTGAAGGCGATGGACCGCAGTCGTTCAACGGTCGACAAGATCGCGGCGGAGTTTGGCGGCGAAGAAGGCGAGCTGCTGAAGGCGTGGCTGAAAGGCGATGCGGTTGAATTGACGATGCGCGAGCATTTTGACACCGAACATCGGATGGACATCACGGATGCAGATGTGATGGAAGTGTCGAACCGGTGGGTGAAAAGCCAGGCGACGGCGATTGAGTCGAATAAACTTGAACGGGCGGTTCTCGAGAAGGCGCTCGGTGAAATCAAGGCGGGGTCTGATTTTGCCGAGGTGGCGAAAAAGTATTCGCTGGTGCCGCAAGAGGCGGTTGAATGGGCGGAACTTGATCAGGATGATGTGGCGGAAGAGCATGTCGCGCTGACGGAGTGGCTCAAGACGGCGAAGAAGCCGGGCATGGTTTCGGGTATTCTTGAACTTGAAGATGGTTTTGGCATTTGCAAGGTGACGGCGTACGAGCGCGAAGAGGCGGATAATGATCCAGATGACAAAGACCCCGACCCGCCCGAGGAAAATTGGACCGTGGTTCGGATTTGCCGCAAGTTTTGGGAGGGGTACGAGCCGATGACGCGTGCGGAAATTGTTGACGAACTTTTCAAGGCCCGGAGCCGCGAGGTCCAGAAGAAGATCGGCGATGCGATTATGGCAAAGGCGACGATCGAGTGGCCGTGCGGGACGAATCTCTTCGAGCGTGTGGAGACGAAGCGCGAAATGTATGAACGCGAGGCGGCGAAGAAGGCCGTGAGCGCGAAGAACGCGCTGAAGAAATAGGTTTAAGGCAAAAGGAGGATGAGATGAAGGTCATGAGTAGGTCAAAGATCTGGAAGGGATTGTGGGCGGTTGCCCTGGTCTTGTCGGTTGGCTTGCAGCCCTTGACGGCGCAGGCGGAAGACAAGGAGCTTAGGGAGTTCATGAACACGGTTCGCGTGCCGTTGGGGTCGCCGGTGAAGGTCGGCGAATGGAATGGCGATTTGGACGCCTGCCGGGCGAAGGCTGAGAAGGAAGGCATTCCGATGATCGCCATCTGGAGCTACGAAGGATGTGCGCACTGCCACACGCTTGAGCGCGCTCTGGCGTCTGACCGCTTCCAGCAATGGGCGAAGGATTGCGGCTATATTCTGTGTTTTACTTGCTCGTACGACCCCAAGGGGGCGCGTTCGACGGGCGCGTACTACAGTTGGTGCGGACGCAAGGGTCTGTCGGGCTCGTTGAGTGACTATCCATATGTGCGGTTTTACTGGGTCGAGAACGGGAAGACCAAAGTTGACTACGCCGTAGTGGGTGATGTATTGGATAAGCAGCAGGGCATTGCGACTTTCACCTGGGAAGATGGCACCAAGTGCCGTGACTTCTGCAAGGCTGGTCAGAACTGCATTGATTACATCCAGCAGAAGTCAGGCTTTAGCGCTTATTCGCCGAAACAGTCGTTCCTCGGTGGTACGTTCGACGTGCCAGCGGCGACGAACTGCGCAGTGGAGGCGACACTACAGGTCGAACCGACCACAAAGACGCTCTATGTGCCGATGAAGCGCGAGGCGACGGATGCGGCGACTCAAAAGGTCGTTGCGGTTCTGGAAGGGCCGACGTTGCAGTCAGCAACGTTGCGGCTGGTCGCGCCGCCGACAATCACTGTCTCCTGGTCCGAGGGGCAGACGAATCAGGTGATTCAGATCGACGATGTCGACACGAAGCTCTACGCCGAAGGCAAGACCATCACGTTGATGGCGATGAATAACGAGGACGAGGTGATGTCCACGGCGTCCGTTCTTTGCGTGCCGCAGCAGCCGAACTCAGTGGCGAACCCGTACTGGCTGAACGAAAAGGAAACGCTTGCCTTTGGCGAGTGGACGATGGACCTCGATCAGGCGAAGGCGCTGGCACAGGCGGAAGGCGGCTATACGCTCGTCGCGCTGGTTGGTTCCCTCTGGTGCCATGACTGTGCGAATACCGAGCGCAACTTCCTCAACATCGAAGACGGCGAAACGACGAAGTTCCAGGCGTGGGCGGCCGCGAACAAGGTTGCGCTCGTGGCGGCTGACATTCCGAATTTCTCTGAAGATGGTGTCGTTACGCCGTGCCTGTTGTCGCGTACGCCGTTCGAATCGACGCTCGCGTATGAATCGACGGCCTATGGCATGTTTGATGTGAGCAAGGGCGGGGCGCCTCAGGAACTGACGAAGACGACGCTGCGCAGCGGCCTTTCCTACCTTTCGCGTAAGGGCGTGTCGGACGCGGCTGCGGCCGAACAGCTCGCGAAGTTCCAGGATCTCGCGCAGAAGAACACGGCAGAAGGTGGTGTGCATCGTCCGGAGGACAAGAATGCGTACCGTCCGGGCGTGCCGATTTTCGTGCTGCTCCGCAACGACGGCACGGTCGCGGCGCGGTTCACGCGTTTTGCGTCCGTGAGCCCGATGACGGTGGACAAGGCGAATTTCGACAACATCATCAAGCGTTTCGACGAAATGCTTGCGTTGGCGGGCAAGGATGCATCTGAAATCGAGAACAACTATCCGTCGGAGGCGTCGATTACGCTGAAGGCGAATGGCGGTACGGCGACGAACGAACTTTCCATGGCGGATGGCGTGGATACGTTCAAGCTCGACGGTGTTGATGGAGGCGTTCTGCAGAGTGTGAAGGTGACGGGCGAATCGGCCGCCGAGGTGGCGGTCTCGTTCGTCAAGGTCGGCGCCGAAGGGCTTGAGACGATCGGCACTCCGGTGACGGGTGTGCTTTCGAGCGGCGTGACGCTGGAGAACGAGTTCGCCGAGAAGGGCACGTACTACGTGCAGGTGGCGGTTGCCGACACGTCCGCCGGCTTTTTCGCGTACGATGCGGCTGAGTCGACGTTTGCAACGTATGCACTATCGGGTGTGACGGTGCTCGTGCCGCAGGAAGGCGCGGCGACGGCGAACGCGCCAGCCGATTCCGACAAGCTGACGATCCGGGTCGTGAAGGATACGCTCTATCGGATTCAGGGTATTGATCCGAAGGCGTGCGAGGGGCTGACGGCAAAGGATCCGGAAGACGCATACTGCAAGTTCTTCACGGCGACGGTTGATGGCAACTGCGAAGTGACGTGCGCGTACGGTGCGGGCGGAGCGGTTACTTACCAGAAGTGGTTGCCAGGTAAGGTCGGTTTTGAGGTTGAATCGCTGTCGGCGAAAGAGAACGACGGCGCGGTGACGATTGCCCTGAAGCGTGTCGACGGCAAGTCGGGTGTGGCGACGGTGAAGGTCTCGATGGACGAAGAGGCGACGAATCTGGTTGATTCCGACGGTGTCAATCGCTTCCAGGCTTTCGAGCCGGTGTCGTTGACCTGGGAAGACGGTGACGACGACGAGAAGACTGTGACGGTGACGCTGCTCTATCCGGGTGCGCGTTATGACGGTGACGGGAAGGTTGTTCTTAAGGCCGAACTGACCGGGGATACGGAGTCCCAGCTGGCGACGGCGAGTTGCACGCTCAATGTTTCCGAAGTGGATAAGGCTCTGCCGGGTGTCATCGGACTTGTTGAAGGAGGGGCGACACTGGTGAAGGAGGGTGTTCCTCTGGAGATCAACGTGAGCCGTATGGAGGCTTCCGACGGTGCGGTGTCTGCGTCGGTCAAGACGACAAAGGGGGCGCTCTCGTTGACGGAAGTCGCGTGGGAGAATCACAAGTTCGACACGATTCCGCTTGAGCTGACGGGCCTCAAGAAGGGCGAGACGGCGACGGTGACGCTGTCGGCTCCGCAAGGCGGTGCAAAGCTGGGCGAGAACGTCAAACTGTCGGTGACGGCGGTTGCCGCGGATGCGATCGAATTCAAGGACCCGAACGCGTCGGAAAAGCTGGCGTGCTACGTGGCGTTCTCGAACGTGTATGAACTCGCTTCGGCGCCGACGACGAAGCCGACCTTCAAGGCCATTTCGGGCAAGTTGCCTGCCGGACTCAAGGTGGGCTATGATGCGGCGAAGCAGGGCATGGCGGTTTACGGCATCCCGACCAAGGCGGGCAATTACGAAGTCGTCTTCCAGGTCAAGGACGGAGCGAACGCCGGTCTGGCGCAGCGTATCACGTTCACCGTGACGGATCCGACGAAGGGAACGGAAGAAGAGCCGGCGCCGAATCCGGCGGTAGCGGGCAAGGCGCGTTCGTTCAAGGATGTCCAGTTGATCAGCGTCGAGGCGAAGCGCCTGAAAGGTACGTTCACGTTGACGGTTCCGTCGACGGGCAAGCTCAGCGCGAAGGTACTGTGCGCGGACGGCAACATCTCGCTTTCAGCGAAGAGCTGGTGTGAGTTCGATGAAGAGACGGGCGCGCTGACGGCTGAACTTGTCGCCAAGGGTGGTTGGACAATGCTCGTCGAGGCGGCAGCGGACAAGACCATCTCCTATAGCCTGTCGAAGGATGGTGAATTGGTCGGTTCGGGCCGGCTGAATGGCCAGGTCTGGGACAAGACCAATCCCGCGACGGCCTGGGTCGGTTACTACACGGTGCTGTTGCAGCAGAGCGGTGCCACGGAAGAGACCGAGGGTGTGGCGCCTCGGGGTGCAGCCTATCTCACGTTGAAGATGGATGCGAACGCGGCGAAGACGGGCACAATGACGTGGGCAGGTATGTTGCCGAATGGTACGGCGGTGAGCGGCAAAGGCGTGTTGGCGGTGGAAGATGACGCGGCGGCGATGCCGATCTTCGTCAAGAAGTCGACAACAGACGTCTTCTCGGGTGTGGCGATGATTGCCGCAAATGCGTTTGGCAATGAATCGAAGCGCCACTGCGTGGACCTCTGCGAGGTTGCGGTGCCGGAATGGACGCATACGGAGAAGGCGGTACCGGATGCGAGTTATACGGTGGCGTTCGACCTGGCGGGGGCGTGGTATGACAAGGACAAGGACAGCCTCTTCGCCTGTTGTTGGGATGGTAACATGGGCATGACGCGGGTACGCCCGTTCATGGTCGACGGCGTGAAGATCAACGACGTCACGATCAAGCCGGCTTCTCTCGCGCTTGTCAACACCTCGTCCACGACGAATCCAAACAAGCTTACGCTGAAGTTCAATGATTCGACGGGGGTGATTACTGGCACGTTCAAGTCGTCCGATGGCGTGAGTTGCAATTTCGCCGGTGTGCTGCTGCTCGGTAACTTCGTCGACGATGGCGAAGGTGGTTGCACCATTTGTGGGGATGGCGCCGAGAAGTTGACTCTTCAGCCGTTTGCGGGTGGTAGCTACTACTATTCGCAGAAGCAGATTTTCGGAACGAAGTCTCTCACGCTCAAGAAGGGCGGCAACATTACGATTGAGGCCAAGTAAGTACGGCCTTAGTCGTCTTTCTCGCGAAGACATGCAGACGCCCATGTGTGACGGCTGCATGTCTTGTATGTTTTTTGTCAGTTTTTTACTGTAACTCTTCCTATCCATTCGCGTATAATATAACGATGTTGCTTTGTATAGTAAAAAGAGGTCCATGGACATGATCAAGAAGTTTATCGCGGCCGTCCTGTTGTTGCTCGGGCTGTTTCCTGCCTTCGGTGGTTCTTCGGGAAATTGCGAAGAACATGCAGATTCGGTGTCGTTTGGCAATGCCGAGCGAACGGTCAAGCTGGTTGCAGCCTATGACGTGGAAGAAAAGACCTCGGATGCGACGCGCGGGGTTTATTTTTTCAAGGCTAAGCTGAAAAGAAGTACAGCCTATACGATCTGGACGACGGGACTTTCCACGAACGAGGAAGTTTCGGTGATGGCGTATGCAAAGGATTCGTCTGATGAAGACGAAGATGGACCTTCTGCTGATTTCACCGAAGTGGACGAGCCGGGCGGCAATACGCGTCTTGTGATGTATGCCGATGACTGGTACGTCGATCCAGAAGAGAAAGAGGAGAACGATCCGAAGGAATGGACCTATTACGTTGAAATCGAAGGCGAGGTCGGCCAAGAGGTCAACATCCATTTTGCCACGGGGGCGATCATTCCAGCTGGCCGCGAGGACAATCCGTTGCCGATCTCGCCGACGCTGACGGTGAAAAAGTCGTCTTCGTTTCTGCAATTGGATTCAACGTTCTACTATCGCGTGAGTTTTAAAGCCGGCCAGCTCTATTGGTTTGCCACGTCGGGAGGAACGACCAACAGCCTGTTGAGCGTCGATATCGATACGCAGGACAAAGATTCGGATGTCGAGAGCGAAATCGAAGATACGCGCGATTTTGAGACCTATCCGGATCCGGCCTATGACGACGACGAATTGAATACGGGCATCTACGTGGTACCGAGCGTTTCGGGATGGTACAATGTGGTTGTCACGGCGGATGGCGACGATGCCGATGGAGCGCCGTTCACGATGTCATATCGGACCTATCAGCAGAGGAAGCCGTCCGAACATGTGACGAAAGAGCTGAATGCGGCGAACGACTACACGTCTGAATTTGTGGCAGGCCACATGAATACCAAGGAGAGTCTCGAGGCTGGCTACTATGACAAGGTCGTTGACGAGTCGCTGTTCCGTTTCACCGCCAAGAAGGGTTCTCGCTGGATTGCGGAAACGCTCTACGCACAGACGAACATGTTCATTGCGGCATACGACGCGAAGGGCAAGATGCTGAACTGGAATGTTGGCGATGGCTTGTCGATGAACGCGCGTGCGGGCTTTGAGATTCCGGCGGACGGCGACTACTATGTGGGCGTCTGCCAGAATATCTCAGATGACTTTTCAGAAGAACCGGCCTACACAACGGCGACGGTGAAGCTCTCCGATGCGAGTACCGTGGAAGGCCAGCCGGATGCATATGACCCCAAGGACGACCGCGAGGAGGGTGCAACGGGGTTGATCGTAGTGCCGGCATCTGAGTCGGAGACGCCCGAGCAGGCGGATCCGCAAGGGACGGATTGGCACGAACTGAACCGCCATGACTGGTACGACGTGTTTATGATCGGGGCGCGTAAAGGAGTGACGTATTCGCTGCGGGCTTCTCTGGCTTCGCCTTCGACGGCCTTCAATTCTCTGGCGGCTGAGGTCTACATCCTGAGCGGCACGAAGGAGCTGCACGAGCTGACAGTGGGAGACATCAATGCATCGTCCGACTCGCCGCTGACCTTCACGGCGACCGTGAGCGGCACCTACTACGTGCGGATTTCCGTGGCTGGCGGCCGCGGGCTCGACTATCCAAAGTACAAGCTTCATGCGAAGGCCGTTGCCGCGAACGGAGAGGCCTTGGGAAGCCTGACGGTCAACACTTTCGGTGTGACGACGGGTACGTTTACGCTCGACAAGGAAACGGTCAAGTACAAAGGCGGCTCGTCCGTGCTGGTTGCGGGCTCTGCGCACACGGTCAAGTATGGTGCCGTCAAGGGTTTTTCGGCACCGGCGGCCGAATCGGTCGTTGTGAAGAGCGGCAAGACGCCGACGATCCTCGACCGCTACTACTCCGACACGTTCGATCCGAAGGACGACACGTACAAGGGGGCGACGGCCTGGACGCTCAAGAACACGGAGACGACGTTGCCGCGGACGTTCTGGAAGGTTGATCCGGAAGACAACTTCGTCATCACCGGCAAAGACGGCCAGTTCTTCGACATCGCACTCAAGGACGTGACGGGTGACGCCGTGTTTACGATTTCGAACGAGGAAAAAGGGAAGCTGGCCGACAAGGTGACGTCCGTCAAGCAGCTTCTGCTTCCGACCTCGAAGGCGAAATACTATCTGAAGGTCACGCATGCGAATGCGGCACCTGTGGATGGGTCCTACACACTGGCGGGTTTCTTCGCCAATGTGGGTTCGCTCAAGCTGGCGAAGACCGCGTTGAGCGTCAAGGAAGATGCGGCGAGTGTGGTCGTGACGGTCAATCGCACGGCGAAGGACGGCGTGGTGCGCATCAAGTACGGCACGGTGGCTGGAACGGCGCAACCGGGAGTCGACTATGTGGCGCAGAACGGCATCCTTGAGTGGGGGGACGGTGACAACAAACCGAAGACGATTACGGTGAGGCTGATTCCCGACTTGCTCCCGACTTTCGAGGGGGCCGATAAGACCTTTGCGGTCCAGCTCAAGGAACTCGATGCGAGCGAGCGTACGAGTGAGGAATATCCGGGCACGATTGTCGGGGGCGACACCTGCACGATCACGTTGAAGGAAACGGCGAAAGAGGGTGCGACAGTGGCCGACGCGTACAAGAAGTACGCGGTGAAGCCGGCGACGGTCCAGACCGAAGTCGCGCCACTTGAATCCGGTACGTTCTACGGGGTGCTGGCCGAAGACGGTGCGGCGTTGACGAACGGACAGATGCGTCTGGCGTCCGTGACCTTCACGGCGTCAAAGGAACCGGCCAAGCTCGCCGCCAAGGTTCTGATTGCGGGCAAGACGTATGCCTTCTCGGCCACGGGGTGGGATGAGGCGGCGAGCGATGCAACGGAAGCCGTCCAGACGATGACGCTCGTGCAGAAGATCGCTGGCGTGAATTACACGAATACGCTGATGGTCTGTGCGGCGAAGGGGGAGACGGCGTCGGCGGACGACTGGCTCAGGGCTGGTGCGGACGTTGAACTCACGATGAACGTGCCGGATGCAAACGGCAAGGGCGCCCAGAAGGGCATTCGCTACACGGGCCGGCTCTTTCGGAACAACGCGAAGATTCAGAACTACCTGACTGCGGTGACGAATTTCGCGGGCTACTACACGGTGGCTTTGGCCCCCAATGCCGTCATCGACGATGGCGTGCCGGCGGGCAACGGGTATCTGACGCTGACAGTCGACGCGAAGGGCACGGCGAAAGTCGCGGGCCTGCTGGCGGACGGCCAGACGAAGATCTCGCTTTCATCGGCGGCCTGCGGTCTTGTCGTGAACGACGCCTCGTCAAATGGCTTGGCGTTGCACGTGCCGCTGTTCCTTTCCAAGTCGCCGTATTGCTTCGGCGGAACGCTGCGTTTGCATAGCCGTGCGGACGGCGTCGTGGTGGTGGATTCGGCGAACCCGCTCCTGTGGAACAATGACAACCCGGCGTTGGCGTACGACAACCAGGCGGGATATCAGCTCGCGTTGGCACCTGTTGGCGGTTGGTACGATCGCGTGGTCAATCTGCAGACCTACTATCTGAGCCGTGCGTTCGAGATCGGCACCGCCGATGTGACGGACTATCCCGCCGAATTCGTCGCAACGGGCAATACGCTAGTGGCGGATGTCGGGCCGAACGGTCAGGCGGTCGATGTGGTCGGCAATAACATTACTGCCGAGAAGCAGGTCCTGGTCAAGGCTGGCAAGCTCTTCGATCTTGAGCCGAGCGTGAATCCGAGCGGCGTGACGGTGAAGTTTGCGCGTGCGACGGGGCTTGTGAACGGCACTTTCATGGTGTGGTCTATTGGTTCGGACGGTGTGACGCAGAAGCAGATCAAGGGTCTGAAGTTCAACGGTGTGGCCGTGCTGGCGCGTGACGCTGCTTCTCCGCTTGTGGAAGAGGTGGTGGCGCCGGGCTTCTTCACGCAGGCCATGACGTTGACGGATGTCGACCCCAAGGGTGTCAAGAAGACGCGGAAGTGGACCTTCTCGGCGCCGTTCAATCTGCTCGGCATCGATCAGGGTGCGGTGGACTGGTGGCTGGATGATTGGGGCGTGGCGCCTTAAAATCGCATGGGAAGAGTGTGACATGAAGAAATTCATCGCGTTTTTGGTGTGTATCGTTGCCGGTGCGAGCGGTCTCCGGGCCGAACCGGCGAATTGCGAAGAGCATGCTGAGTCTATCAAAATCACTTCGGCTGGCGTCGTTCGCACGGTGAAGCTGGTGCCGTTCTATGATCTTGACGTCGAAGAAAAGGGCGATCGCTACGATTCGACACAGGGCGTGTATTTCTTCAAGGCCAAGCTCCAGCGCGGTTATTCCTACACGGTGTGGACCGAAGGCGTCGGTACGAACGAGACGATGTCCGTGACGACCTATGCGGCCGAAGTGGACGACGACAGTGACGCGGATGGTCCGTCGGCCGATTTCGAGGAGATGGAAGAACCCGGATTCGAACAGCGTCTCATCCTCTATGCAGACGAGTGGTACATTGATGAAGACGATCCAGCTGAGAGCGACCCGAAGGAATGGACCTACTACATCGAAGTCAGCGGAGATGTGGGCGATTCGTTGACGGTGCATTTTCAGCAAGGTGTGGTGATTCCGCAGGGACGTGAGCAGAATCCGCTGACGCTTTCGCCGTCGTTGACGGGCTCGACGGTCAAACGCAAGTTGCAGACGAACAATGAATACTACCTACGCGCGCGCCTGCTTGCGGGGCGGATGTACCATTTCACGACAGGTGGCGGAACGACGAACAACGTGCTGGACCTTGCAATCGACGGAGAAGATCCGTCGGATGAGACGAAGGAAGCGCCGACCTGCCTTGTCTACGACGATCCTGCATTTGATGCGGATGAAAAGGATACGGGCATCTATGTGGTGCCGAATGAAACGGGTTACTTTTCGCTTGTCGTGAGCGGGGATGACCCCGAGACGGCCGAAGGTGAAACCGGGGAGGGAGGGGCATTTGAACTTTCCTATCAGCTCTTAGCCGCGCGCGCGATGGAAGAACATACGGCGGTCGATCTCGTGGTCGACGGCCCGGCGCAGACGTTCATCGCCGGCGCGTTGAGCGTCCTTGACAACACGACGAACGGGGTCTATGACGCGATTATCGATGCCTCGTTGTTTCGTTTCACGGCCGTCAAGGGGGATCGTCTGCTGGCGGAGACAACAGGGGCGGCGACGAACTTGTTGATGCGCCTTTACGATGCGAAAGGCAATGTGCTGGGCGAGAACAGGGGTGACGGGCAGACTTCCAATGTGCGCGGGGCCTTCACCGTGCCGGCTGATGGCGTCTATTTTGTGGGCGTGTGCCAGTACCTGGCAGACGAACTGTATGAAGAGCCGAGCGACACGACGGCGCAAATCCAGCTGATGCGCGTTACGAGCCTGGATGGATCGCCGGATGCGTGGGACCGGGCCGACGATGAACCCGTTCGTGCAACGGCGCTGGCGCCGGTGCCGGGTGAAGCGACGGATGCTCCCGAGACGCTGGATGCCGAAGGGAACGGCTGGCATCGGCTCGGCCGAACGGACTGGGCGGACGTGTTTCGGATCGCCGGGCGCAAGGGACTCGTTTATTCGTTGCGCGTTTCGTTGCAGGATCCAGCTGCGGCGTTCAATTCCCTCAAGGCAGAAGTCTTTACATTGAGCGGCACCTCCGAGCGAGAGGTACTGACCCTCGGCGACGTGAATGCCGGTGCAGGCGAGGCGCTTTCCTTTGCGGCGACGGCGAATGCGACTTACTACATCCGACTTTCGGTTGCCGAGGGGCAGGGGCTTGACTATCCGGCCTACAAGGTCCATGCGAAGGCCTATTCTCTGGAGGGAGCGGTCCTTGGCATGCTGACGGTCAACACGTACGGCACGCCAGACGGCACGTTCTCGCTCGGGAGCGAGACGGTGAAGTATCCGGGTGGCAGTTCGGTGTTGGTGAGCGGCGCGCAGACGGTGAAGTTCGGCGCGGTGAGCGGCTTCTCGACGCCGGCGGCGCAGCAGGTGGATGTGGCGGCGGGTACGACGCCGACGGTGGTCGATGTCTACTATTCCGACACGTTCGATCCCAAGGACGACAGTGCAGCGACGGCGACGGCGTGGACGCTCAAGGCCACGGAGACGACGATGGCGCGTACGCTCTGGCCGACGGACCACGCGGACAATTTTGCGTTGACGGGTACCGACGGTTCCTATTATGAACTCGAGCTGCGCGACGTGACGGGCGACGCGGTCTTCTCGATCACGAATGCGCTGGTGGGGACGATTGTGGAAAATGTCACGAAGGTCCATCAGTTGACGCTGCCGAAGTCTGCGGCGAAGTACATCCTCACCGTCAAGCATGGAACGGAGGCGAAGGCGGGGGGCTCCTACACCTTGGCGGGTTCTTTTGCGAACGTGGGCGCGATCAAGCTGGCAAAGACGGCACTCAGCGCGAAGGAGAATGCGCCGAGCATCGTGCTGACGGTCAATCGCACGGCAAAGGCCGGTGTGGTGCGCGTGAAGTACACGACGGTCGACGGTACGGCGAAGGCGGGTGAAGACTATGTGGCACAGGAAGGCGTGCTCGAATGGGTGGACGGCGACAACAAGGCGAAGACGATTACGCTCAAGACGATTCCCGATCTTGTTGCCACGTATGACGGGAACAAGACATTTGCGGTGAAACTGGCGGCCCTGCCGGCGGACGAGTTGGGTGCAAACGAGTACCCGGCCACCTTCGTGGGCGGCGACACCTGCACGATTACGCTGACGGAAGTCTCGACGGCGGGCACGACGGCGGCTACGACGTATGCGGCCAAGCAGCCGAAGGTTGCGACGACGACGACGGAGACGGTGCCGTTGGAGTCGGGTACGTTCTACGGTGTGCTGCAGGCGGAAGAGGGCTCGCTCACGAATGGACTGCCGCAGTTGGCGTCCGTGACGTTCACAGCATCGACGGCGGTGCCCGAGAAGGCGGTCCTTTCGGCGAAGGTGATGCTGGCGGGCAAGACCTACACGTTCAAGGCCACGGGATGGGATGTCGTGAAGGAGAAGACTTGTGTCAAGACGTTCGAACTCGTACAGAAGGTGAACAATGTCGTATACACGAATCGGCTGTGCGTGGGGGTGTCTCGCGGTCGGACCGATGGCGACGGCGATTGGCAGAAGGGGTACGGCGAGGTCGAACTGTACATGAATGTGCCGGACGCCAACAACAAGGGTGTTCAGACGAACATCGGCTATGAGGGCGCCCTGTTCCGTCAGAATGCGAAGATCCAGGACTATCTGACGGCCGTGACCAACTTCACGGGCTACTACACGTTTGCGCTTGTGCCGCAAGGGGTGACGGCGGCGGATGGCGTGCCGACGGGCAACGGCTATCTCACGGTGACGATCGACAACAAGGGCACGGCCAAGGTGGCGGGGATGCTGGCGGATGGAACGACCAAGATCTCGTGTTCGGTGGCGGCGTGCGGACTGCTCGCGGATTCGTCTTCGCTGAACGGATATTCGCTTTGGCTGCCGGTGTACTTTGCGAAGAATCCGTGTTGTTTCGGCGGCTTCCTGCGCTTGACGGCGCAGGCGGGCACGGATTTGCCGAGCGGAGCGACAACGCAGGTCGTGGCGCGGCCGGAGGCGCTCGTGTGGAACAACGACAATGCGGCGTTGACGTATGCGGGCAAAGAGGGCTACCAGCTGAAGATTGTGCCCTGCGGTGGCTGGTATGACCAGATCTTCAATCTGCAGACCTATTACAAGAGTGCGGCATTGGCGGTTGGTACGGCGTCGATTGCCGAATTCCCGAAGGAAGCGTTGCCCGAGGGATTCGTCTATTCGTCCGCCGTTGAACCGAACGGGTTCGGACTTGACCTGACAGGCGACACGGTTCTGGCGGAGAAGAACAAGCTGGTGAAGACAGGTGCGCTTGTCGATTTCGCGGCGAGCGTGAATCCGTGCAAGGTGCAGATTAAGTTTGCGCGTGCGACGGGGCTCTATTCGGGCAGTTGTTCCCTGTGGAGCGAGCGCGAAGACGGTGCCGCCCAGAAGGAGATTGCGGGATTGAAGCATTTTGGCGTCTTCGTACTCGCGCGAGACGAAGCGGCGCCGCTTGCGGCCAAGACGATTGGCGCGGGTTTTGTGACGCAGAAGGTGAACTTGACGGATTACAACGAAGCGACAAAGCGCACAACGACCCGAAACTGGTCGTTCTCGGCTCCGTTCAACGTGCAGGTGTCAAACGAGGAATAAGATGTCGTATAAAGAATTATTTTCGGTGCGGACCGGTTGGAACATCTGGGTTCTGATCGGTTTGGTGTTGACTGCGATCGTGCTCGGTATGCTGAATAATTTCCGTGTGTATGAAGAACAGCGCGTGCCATGGTTGGGCAGTGGGGTGACGACCACGAATGAGGAGGCTGGAAATTGACGCGGCGGGGAGAGATTGGGTTGTCTGTCTTAGACGCGGTCTTGAGACTCGTCTTGGGAGGTATCTTCATCTATGCGGCGTATGGGAAGATCCAGGAGCCGGCGGTTTTTGCGGTACAGGTGGCGGCATATCGGATACTGCCCGATTTTTGCGTTGGTCTTTTTGCGCTTGTGTTGCCAATGGTTGAACTGCTGGCGGGCCTTATGTTGATTGCGACATGTTGGTCGCGAGAGGCGGCGCTACTGATTCTCGGATTGTTGGGAATGTTCTTCATCGGTCTGACGCAGGGACTTGTGCGAGGGTTGAAGATTTCGTGTGGGTGCTTCGGCGACGGGGGCGGGGAGGATAGTCTTATGGCTGCGCTCGTACGCGACCTTGTTCTGTTCGTTCCGACAGTCTGGCTCGTGTTTCGTCCGAATCGGTGGCTTTCGGTGCGGTGGCCGTTCCTCGGTGCGGTTCTTGTGGCGGTGGGCTGCTGCGGATGGGGCGGATATGTCCATTGGCAGACCAGTCGCGTAGCCGATCAAATGACGGAAAGAGAGCCGGTTGTCATTGAACGGGTGGTGGGGACTGGGAATAATACGAATACATCTGTAATGGCTGAGCAATGGACAATCGATTTCCCGCGTGCATTTGCGGCGGCGTGCGAAAAACATCGGCCGATCATCCTCTTCGCAGGCGAGGAAGATTGCAAGTACTGCCAGATCATGCGTAGGGCACTTGAGACGGAGGCCTTCCACAAGTGGGTAAGGGGAACGGGCATCTATCTTGTTGAGGCGCATATCAACGAGACGAATGTCTCGAAGGTCCAGGAGTGCCAGGTCGAATTTTTGAAGTCTTTGCCGCGGCAGCAGCCTGTTCGTTATCCGCTGATGGGTGTCTACTGGCCGCAGACACAGACGAACAATGACGTGCGATTGAGTTTCATTGGTCGTCGTGGTTTGATGCCTGGCAAGAAGCATCCTTCGGTAGTCGGAGAATTCGTGAACGCGCTTGAGCTGGTGCTCAAGGACTACCTCGAAGGGCTCGCAGATCGCGTACCGCTTCAGGAAGTTCTGAAATCGACGCAGCGCCAGATACAGATCAAGTCGGAGGATGGATCGGTAGTTTGGATGGAGCCAAACACGGGCATTCAAGATTGGGGGACGAGCGTTAAAATCCACGTCAAGCCGAATCAGTCGGGTGTACGGGTCAATTGGTTCTATCCAGATGGAAGTCCAGTTCTGCATCAACACGGGCGAGTATTGACGGTGAATGATGACATGCCAGCGGGAACGTATACAGTTTCGTTTAAAAAAATGACTCTGAGGAAAGCGTCGACAGAGGAAAAATCCGACGAGTGAAAAGTGACCGGTAATCGTTTCCTGGAGGGTCAAGTGCTCCAGGGGGCGTCTGCGTTGAAGTCATATGTTCATATATTGAGTCGATGACGCGGAGCACAATGTGTTTTATTCCCCCAAGGACGTCCCTTGAAATTCTTTGTCATTATCTTGGATTCACGGCATATACTCGTATAGTATGAGTAAGAAAACGAAAATCTATGCGCTCTTGGTGGTTTTGTTTTGCGGGATTGCCGGAGTTGTGTATTTCTCAATGGCGCCGAAGCCTGCCGGGACGGGAAAGAAGAGTGTTCGACAGGTTCAGGGCGACAGAAGGAAAACGGTGAAGAAGACTTCCCAGAACCGTAAAAGGGAGTTTGTCACGCGCATCAAGAACAAGGAGGGGTCCTTCAAGATTGAGATCCCAAAGGACGACGAGGAGAAGTTGTCGGCGGCCTACAAGGCTCTTCTGCAGGCATTGCGCGACGCGATGGATCCTTTGGACAAGGACAAGATTCGCGCGTTGGTGAAGAGCATGCAGAATTCCAATGAATGGCCGGACGGCATTCCCTCGGTTCTGCATATGGCCGCGATTGAGGCCCTGAGCGAATTGGGGAGCGATGGTGTCGATCAGTTGGCGGGATACCTGGCATCAGGCGACCCAGAGGTGCGTGAAGAGGCCATGGACGAAATCGTCGAATCCGTGGACGATGAGACGTTGAGCGATTTGGAGAAGTCCGAAATGATCAAGGCCTTCTCCCGCTATGTGAGGGATTCTGACGCCCTTGAGTCGTTATTTGACATTGTTGATAACGATATGCGTAATTCTGTGCAGTATGATACCCTTGTTGCTGTTCTTGAGAATGGTACGTCGGAGGCGAAGCAAAAGTTGCTTGCGGAATCTCTGCCAGACATCATCGACTCGGAGGACGCTTTCCAGAGCATCGAGGAGGCTAAGAAGGCTCTTGACGAGTGGGTGGCGGAGAATCCAGATGACCCAGATGATGAGGAGGACTTCAGTGGAACGCCCAAGGATCCTGACGATGACGATGATTGAGGTCGCCCGTAGTCGGGGAAAGAAAAAACTTTTAAATAGTTGTCAGCGGGTTGGAATGTGCGCATATAATAGGGTGTCCACGGGAGATGATTCCGTGACCAGATTTCTGCAGTATTCTTTCTAACCTTGCTTAGAAGCCGAACCGATTCCTAGCGGTTCGGCTTCGTGGTTTTATGGTATACTACCAGCGAAAGGAACTGGAGAATGAAAATCGTTGAGTGTGTTTTTGCATCACTTGTTCTTTTGTCTGCATACTGGCTTCCTGCCGGCGTATTGCGTGAATGCTCAGTGCCCGCTTCGGAGTGTGGGGATTCCCGGCTTGTCTCAGGTGGACGACTTGTCGTTCCTGCGTTTGACGGTGCCGAGTTTGTGTTGGCGCTAGGGTCCCGACGGTCTTCGGTGACGGGGCATGCCTCCTTTTCCGCGACCTGTGAGGGCTTGGGGGGATTGAAGAATGCGGTCGTGGTTGGTACCGCGGATGGTTTTGTGGCCAAGATTCAGGATCTGAAGACCGGACATCTCTTCTCCGTTACGCGAAACGCAAAAGGTTTGTCTGTACGCGAGCAGGTCCCTGAGCTTCGGTCGCGGCGGCTGCCCTGCCGCACGAAGAAGCTTCCTGTTACGACGAAGGCAACTGGAAAATCGGCCAAGATTGTGACGTCGGACACTTCGTTTGCCACGATGAAGGCCAAGTGGCTGGCCCGTGGGGAGGTGGAGACCAATGTCGTGGATATTCTGGTGGCCTATGATAAGTCTGCCCAAGCTTGGCTAGGGGAGCAGGAGGAATACCGTGATGGCGGAATCGACGTGTTCGCGGCCGAATGCGTGGAGAAGATGAATCTGGCGCTGGATAATTCCGGTCTGGAGGAGTTCCGTTTCCGTCTGGCGGGTGTCAAGGCGATCGACTTCGATGCCAAGACGGTTCGAACTAATGATGGAGGGCAGTCGATTGTCGATTTCGACAAGTTGCTGGATTATGCGACGGAGAGTTCGTCGACCGTCTGGAAGGATCTGCGAGCCACCCGTGATCTGGTTTCTGCCGACATCGTGACGATTCTGGTGGATAATGGCATGGAGGAACTCGGTGGGGGTATGGTTGGTCTCGGATACAGCCTTGATGCCGCCCAGCTGGGCACGTACGATGATTTCGCCGACCACGCCTTCAACTTCTGCGCCATCAGCGAAGTTGCGCTTGATCATACAATGACGCATGAGGTGGGGCATAATATGGGGGCCGGCCATGCCGATCGTGACCAGATGAACGAAAAAAGGTTTGAGGTGGGGCCGCAGTTGTTCCGCCATTCATCTGCACACTACTTCGAATTGAAGGATTGTCGGTACTACACCATCATGGGTTACAATTGGGATGGGTTCGAAGGTTCAGACATGAGCATCGAGGCGCCTTTTTTCTCCACTCCAGAGTTGAGTGTCATCATGGGAGAGTCGGAAGAGGAGCTGATGATTGACGACAATGGTGAGCCCCTGGGAACGGAACTCCATGACAATGCCCGGACGTTGCGGGAAACCTTTGCCATTGCCGCCAACTATCGTCCGCATAAGAACAAGCTCGTCGTCGATGTTGGTTCGGGTGGAGGAACGGTTCTCGGTGGTGGTGCCTATCCTGCGGGTGCGTCCGTCAAGCTGACGGCGAAGCCGGTGACGGATTTTGTCTTCGCTGGCTGGTATGGCGCCTACGACGAGAAAACGGGGACATATGCCGATCCTCTCGAGGGAGCTATTGACTATCGTACGGCAACGATCACCTATATCGTCCCTGCAGAGGATTCGACGGTCTATGCGCGTTTTGTCCCGAAGACGGAGGACGTGGTCTCTGCCATGGCAGTTTTCTGTGAGACTCCGAAAGAAGGATACACGGCAGGAGAGACCATTGAGCCTTTGGTGTTGAAAGTTGAGTCTTTGTCTCTCCCTGTTGTCACGGCGAAGGGGCTGCCGGCAGGTCTAAAATTCGATGCGAAGTCGCTGACGATCACAGGAACGCCATCTGCACCAGGCCTCTATGACGTGGTGTTCACGGTGAAGAATCAGGCGAAGGCGACGATGTCCGAGACGATTCGCATCAAGATCGCAAACTATACCGATGACTTGATTTCCGTCAGCGAGGACCTGCCCGAGGGCCTTCAGGATGTCTATGGACCGTTCATCCCCGGATCTCCTGTCGACTTCACTCTCACGTGCGCAGCCAACTGGGCGGTGAGTGGCTTGCCGGCTGGTTTGAAGTTCGACAAGGTGACAGGCCATATCACGGGAACGCCGACCAAGCCAGGGGCCAGCACGGTCTATTTCACGATGTCGGTCAAGGATCCGGATACCGCTAAGACCGTGACACACATGGCGACAGCGACATTCATCATTGACGAACTGCGGAGACTGGTGCTTCAGGTTGAAGGAACGGGAACCGGAAAGACAACAGGCTCTGGTGCCTATGTCGCGAATAAGAAGGTTTCAATCAAGGCGACTGCCGATTCCAAGGCGAATGAAAAGACGGGAGCGGTCAAGAGTGTCTTCGTGGGCTGGTTTGACGGCGATACGCTGTTGTCGAAGTCGGCCTCGTATTCGTATGTCATGACGGAGACTTCCGAACAGACGCTGACGGCGAGCTTCGTGACAGCAGAGGAGGATGCGGACTCCATTGGCCTGGCAGTGGATGGTATGGAGATTTCGTCTGCAGAATCCACGGTTTGGACGAACATGTGCGGTATTGCAGTGCAGTGGCCAATTGTCGCCTCGGCGCTGTCCGAGACAACCGTCAAGGTGGCTGGTCTGCCGGCTGGACTCAAGCTGGTCCAGGATAAGAAAACAAAGGAATATGTCATTTCTGGAACACCGACGGCGGCTTCCAAGTTTGCGGCCGACAAGGTCACGCGTATTCCGGCCCAGGCCAAAATCACCGTCACAACTGCGGGCAAGTCCAGTGGGGTCTTCATAATCGAGATGGTGGTTCTGCCGCTAGAACCATGGGCGCAGGGGACATTCTCTGGCTTCGCGGCGGAGATCTCCGAAGATGGTGCCATGACCAATGGTGTTGGTGTGGCGAGCATGACCGTGACGGAAGCAGGTAAAATCTCAGGGAAATTTGCCCTCTATGGGACGAATTGGACGTTTAATGCGACAGGTTATACGTCCTTCCAGAAATCCGACGAGGAAGAGGGTGGCTTCTTTGAGGTGGTGGTGGTTGCCAAGAGCGGCAAGATGACTAAGGACATCGTGTTGCAGGTTACGCCTGGATGGGTGGCGGACGGAATCGACTATCGTGGTTGTTCCATGGCGAATGGCTTGGGGGAGGATATGTTGCTGGACCTGCGTCGGGATGCCTGGAAGGATAAGATTCTCGTGCCGGTCTTTCCGACGACCGTCACGGCACTGGGAGATGTTGAGGGCGTCACGGCCAAGATGACCTTTGCGGGTAAGGTGACTTTTGCGGGAACTCTTGAAGGGGAGAAGGTCACAGCGTCGGGAACCGCCTTTCTGGATGCCGAGGGGGACTTCTGGTCTTGGCTGGTGATACCCTACTCAAAGACCTACCATGGATGCCTGCGGAGAGTGCTTCTGCCGACAATTGAATGATGCGCGTGCGAGACTTTCAACTGGACATTTGTGTTGGAATCGGGGAAGTGCGACAATGAACGCATTCGGTTACGTGTGTGGCAGGGTGGATGCTTGACGTAATATGGGGAGGTCCCAGAGGGAGGGGAGATATTGCAACACAACAATTTCCAGTTGAACTTTGCCGTTGTCGAGATTACAAACCGCTGTAATCTCCGATGCCCGCATTGCGCCTCCGCCTCGGGTTGCGCCCGCGAGGACGAGATGTCGCTTGCCGAGATGCGGCAGGTGATGTACGATCTGGCTGCCCTGGGATGTGGGACGGTGACGATACTCGGCGGCGAATTTCTGATGCGGAAGGACTGGTACGAGATTGCCGAGTCCGTCCGTGCAAATGGCATGCAGCTTCAGCTGGTCACCAATGGCCTGCTGGTGACGGATGCGGTACGGGAACAGATCAAGACTCTAGGCCCGCGTGCGGTCGGGGTCAGCTTTGACGGGGCCACGCCGGAGACTTTCAAGAGGACCCGTGGGGTGGACGGTTTTGCCAAATGCCGACAGTTCTTGGACGACCTGGTCACCGATGGAAGCTGTCAGGCGACGGCGATTACGACGTTCACGTCACGCAATCTTGCGGACTTCGACCGGTTCGCGGAGATGTTCCTTGATTCACCGATTGTCTGGCAGATCCAGGTTGCCCACAAGGCCGGAGAACGATTCGATGATTCGCTGTTATTGTCGGAAGGGCAGTTCGAATGGTATGTGGAACAAGTCAAGAAGTGCCAGACGGACTATGGGAATCGATTGAATTTGGGGCTGATGGATGACTTCGGCTATTTTCCGCTGGCTCCGGAATTTGCCTTCCTGCACCAGACGTGGAAGGGTTGTCCGGCGGGGCGGCATGTCATTGGCATTCGTGCCAACGGAGATGTCTTGCCCTGTTTGTCGCTGGGGAGTGAGTTCGTGGAGGATAATCTGAGGCGGCGTCCGCTTAGGACGATCTGGGAAGACGAATTCTCGTTCCCGCGGTTCCGTGGGAAGCCCGGGAAGTTGACGGGATCCTGCGCGAAGTGCCCCAAGGCCGCCGAATGCCGAGCGGGCTGTAGCGCCGCAGCGCTGAGTACAACGGGGTCGCTGACGGAGAATCGGTTCTGTGTGCGTAAGATTGAGATGAAGCGAATTCTATCAGAGATGTTGGATGTTTGAGGAAGAGGAGGTGGACAATGGAAATTTCTGAAATCAAGGCATTGATGCGGGGGGGCGAACTGGATGATGCCGTCATCGCATTGAGGGAACTGCTGGCGGAGACGCCCGACAACGTGGAAGCCAAGCTCCTCTATGGAACCTGCTGCCGCCTTCTGGGCGATGTCCAGACCTGCGCCCGAATCGACGACGAAGTCGCCGCGCTTCCCGAGGCGAGGAGAAGTTCGTCTTGGGCAAAGTACCATGCCATGCGCGTGGCCGCCTGTGCGGCGGCGGTTGTGCTGGCGACAAGTGTCTTGCCTCTTGAAGGGGCCTCGACGCTTTATGGCATCTCCTGCAAGACTGCCACGGGAAAGATTGGCGATACAAGAGTTTCCATCAGTTCCTGCGGCGAGAACTATTATACTTTCCCCAATGTTACGACAAAGCGGACGGGTTATAGGTTCAAGGGTTGGCGGATTTCCGGATGCTGCTTCGATTCGGACGAGATCTTCTATCCAGGGGAGGAAATCCTACTCCAGGATTATATGGATCCCTGGTATCCCGAGACGATGACGATTTACATGGAACAGGTCTGGACGCCGATCCCGACCTGGCCAACGAGTTACCGGACGAGCTTTTATGCTTCGCACTTAACCGCCATGGATGACAATGATGACTATGACGACATCCCTGTTGTCATGGATCCAGGAGGTGCCAGCGGAAGTCAACGATTGTACGAATATCTGTCATGGGATGACTATCCCGCACCATCTTGTCCCTACACGCGTCCTGGTTATAAATTCGCAGGGTGGGAATATTATAGCTGCTGTTATTGTGGATATTCCTATTTTTCGTGCAAGGGCGTGGATTGCGGAGGCCTTGTCGGAATCCGTCAGCCAGGAGAGATGCTTGACATCTGTGGCCGTTCCGCACTTGTCGCCACTTGGGAGGCCGTTCCCTTTTCCGTCTATTTCGATGCCAATGGAGGGTATTGCTCCTCGTCGTCTCAGTCGGCGACGGCCGATTCGACTTATGGGTGGCTGCCGACGCCGTCGCGCACCGGCTATACCTTTGCCGGATGGTATACGTCGGCCTGGGGGGGGACGCGCGTGACGTCTTCTTCTTCGCTTTACAGCAATTCGTCGCATACGCTCTATGCGCATTGGACGGCCAATAACTACACGGTCTACTTCGACGCGAACGGTGGAAGCTCGTCGACCTCTTCAAAGACCGTGACCTACGATTCGAGCTATGGCGATTTGCCGACGCCTACGCGGACGGGCTACACGTTTGACGGTTGGTATACCTCTTCTTCCGGCGGTTCGCGGGTCTATTCCAGTTCGGCAGTCGGAATTACCTCGTCCCAGACGCTGTATGCGCATTGGTCGATCATCACCTACACGGTGAGCCTGAATGCCAATGGCGGGTCCTGTGGGACGTCTTCGATTTCAGTGTCGTATGGTGGGAGCTACGGTTCTCTGCCGACACCGTCGCGGACGGGGTATTCGTTCGCGGGATGGTACACCTCGTCGTCGGGCGGAACGCGCAAGTACGATTGGTCGTCGCTCGCGTCGAACAGTTCGCATACGCTCTACGCGCAGTGGACGGCCAATCCCTACACCATCGCCTTCAATGCGAATGGCGGCTCGGGGTCGATGTCAGCAGTGTCCTGTACATACGATGCCTATGCGACACTGTCGGCCAACGGTTTTTCGCGAACGGGATATTACTTCTCGGGATGGGCCACGTCGTCGGGAGGGTCTGCTGTTTATGGGGATGGAAGTTCTGTTTGGAACCTGACGTCGACCTACAACGGCACGGTGACGTTGTATGCGGTCTGGACCGGGAATCCCTATACGGTGGCGTATGACGCGAACGGTGGTTCGGGATCGATGTCATCTCAAAGCTTCACCTATGGGCTGGCGCAGGCTCTCCGTTCCAATGGATTCTCACGGACCGGATATCGCTTCTCCGGCTGGGCGACATCGTCCAGCGGAAGCGTGGCCTATTCGAATGGCGCCAGCGTCAAGAATCTGACGGCCTCCTCTGGATCGACGGTTACGCTGTATGCCAAGTGGGCGGCCAACACGTATACGGTCTCTTTCAATGCCAACGGCGGCAGTGGATCGACATCCTCGCTTGCCTGTACCTACGATACGGCGTCGACGTTGCCGGCCAGTGGTTTCTCGCGCACGGGCTACACGTTCGCCGGGTGGGCGACATCGTCTGGCGGTTCCGTGGCCTATTCCAACTGCGCGTCGGTGAAGAATCTGACCGCAGAGCACAATGGGAACGTGACCCTCTATGCCAAGTGGACGGCGAATGCCTATTCGGTGAAATTCGACGCCAATGGCGGAACGGGTTCGATGTCGAATCTGTCTTGTTCCTATGATTCGGCGAAGTCTCTGTCGGCGAATCTTTTTACGCGCACGGGCTATACGTTCGCGGGGTGGTCGACTTCCCGCAGCGGAAGCGTCGTGTATTCCAACGGAGTCTCGGTCAAGAACCTGACCTCGTCCTCGAATGGATCTGTGACGCTCTACGCGCAGTGGACGGCGAATCCGTACAAGGTTCGCTTCAACGCGAACGGCGGTACGGGTACGATGTCCGACGAATCGATGACATATGATCAGTCAAAGGCGCTTTCCGCCAATCGGTTTACGCGGACAGGGTACGATTTCCTGGGCTGGGCGACTGTCGCCTCGAGTGAAGTCACGTCCTATGCCGACGGAGAGTCGGTCAGGAATCTCAGCGCCCAGAAGGATGCGGTGGTTACGCTCTATGCGGTTTGGGGAGGGCCAGTTGTCGTGAATGGCGTGATGACGGGCTATATCGGCGCATTGCCAGAGCCCCTCTACATCCGTGACGATATTCGCGAGATTGCGGATGGCGCGCTTGCGGGCAAGTCCGTCGCAACGGTGGTTGTCCATGGCGGCGTGACGAAGCTTGGGGACCGTGTGTTGGCTTCGTGTCCGCAGGCCGTCGCGGTCTATTTCCTGGGCAATGCGCCTTCGGCCAATGCCGCGTTTCTGACGGACGCGCCGGCGGGAACGAAACTCTATGCTCTGCCAGGTACGACGGGATGGTCATCGGCCGCATATGGCGGTCGTGTCCAGACTAGAGGCGCATTCGAGTTCTCCGTGTCCCTGGCCGATCGTGGTTCCTCGGTTGGTTCCGTGAACCGTGCGTTCGGCGATGCCTATGGAGATCTGCCGACACCGCTTCGGGCCGGCTATACGTTTGTCGGCTGGACGCGTGGAGGGGCGCTCGTGGAAAACGAGACGCTGGTGACCAATGTCGTGAGCCATGCCCTTGAAGCGACTTGGAAGGCGAATGGTTACGAAGTCCGCTGCCATCGTGCCTTGTTTGCCGCAATCGACGAAGAGGAAACAGAGTTGGTCTCGTTGACCTATGATGTTTCGCGGTCGTTGCCGTCCAAGGCGCCGTCTGGCTATTCCATTGCGGGGTGGTCGACACGGCCAGGGGGTCCTGTCGTCTATTCGGGGGCCGTTAAGAATCTGGCGACCGTTGAAGGCGATGTGGTCGATCTGTATGCGAACTATCGTCAGACGGACAGCACGTTGCAGATCAAACTCGAAGAGGTCAATCGAACGGGAAACGAAGACGCGGCACCTTTGCCCAATCCTGTTTTGATGGTCAATGGCAGGTCCGATTGGGAACTGGATTTCCGCAATCGGCTTCAGGCGGAATCGCCTGGTCGAATTGGAAGCTGCACGGTCAAGTTCCAGTCTCTTGATCCGCGGTGGATAGCGCCTGCGGATCTGAGAGTCGTCAATGATGGGCGGGCGATGGTTCAGACACTTCAGGTCATGCGGGCCAATGTTGCGACCGTCAGGGCGAAGAACGAGGGCTCCGCGACGGGCAGCGTTTCCGTGTCGCCGGCTTGGAAGTCCGGTGGCAGTACCGATCCCACGACCGCCCAGGTCGCGCCAGACGGTGTCGTGACATTGACGGCCAAACCAGGTGCGGGAAGCGCATTGGCCTACTGGCAGGACACCGAAGGCAACGTACTGGGAAGCGCGGCCGCTCTTAAGGTCTCGCCCACGAAGGATACGCAGTATGTGGCGGTGTTCCGTTCGAAGACGGACGCAGTAGAACCCGAGCTCACGATCGAGACGGACGAATCGGGACGGTTCCAGGTGGAGGCGGGAACGTCGATGACGATCGCTCCACAGGTTGCCCTGGCCTCTTGGCCGGTCAAGTTCACGGCGAAGGATCTGCCTAAGGGTCTCAAGATCGACGCAATGTCAGGCGTGATCACGGGCATTCCATCCGTCCCTGGCGAATATGAGATCGCCGTCACGGCGACGAGTGCGCTCGATACGAAGAAGTCGACGACGGCGACGGTCCAGGTGAAGGTTGCGAACTTCACAGATCCCTCGATTCCCGTGGACGACGCCTATGGACCGTTCATGGTTGGCGTGGCCGCTTCGACGAATCTGCTCCAGGCGACTCGGGACTGCACGGTGACGGGGCTCCCCGCCGGACTCAAGTACGACAAGGCGACGGGCGTCGTCTCCGGCGTGCCGACGAAGGCGGGCGCCGCGACGGTCTACTTCAAGAAGGGGACGGCCCTCGCTTCCTCGACGTTCCGCGTGGCCGCGCTGCCGGCCTGGGCGCAGGGCGAGTTCCTGGGCCGCGTCGACAACGGGGATGGCAGCCACGGCACGGTCTCGCTGACCGTGTCGCCGGCCGGCAAGATCTCCGGCAAGGTCGCCGCCGACGGGGCGGCGGGGGCCTTCGCGGCGAATTCCTATGCGTCCGTCGACTTCGCGGGGGCGACCAATCTGACGGTCGAGGCCGTCGGAAAGCTCGGCGGTGCGCCGAAGACGTTGCGGCTCGTCGCCGCCAGTTTGACGTCCAAGGTGGCGCCCGACGCGGCGTGCGCCAGGGTCGAAGGCCAGTTGGACGGGGCCCCCGTCGCGCTGCTGCGCAACGTCTGGAAGGACAGGGCGGGCGCGCCGTCGGCCGCGCCTCTCGCGGGAGACTACTCGTTCCGGGCCGAGGACGGCGCGCCGGTCTCGCTGGCGGTGGACGAAAGGGGCGGCGTGAAGGTCGCCGCGACCTTCGCGGACGGCCATAAACTGTCCACCGCGACCAGCGTCCTCGTGGACGAGGAAGCTTTCAGGGTCCTGGTCTACGGGGCGCCGAACGTCAGGAACTTCGTCCCCGAGTTCTTCGCCCTGGTCAGGCTCGTGCCGCATGCGGGCGGGGCGGAGCCGGGCGTCGCCTACCGCAATCCGGGCGTGCGGGCCGAGCTGGCCGGCTCGGGCGGCGGCACGGTGTCGATGAATCCGAGATACGGCCAGGGAATGGCCGGCAGACCGGTCGCGCTGACGGCCAAGGCGGATTCGAAGAGCGTGTTCGTGGGATGGGAGTACGACGGCGGGGTGGACTATTCGCTGTCGCCGAAGTTGACGGTGGGCGACGACGACGTCCCCGTCCGCGCGGTCTTCCGCCTGAAGACCGACTATGCCGAGAGGCCCGTTCCCTATCTGACGGAGGAGAACCGGGCGCTGTTCGACAATCTCCGCGTCGGCGTCGCCTTCTCGGCGGCCCTGTCCGTCGACGACGCGTGCCGTCCGGTCAGGTTCTCGGTGAAGAACCTTCCGGCGGGCCTGAAGCTGGATGCCGTGACGGGCATCGTGTCCGGTGTGCCGACGAAGGCCGCCGAGGGGGCGATGGTCGTCGTCGCGACTTCCGAGGCCAACAAGGCGTTGGCGGGTCTCGCGTCGGTGCCCGTGCGGGTTGCCGCGCTTGACGATTGGGCCGTCGGCGCGTTTGACGGAGGTTCGAAGTCGGGAACAGCCACTTTGGCAATCGCCGCAGGCGGTAAGATCGGCGGCAGGTATCTGGCAGATGGTTTGACCTGGACGCTGTCGGCACCTTCGTTCAAGTCCTACGCGTCGGGGATGTACCGGGCCGATATCGTCGCGAAGACGGGTAAGTTGTCGACGACAAACGAGGTCGTGCTGACGTCCGAAGGCGTTTCTTGCGACTTGTTCTCGGCCTTCCGAAACGGCTGGAGGGAGGAGCCGCTCAGGACTCTCGCGCCGTCGTTCCAGAATCGCGTCGTGCAGCTCGCGGAGGGCGTCTCCCTCAAGATCGGCGCCGCCGGCGTGGCGACGGCGACGGGGACGTTCGTGACGGGGAGGGACGCGTCGGGAAGGGATGTCGTCTACTCGGCGACATGCTCTGCGGTTCTCGTCCCGCTGGACGAGACGGCCTCGCGGTTCTCCGTGTTCCTGTACTTCCCGCCCAAGGACGGGAAATTCACGGGTTTCGTGCAGGAGGTCGTCTTGGACTGGGACGGCGAACAGTTCATGGTCGACAGACCGTAAGGCACGTGACGTTGATTGGTCAGAATCTTTTGGAAGGTAGAATCCAGAGGTGGTATTGTGAAATTGGCATATGCAAAAGTTTTTGCAGTTGCGGCTTTGGCAGCAGTGACGGCATTCTCGGCGACGGTGAAGACGACCGCGACGTTTGACTGCTATCTGCTTGACGCCGAGGGGCGTCCCGCCGGTGTCGCTGAAGTCAAGACGGCCCAGATGAACGTCTCTTCGGGGGCGATGAAGGTCAGTGGCTGCGTCAATACCGGGATGAAGCAGTCCGTTAGCGGGACGGTTTGGGGAAGTGTTCGGGTTTCCGCCTGTACGGACAGTCTGGGAAACTACTGTTCTACGAGTTGGGATGCCGCGGGGTCTGTCGATGTGAAGAACTTAGGCAGTATGTACCTGGACATGTCCGCTTCATCGCTCTCGGGGTCTATGTACTGGAGTGGGCCGTCGGGATGCCGTAGAATCATTGGAACGCCGCGGACGATGGCGGCGGACTATGCGTCGCGCTATGCCGACAAGACGTTTGTCTACGCTCTTGGATGCAACTATGCAGATGAGTATGAAGAGCTGGTGGGGCGCCTCTGGGTTGTTTTCAACAAAACGGGAACATCTGCCACGGCAACCGTGATGTACGGCAGTAAGACGGCGAAGGCGACAGTCTATCCTGCAGCGGGTAAGCTCCCAATCTGCATAAAGGTTACCGACTCGGCCAATAAGCGCCATGCGACATTCAGAATCTTGCTTGGTTTGACGGGATTCGTGCCAAGCTTCGAGGGAGGGGTGGCAAGTGGTGCTTCGACCAATCCCAATCTGGCTAGTGCATGGGAAACGAGCCTGGAGTGCTTCGCTTCCGGCACGCCGTCTTTCCCGTATATCGAGAATGAAGGTGAGACTGAGTTTCTGATGGTTGGCCTGTCCTATGAGAGCGAGGTCACGCTTGACGTTCTTGGATATCCTGCGAAATTCACCGCGTCAGGATTGCCTCCCGGAGTAAAACTGAATGCCGCAACAGGCGAGATTTCCGGCACGCCGACGAAAGCGGGATTCTACCGAGCCACAATTAAAGCGACAAGTCTTCTCAACTCTAAATGGTCGCATACGGCGATGTTGTGGTTTGAAGTGTCGGCTCTTCCCGAATGGGCGCAGGGGACCTTTTATGGTGCTGCGTCCGTCAATGGTTCGCGTGGGCCGATGACGATGACGGTCTCGTCGGCGGGCAAGATTTCGGGTAAGCTGACGATTGGGGCGAAAAGCTACTCGTTTTCGGGGACGGGGTACGATGAGCAGGCTACGTGCGTCCTGTCCGCCTCGCCCATTCTGAAAATCGGCAATGCCCAGATTCCTCTTTACGTCGAGGTGGTTGACCATAGTCACTATTTTCTGCCTGACATCGAGAGCTTCCTGTGGGAGGGTTCTGGAGAATATTTCTCCGAAGAGTCGATTGATACGCCCATAGGCCGTGGACGGGCCTCGGGGTGGGGGTATGACTCGAAAACGTGGGAGGACTACGATGTCGACTGTGTTTTCTGGCAGAGCGAGTATGCGAGCAGTTCCTATTGGGGGAATTGTCCGGTCTCGACGACGGCAAGGCTTTCGAATATGAAATCTCCGTGGAACTACTATGGAGAGGATCTGGTTGATTTGTCATTCAAGATTACGGCGAAAGGGAGTGTGACGGTGAGTGGCAAGATCAACGGGGTTGCCGTCTCGACAAGTACGGGAATGTTCGTAACAGATCCCTTTGATATGGTTTGTTCTCTTCCGCCATGGGGGAGCAATTACAGTGCTGGATCGGGCTGGGGATACCTTGTCTTTCCGGAGAAGGCGTGGATGGAGAGCCGGGCATACTTTTTCCAGTATGATTTCTATGGGAAAAATGGCGAAATATGCTGGATGGAGGATATCTCGGAATTGGATTTCTTCTCAGGACATCCCGAAGGTTATTGAGATCGGCTACGGCATTGATCCGGTATAGACTGACGTAGGTGACGTGATTCTCCTGAATGGACATGCTGAGCAAAGGTGGGAGTTGATGTATGAAAAGATTGTTGAGTCTAGGTGTCTGCAGTCTTGTCGTCATGGGCTCTTCGTTTGCCGCGTCTGACGGCACGGCGACGATCGCGGCCGAGGTCGAGGGCCGCGAGGTGGGCCT